>NZ_VNIM01000058.1 GCF_007785815.1 Alterirhizorhabdus solaris | reverse complement strand
GCCTCGCCGGCCACCGGCGGCTGGACCCGCGAGGGCTGGTCGGACGATGTGGCGGCGGTGGCATCCCCGGCAGCGACATCTCCCGCTGCGGAATCCACGGTATCGAACGGCGGCCCGCTCGTGCCGGCCGCTCCGACCGAGAAGGGCGCGCGGCCCACATCGGCCGCGGTCGGCGCGCGCGCCGCGTCTTCGGTGACTCTTCCGGTAGAGCCGGGGGTGGCGGCTACTTCGCAGCCGACGTCGTCGACGCCGGGCCGTGATACCGTTCCCTCGTCCTCGTCCATAGCGGGACGGGTGCCCGCAACCGGGGCAAACCCGCAGACACCGGCAGTGCGACCGGCCCCCCAAGTGCGCGCTCCCGCTGCGACCGGGGGCTGGACCAGCAGCGGCTGGTCCGACGATGTCTCGGGGCCGGTATCGTCCGTGCCGGCGGCGCGTCCGCTCGGGTCGGCCCCGTCACAGGCCGGCGGCGGCTGGACCCGGGAGGAATGGTCGACGGGCGCGGCAGCCAAGCCGTCCGCTGCCGCCCCGGCGGGGGCCGCGCGCGGCGTGCAGGGGGTCGTGCCGCCGCCTGCGCCACGGCGGCTCGGGGTGGATGCGGCAGGGCGGCTGCTGCCGTGGGATGGCGGCCATGGCCCGGCGTTCCGCTACGAACGGGGGCAGCGGCTGCCGGTGCTGTTCGTGGAGCAGCCGTACCGCGTGGACGACTGGATCGGCTACGGCCTGCCCGTGCCGCCGACGGGCGCGCGGTGGATCCGCTATTTCAACGACGCAGTGATGATCGACGAGAGCGCGATGGTGATCGACGCGGTGCCCGGCATCGACTGGACGACCCCGCCGGCCATCTACGGCGCCACGCCCCGCGTGATCGACACCATCACCGGGGAGGCGCGGCCGGCGCAGACCGACGGGAGTATCACGACCACCGAAATCCGCTCGACGCCGGGGGGCGGCCGGATCATGGTGACGACGACGACGACACCCGAAGTCGCCACGACGACGATGGAGGAGCACGAGGTTCCCTGAAGTTCGGGGCTGTAGTCCTGGCGTCAGCTCAGCCTGTCGAGCGCCTCGTCGCTCAACGATCCGGGGACGATCATTACGGGGCAGGGCATGTTGCCCGCCTCCGGCCCGGCGAAATAGGCGAGCAGTTCGCCCGCCTCGCCATCGGTGCCTGCGCCCAGCACCAGAGCGGCGGTCTCCGGCCGATCGGCCAATGCCTCGCGCACCGCCGCGACGGGATCGCCCTGGCGGATGGTGACGGCGGGCGACAGGCCGGTCTCCTCGATCAGCTCGCCCGCCGCCTGCGCCACCATCGCATCCACGCGCAGCCGCGCTTCCTCTTCCATCGCCGCCTGCACGCCGCCCCACTGGACGAACTCGGGCGGGGCGACGAGCGCGAGGATCTCGATCGCGCCGCCGGTCTTCGCCGCGCGGCGGGCGGCGAAGCGCAGCGCCACGCGCGCCGATGCGTCTTCGTCGATCACGACCAGATAGGTCCGCATTCGCCCGCTCCCCCTGTTTGCCGACGATTGCGGCATAAGGCGGGTCCGCGCAAGCGTTGAGCCTTGACCGGCGGGGCGGTCATGGTTGAGAGACGGCGACACAAACAGACCTTCCCCGGGGAGTGGCCCAAGCCATGCCGATCGAGCTCAAGATGCCCGCGCTTTCGCCCACGATGGAGGAAGGCACGCTGGCCAAATGGCTGGTGAAGGAAGGCGACGTCGTGAAATCCGGCGATCTGCTCGCCGAGATCGAGACCGACAAGGCGACGATGGAATTCGAGGCGGTGGACGAGGGAACGATCAGCCAGCTCGTCGTGCCCGCCGGCACCGAGGGCGTGAAGGTGGGCGCGGTGATTGCGCTGATCGCCGGCGAGGACGAGGATGCCGCCCCGGCGAAGAAGCCGGCGGAGGCAGCGCCCGACGCCAAGGCAGATGCCCCGAAGGCTGACGCACCGAAGGCTGACGCAGCAAAGGCGGATGCGAAGGATGCGGACAAGGAGGCCGGCAGCGCCGGTTCGCCTGCCGCCTCGCTGGAAACGCGCAACGCCGAGCAGAAGGACGAGGCGGCGGCCAAGGGCAGCGAATCCGCTCCTGCCGCGCCCGCACCAGCGGCACCCGCCGGTGAAGGTCGCGTCAAGGCCAGCCCGCTGGCGCGCCGCCTGGCCGAGCAGCAGGGACTGGACCTCGCCTCGGTCGCCGGGTCCGGGCCGAACGGGCGCGTTGTGAAGGCCGACCTCGCCAACGCCAAGCCGGGCGGCGCCAAGCCCGCCGAGGCGACAAGCGCGCCGGCCAAGGCGGAGGCGGCTCCCGCCGCGGCCAAGCCGGCGCCCGCCGCATCCGCTGCCAGCCCGATCCCGCACGAGGTGAGCAAGCTGTCGGGCATGCGCAAGACGATCGCGCGCCGCCTCACGGAATCCAAGCAGCAGGTGCCGCACATCTACCTGACGGTGGATATCCAGCTCGATGCGCTGCTGAAGCTGCGCGGCGAGCTGAACAGCGCGCTGGAAAGCCGGGGCGTGAAGCTGTCGGTCAACGACCTGCTGGTCAAGGCGCTGGCGCTGTCGCTGCTGGAGGTGCCGGCCTGCAACGTGCAGTTCGCCGGTGACACGCTCATCAGCTTCACCCGCGCCGACATCTCGGTGGCGGTGTCGATTCCCGGCGGGCTCATCACCCCGGTGGTGGTGGATGCCGGCACCAAGGGCATCGCCGCCATCGCGACCGAGATCAAGGATCTGGCCGGCCGTGCGCGCGCCGGCAAGCTGCAGCCGAGTGAGTATCAGGGCGGCACCGCCAGCCTGTCGAACATGGGCATGTACGGGATCAAGCAGTTCGAGGCGGTCATCAACCCGCCGCAGGGCATGATCATGGCGATCGGCGCGGGCGAGAAGCGCCCGTACATCGTCGACGGCAAGCTGGACGTGGCGACGGTGATGTCCGCCACCGGCAGCTTCGACCACCGCGCGATCGACGGCGCGGACGGCGCGCAGCTGATGGCGGCGTTCAAGCGGCTGGTGGAAAAGCCGCTGGGCATGCTGGCCTGATCCGGCCCTGACGACAATGAACCACGCGCACCGACGTGCCGCTCCGGGGAGAGCATAATGGCTGACACTTACGATCTCATCGTCCTCGGCTCCGGCCCCGGCGGCTATGTCGCGGCGATCCGCGCGGCACAGCTCGGCCTGAAGGTCGCCATCGTCGAGCGCGAGCGGCTGGGCGGAATCTGCCTCAACTGGGGCTGCATCCCCACCAAGGCGCTGCTCCGCACGTCCGAGATCTATCATTACATGCAGAACGCCTCGGCCTACGGGCTGTCGGCCAGCAACGTGGCGTTCGATCTGGAAAAGGTGGTGGAGCGCAGCCGCAAGGTGGCGGGGCAGCTCAACTCGGGCGTGACCGGCCTGATGAAGAAGAACAAGATCACCGTGATCGAGGGCGTCGGCAAGCTGACCGCCAAGGGCAAGCTGACGGTGACGACGGGCGACAAGAAGACCGATCTGGAAGCCGGCAATATCATCATCGCCACTGGCGCACGCGCGCGCGACCTGCCGTTCGCCAAGGCCGACGGCAAGCGCATCTGGACCTATCGCCACGCGATGGTGCCGCCCGAGATGCCGACGAAGCTGCTGGTGATCGGATCGGGCGCGATCGGCGTGGAGTTCGCCAGCTTCTACAACGACATGGGCGCCGAGGTGACCATCGTCGAGATGATGGACCGCATCCTGCCGGTGGAAGACGCCGAGGTCAGCGACTTCATGGCCAAGGCGCTGACCAAGCAGAAGATCAAGATCCTCGCCTCCACCGGCGTCAGCAAGATCGAGACGTCGGACACCGGCGTGAAAGCGACCATCAAGGCGAAAGACGGCACGCTGTCCGAGCAGGAGTTCAGTCACGTGATCGTTGCCGTCGGCATCGTGCCGAACGTGGAGAACATCGGGCTGGAAGATGTCGGGGTGGAGCCGGACAAGCGCTATCACATCAAGACCGATGAATATGGCCGCACCAACGTGGACGGTATCTACGCGATCGGCGACGTGACCGGCCCGCCGTGGCTGGCACACAAGGCGAGCCACGAGGGCGTGATCGCCGCCGAGAAGATCGCCGGCTATGCGGGCGTTCACCCGATGAACAAGGGCAACATCCCGGGCTGCACCTATTCGCGCCCGCAGGTGGCCTCCGTCGGCATGACCGAGGCGCAGGCGAAGGAGGCCGGGCACGAGCTGAAGGTTGGCAAGTTCCCCTTCATCGGCAACGGCAAGGCGATCGCGCTCGGCGAGGCGGAGGGCTTCGTCAAGACGGTGTTCGACGCCAAGACCGGCGAACTGCTCGGCGCGCACATGGTGGGCGCGGAAGTGACCGAGCTGATCCAGGGCTACGTCGTCGCCCGCCAGCTTGAGACGACCGAAACCGACCTGATGCAGACGGTGTTCGCGCACCCGACGCTGAGCGAGATGATGCACGAGAGCGTGCTCGGCGCCTACGGGCGGGCGATCCACTTCTAGGCCGGTCGATCGGGTCTGTCGCGCGGTCGGCGGGCCTGTCTCCCGGGGAGTTCATCGTGACGGGAAGGCCCATGGCGTCCGGCATGCGTCATGGCGAGGGCAGGGGCGGTCTCCCCGCACGTTGGCGATGGATCGCGAGCGGGCTTTTCGTCGCGGTTGTACTGATCGCGGTTGCGATCCGGGCCGGGTTGCTTGCGAGTATCGATCGCGCGATCCTGCTCTCGGCCGCGCCGTCCGAAGGGCTGTTACCGCTTGTTGAGGCGGTGACGTGGCTCGGCGACAGCCTGACGCGCACCATCATCGCGGCCTTCGTCGCAGTCGGGTTGCTGGCCGTCCGTGCGTGGCGGCGCGCGGCGGTGTTCGTCGCGATCGTCGCGGGCGGAGCGGGGGCGAACAGCGCCATGAAGGCGATCGTCCACCGCCCGCGCCCGGCGCTGCTGCCACATCTCGACGCGGTGACCTCGTTCAGCTTCCCGAGCGGTCATGCCGCCAACGGCGCGATCCTCTACCTCTCGATCGCGTTGCTGATGCCTGCCCGGCACCGTGCCGCCGCACTCGCGCTCGCCATGCTGCTGGTAGTCGCCATCGGCACCTCGCGCGTGGTGCTGGCGGTGCACTGGCCGAGCGACGTCCTGGCCGGCTGGCTGTTCGGCCTCGGCTGGATCATGCTGTGGAACCAAGGCCGTCCGGGCCGCGCCGCCGGTTGACCCGGCATGAGTCGGCGGCTATAGCGCGCCCCTGTCCAAGGGCTGGAGGCCTGTGTTCCTGTTGGTGCACGGCCGCTCGCGGACTGAGCTTGAACATTGCTGATGCGTGGGAAGGCCTGGGTGGGCCGGTTTACCGGCCGCCGGGGCTTTCGTGCATCCGTTCGTTTCCGTGTTCGGGGGCGGGCGGGCAATTCGGGCATCGGTAAAGTAACTCCAAAGGTGAAGGGCTTCATGCCAACGATCAACCAGCTGGTCCGCAAGGGCCGTGAGCCGCAGAAAGAGCGCTCGAAAGTCCCCGCGATGGAGGCGAACCCGCAGAAGCGCGGCGTCTGCACCCGGGTGTACACCACGACCCCGAAGAAGCCGAACTCGGCGCTGCGCAAGGTGGCCAAGGTCCGCCTGACCAACCAGCGCGAAGTCATCAGCTACATCCCGGGCGAGGGTCACAACCTCCAGGAGCACTCCGTGGTCCTGATCCGCGGCGGTCGTGTCCGCGATCTTCCCGGCGTGCGCTACCATGTGCTGCGCGGCGTGCTCGACACGCAGGGCGTCAAGGATCGTCGCCAGTCCCGCTCCAAGTACGGCGCCAAGCGTCCGAAGTAAGCCGGTCGGCCCCTGCCCATCGCTTGCGGCGGCGCGCAGGGTCGTTCGACCAACAGGCTGAAGTCTAGAAGGAAAATCAGATGGCACGTCGTCGTCGTCCAGAGAAGCGCATCATCCTCCCCGATCCCAAGTTCGGTGACGAGGTGCTGTCCAAGTTCATGAATTCCGTCATGCTCGACGGCAAGAAGTCCACCGCCGAGGGCATCGTCTATTCGGCGTTCGACACGGTCGAGACGCGTGCCAAGCGCGATCCGATCGGCGTGTTCCACGATGCGCTGAACAACATCAAGCCGGGCATCGAGGTCCGCAGCCGTCGCGTCGGCGGCGCCACCTATCAGGTGCCGGTCGAGGTTCGCCCCGAGCGGTCGCAGGCGCTCGCGATCCGCTGGCTCATCACGGCCGCGCGTGCGCGCAGCGAGAACACCATGTCCGGTCGCCTTTCCGGCGAGCTGCTGGATGCGGCGAACAATCGCGGCAACGCCGTGAAGAAGCGTGAGGACACGCACCGCATGGCCGAGGCGAACCGCGCCTTCTCGCACTACCGCTGGTAACGGCGGGGTCATCGGCGCCGGCTTCGGTCTGGCGTCGCTGACACCTCATCCTTATATCGCCGGGAATGGCCGCGTGGCGGCTTTCCCGGCATTGGAGTAAGATCATGGCCCGCAGCCATCCGCTCGACCGCTATCGCAACATCGGCATCATGGCGCACATCGACGCCGGCAAGACGACGACGACCGAGCGTATCCTTTACTACACCGGCAAGTCGTACAAGATCGGCGAGGTCCATGAGGGCACCGCCACGATGGACTGGATGGAGCAGGAGCAGGAGCGCGGGATCACGATCACGTCCGCCGCGACGACGTGCAAGTGGCGCGCCGAAGAGGGCAACGGCGAAGAGCACCTCATCAACATCATCGACACGCCGGGCCACGTCGATTTCACGATCGAGGTCGAGCGGTCGCTGCGCGTGCTCGACGGCGCGGTCGCGTGCTTCGACGGCGTTGCCGGCGTCGAGCCGCAGTCCGAGACGGTGTGGCGTCAGGCCGACAAGTATGGCGTGCCGCGGATGTGCTTCGTCAACAAGCTCGACCGCACCGGCGCGAACTTCGACTATTGCGTCGATTCGATCATCGAGCGCCTCGGTGCGCGTCCTGCCGTGCTGTATCTGCCGATCGGCATCGAGGGCGGCTTCAAGGGTCTGGTCGATCTGGTCGAGAACCGTGCGATCGTGTGGCTCGAGGAGAGCCTCGGCGCGAAGTTCGAATATCAGGAGATCCCCGAGGATCTCGCCGACAAGGCCGCCGAAGCCCGCGAGAAGCTGATCGAGATGGCCGTCGAGCAGGACGACGATCTCATGGAGGCCTATCTCGAAGGCAACGAGCCGAGCGTCGCCGACCTGAAGAAGCTGATCCGCAAGGGCACGCTGAACATGTCGTTCGTGCCGGTCGTCTGCGGTTCGGCCTTCAAGAACAAGGGCGTGCAGCCGCTGCTGGACGCCGTGGTCGATTACCTTCCCAGCCCGCTCGACGTCCCCGCGATCAAGGGCATCCTGCCGAACGGCGACGAGGATTCCCGCGCGTCCGACGACGCGGTGCCGTTCTCGGCGCTCGCGTTCAAGATCATGAACGATCCGTTCGTGGGTACGCTCACCTTCGCGCGTATCTATTCGGGCAAGCTCGAGACCGCGTCGCAAGTGATGAACTCGGTCAAGGACAAGAAGGAAAAGGTCGGCCGCATGCTGCTGATGCATGCGAACGAGCGCGAGGACATCCAGATCGCCTATGCCGGCGACATCGTCGCTCTTGCGGGCCTGAAGGACACCACGACTGGCGACACGCTGTGCGCCATCAGCGCCCCGATCATCCTCGAGCGGATGGAGTTCCCCGAGCCGGTGATCGAGCTTTCGGTGGAGCCGAAGACCAAGCAGGACCAGGAAAAGATGGGCGTCGCGCTCAATCGCCTTGCTCGCGAGGATCCTTCGTTCCGGGTGTCGTCCGACAGCGAGAGCGGCCAGACGATCATCAAGGGGATGGGCGAACTCCACCTCGAGATCATCGTCGATCGCATGCGCCGCGAATTCAAGGTCGAGGCCAACGTCGGTGCGCCGCAGGTGGCGTATCGCGAGTCGCTCGCCAAGAAGGTCGACGTCGACTACACCCACAAGAAGCAGTCGGGCGGCTCCGGCCAGTTTGGCCGCATCAAGTTCACGGTGGAGCCGGGCGAGCGCGGCCAGGGCGTCATCTTCAAGGATGAGGTCAAGGGCGGCAACGTACCGAAGGAGTATATTCCCTCGGTCGAGAAGGGCATTCGCGAGATCGCGGCGACGGGGTCGCTGATCGGCTTCCCGATCATCGATTTCACCGCGACGCTCTATGACGGTGCGTATCATGACGTCGACTCGTCGGCACTGGCGTTCGAGATCACCGGCCGTGCCGGCATGCGCGAGGCCGCCGTCAAGGCCGGCATCAAGCTGCTCGAACCAATCATGAAGGTCGAGGTCGTCACCCCCGAGGATTATCTCGGCGACGTGATCGGCGACATGAACAGCCGCCGTGGTCAGATCCAGGGCACCGACAGCCGGGGCAACGCCCAGGTCGTCGAGGCCATGGTGCCGCTGGCGAACATGTTCGGCTATGTGAACCAGCTGCGTTCGTTCACGCAGGGGCGCGCGCAGTACAGCATGCAGTTTTCGCATTATGACGAGGTTCCGCAGAACGTTGCGGACGAGGTCAAGGCGAAGCTGGCGTAACGCGAAAAATATGGTTATGGGCGCGACCGCATCGGGCGGTCCGTCCGGCAAAACGGTTGAAAGAAGGTAGGACACCATGGCGAAAGCTAAGTTCGAGCGGACGAAGCCGCACTGCAACATCGGCACCATCGGTCACGTCGACCATGGCAAGACCTCGCTGACCGCCGCGATCACGAAGGTGCTCGCCGAGACGGGCGGCGCGACGTTCACGAGCTACGACAACATCGACAAGGCGCCGGAAGAGCGCGAGCGCGGCATCACCATCTCGACCGCCCACGTCGAGTATGAGACGCAGGCGCGCCACTACGCGCACGTCGATTGCCCGGGCCATGCCGATTATGTGAAGAACATGATCACCGGCGCAGCACAGATGGACGGCGCGATCCTGGTGGTTTCCGCCACCGACGGTCCGATGCCGCAGACCCGCGAGCACATCCTGCTCGCCAAGCAGGTCGGCGTGCCGCAGATGGTCGTGTTCATGAACAAGGTCGATCTGGTCGACGACGCCGAGATTCTCGAGCTGGTCGAGCTGGAAATCCGCGAGCTGCTCTCGAAGTACGACTTCGACGGCGACAACATTCCGGTCATCCCGGGTTCGGCCGTGGCCGCGCTGCAGGACAAGACGCCCGAGATCGGCCATGACGCCGTGCTCAAGCTGATGGAAGCTGTTGACAGCTGGATCCCGCAGCCGGAGCGTCCGCTCGACCGCCCGTTCCTGATGCCGATCGAGGACGTGTTCTCGATCTCGGGTCGTGGCACCGTCGTCACCGGCCGTGTCGAGACCGGTCAGGTGAAGGTCGGCGAGGAAGTCGAGATCGTCGGCATCAAGGACACCCGCAAGACCGTCGTCACCGGCGTCGAGATGTTCCGCAAGCTGCTCGACTCGGGTCAGGCCGGCGACAACATCGGTGCGCTGATCCGCGGCGTGGGCCGTGAAGAGGTCGAGCGTGGCCAGGTGCTCTGCAAGCCGGGCTCGATCAAGCCGCACACCGAGTTCTCCTCGGAGGTGTACGTTCTGTCGAAGGACGAGGGTGGCCGTCACACGCCGTTCTTCGCCAACTACCGTCCGCAGTTCTACTTCCGCACGACGGACGTGACTGGCGAGGTCGTTCTCCCCGAGGGCACCGAAATGGTGATGCCGGGCGACAACGTGCAGCTCGGCGTCAAGCTGATCGCCCCGATCGCCATGGAAGAGGGCCTGCGGTTCTCTATCCGTGAGGGTGGCCGCACTGTCGGCGCCGGGGTTGTGGCCTCGATCACGAAGTAATATAGACGACCGGGCCGGCCGGCTCTCCCTCGCGGGAGAGTCGGCCGGCCTATTTATGTGAGGGTGCCGTCATCGGCGGCATCCATGATGGACGGGGCAGTGCCGGATGGCGCGCCCCATGGCTCTTTCGCAGCGGTGGTGGACATGGACTCGAATATTCGCATTCGTCTGAAGGCTTTTGATCACCGCGTGCTGGATCAGGCCACCGGCGAGATCGCCGACACCGCCCGCCGCACCGGCGCGCTGATCCGTGGCCCGATCCCGTTGCCGACGCACATCGACAAGTTCACGGTCAACCGTGGCCCGCACATTGACAAGAAGTCGCGCGAGCAGTTCGAAGTGCGCACCTACAAGCGCCTGCTCGACATCGTTCAGCCGACCCCGCAGACCGTCGACGCGCTGATGAAGCTCGACCTCGCGGCAGGTGTTGATGTCGAGATCAAACTCGCCTAAGAGACTGCCTCCACGCGGTGCCGAGTCGGTGCCGCGTCGCTTTTCAGCCCAAGGGCCTTCGGGTCGGGATGATGGAAGAGCAGGGATACCGGCCAGTTCGCTGGCGACCGAGTCCCCGTCTTCTGCCTGAGATGGTAGAAAGTTAGCCCTGACGGGGGCGACCGGAAATCGGGCTGGGTCTTCGCATTCGCGAGGGCCTTTTTTGTTGGTCACGCTCCCTCGATCCGGGGAGCCTCTGCAAGGAAGGAACGGATCATGCGTACTGGCGTGATCGCCAAGAAAATGGGGATGACCCGCCTGTTCAAGGACGACGGCCGCCACGTGCCGGTTACCGTCCTGAGCCTCGAAGGCGTGCAGGTCGTATCCCAGCGGAACGAGGAGCGGGACGGGTACGTCGCGCTTCAGCTCGGTGCGGGCACCGCGAAGGCGAAGAATCTCAACAAGCCGCAGCGCGGTCACTTCGGCAAGGCCGAGGTGGCGCCCAAGGCCCGTCTCGTCGAGTTCCGAGTGGACGCCGACGCCCTGCTCGATGTCGGCGCGGAAATCGCGGCCGATCATTTTGCCGTGGGGCAGCTCGTCGATATCGCCGGGCAGACGCAGGGCAAGGGTTTCCAGGGCGGCATGAAGCGCTGGGGCTTCGGTGGTCTGCGCGCGACGCATGGCGTCTCCGTGTCGCACCGTTCGCTCGGTTCGACGGGTCAGCGCCAGGATCCGGGCAAGGTCTTCAAGAACAAGAAGATGGCCGGCCACATGGGCGACAAGCAGCGCACCCAGCAGAACCTCGAGATCGTCCAGACGGACGTCGAGCGTGGTCTGCTGTACGTGAAGGGCTCCGTGCCCGGATCGAAGGGTGGCTGGCTGATCGTCAAGGACGCCGTCAAGGAACCGCGCCACGCCGATGCGCCCTATCCGGGCCAGGTGAAGGCTGCGGCCACCAGCAACAACGCTCCGGCGACCGAGGCTCCGGCCGACGCCACCGTCGATGCGACCGACGGTCAGGAGGGCTGAAGATGAAGGTTCAGGTTCAGAACCTCGACGCCAGCGGGGCGGGCGACATCGAGCTGGCGGATGCCGTGTTCGGTCTGGAGCCGCGCGCCGACATTCTCCACCGGGTCGTCACCTGGCAGCTCGAAAAGCGTCGCGGCACGGCCCGCGGCGCGCGTGAGCGGTCGGACGTGGCGCGGACGGGAAAGAAGTTCGGTCGCCAGAAGGGCGGCGGTACGGCGCGTCACGGCGATCGTCGCGCTCCGGTATTCATCGGCGGCGGCAAGGCGCACGGTCCTCGCGTTCGTGACTTCAATCCGTCGCTGAACAAGAAGATCCGGGCACTCGGCCTGCGCATGGCGCTTTCGGCCAAGGCAAAGGACGGCAGCCTGATCGTTCTTGACGCGCTCGACGTGGCCGAAGGCAAGACCAAGACGCTCGTCACGCAGCTCGCCCAGCTCGGCTTCGGCAAGAAGGCACTGGTGATCGACGGCGATGCGCTCAACGTCAGCTTCGCGCTGGCCTCGGGCAACATCGGTGGCGTCAACCTGCTGCCGGCGATGGGCGCCAACGTCTACGACATCCTGAAGCATGACACGCTGGTGCTGACCCGCGCCGCTGTCGAAAAGCTGGAGGCGCGCCTCAATGGCTAAGAAGGACCAGAAGGCCGTCGACATCCGTCATTACGACGTGGTGCTCGCGCCGCACATCACCGAGAAGTCGACCCTGCTCTCCGAGCATAATGCGGTCGTCTTCCAGGTGGCCGGCGATGCCTCCAAGCCCGAGATCAAGGCCGCCGTCGAGGCGCTCTTCTCGGTGGACGTCACGAACGTAAACACGATCGTGCAGAAGGGCAAGACCAAGCGCTGGAAGGGCAAGCCCTACACGCGCTCGGACATGAAGAAGGCGATCGTGACGCTGGCCGCCGGCCAGACCATCGACGTCACCACCGGGATCTGAGGGCGGCATGGCACTCAAGCATTACAACCCGACGAGCCCGGCGCGCCGTGGCCTCGTCCTCGTCGACAAGTCGTCGCTCTGGAAGGGCAAGCCTGTCAAGGCGCTCACCGAGGGCAAGCGCAAGTCCGGCGGCCGTAACAACCAGGGCCACGCCACCGCGCGTGGCATCGCGGGCGGCCACAAGCAGAAGTATCGCTACGTCGACTTCAAGCGTCGCAAGTGGGACGCGCCGGCGACGGTCGAGCGGCTCGAATATGATCCCAACCGTTCGGCGTTCATCGCGCTGGTGAACTACGAGGACGGCGAGCAGGCTTACATCCTCGCGCCGCAGCGGCTTGCGCCGGGCGACGTGGTGATCGCGGCCAAGAAGACCGATACCAAGCCGGGCAACGCGATGGAGATCGGCCAGGCACCGGTCGGCACGATCGTCCACAATGTCGAGATGAAGCCCGCCAAGGGTGGTCAGATCGCACGGGCGGCAGGCACTTACGTGCAGATCGTCGGTCGCGACAAGGGCATGGTGATGGTCCGCCTGAACTCGGGCGAGCAGCGCTACATCCGGTCAGATTGCATGTGCACGGTCGGTGCGGTGTCCAACCCGGACAATGCCAACCAGAACCTCGCCAAGGCCGGTCGTAATCGTTGGCTCGGCAAGCGCCCGCTCACGCGCGGCGTCGCCAAGAACCCGGTCGACCATCCGCACGGCGGTGGTGAGGGCCGGACCTCGGGCGGCCGTCATCCGGTCACCCCGTGGGGCAAGCCGACGAAGGGTGCGCGCACCCGTTCGAACAAGTCGACCGACAAGATGATCATCCGGTCGCGTCACGCGAAGAAGAAGAGGTAATCATGGCCCGTTCCGTCTGGAAAGGTCCGTTCGTCGATCTCCACCTTCTTCGGAAGGCCGAGGGCGCACAGGACAGCGGCGCACGTGGCGCCATCAAGACCTGGTCGCGTCGTTCGACCATTCTTCCGCAGTTCGTGGGGCTGACCTTCAGCGTCTACAACGGCCGCAAGTTCGTGCCGGTGTCGGTGAACGAAGACATGGTCGGCCACAAGCTGGGTGAGTTCGCGCCGACGCGCTACTTCCCCGGCCACGCCGCCGACAAGAAGGGCAAGCGCTGATGAGCAAGCCGGCATCCCCCCGCAAAGTGGGCGACAAGGAAGCCCTTGCCGTTGCCACCGCCGTGCGCGGTTCGGCGCAGAAGCTGAACCTCGTCGCCGCGCTGATCCGTAACCGCAAGGCTTCGGACGCGCTCAACATCCTGTCCTTCTCGAGCAAGGCGATGGCTGTCGATGTGCGCAAGTGCCTCGCCTCCGCGATCGCAAACGCTGAGAACAACCACAACCTCGACGTCGACGCACTTATCGTGCAAGAGGCCTCGGTCGGTCGTGGCCTGGTGATGAAACGTTTTGCCAGCCGCGCCCGCGGTCGCTCGTCGCGGATCGAAAAGCCGTTCTCGCGTCTGCGCGTCGTCGTGCGTGAAGTCGCGGAGGCTGGGGAGTAACATGGGTCAGAAATCTAACCCCATCGGCATGCGGTTGCAGATCAACCGCACGTGGGACAGCCGCTGGTATGCCGACGGTGCCGACTACGGTCGTTTGCTGCTTGAGGATCTGAAGATCCGCAAGTTCATCATGAAGTCGCTGCCGCAGGCCGCGATCTCGAAAGTGGTGATCGAACGTCCTGCCAAGCTCGCCCGCATCTCGATCTTCGCGGCCCGTCCCGGTGTCATCATCGGCAAGAAGGGTGCGGACATCGAGAAGCTGCGTCGCACGCTCGGCAAGATGACCTCGTCGGACGTGTCGCTGAACATCGTCGAGATCCGTAAGCCCGAGATCGACAGCCGCCTGGTCGCCCAGTCGGTCGCCGACCAGCTGGAGCGTCGCGTGGCGTTCCGTCGGGCGATGAAGCGTGCCGTGCAGTCGGCGTTGCGCCTGGGTGCCGAGGGCATTCGGATCACCTGCGCAGGCCGTCTCGGCGGCGCCGAAATCGCGCGGACCGAATGGTATCGCGAAGGTCGCGTTCCGCTGCATACCCTGCGCGCGAATGTCGATTATGCCGAAGCCGAGGCGCACACCGCCTATGGCGTGTGCGGCGTCAAGGTCTGGATCTTCAAGGGTGAGATCCTCGGCCACGACCCGCTCGCGCAGGACCGGCTCATGATGGAAGCTCAGACGTCGGGAGTTCGACCGGCTCGCTGAGGTCTTTCGACCCCAACGAAGCCTGATCGACCGATGATCGGTGTCAGAAGGCGATAGAATATGCTGCAACCAAAGCGCACCAAGTTTCGCAAGGCCTTCAAGGGCCGCATCCACGGCGATGCCAAGGGTGGCACGGCGCTCAACTTCGGGTCGTTTGGCCTGAAGGCGATGGAGCCGGACCGCATCACCGCGCGCCAGATCGAGGCGGCCCGCCGCGCGATCACGCGTCACATCAAGCGCCAAGGTCGCTTGTGGATCCGCATCTTCCCGGATCTTCCGGTGTCGTCGAAGCCTGCCGAAGTCCGCATGGGCTCGGGCAAGGGTTCGCCGGAGTTCTGGGCTGCCCGCGTGAAGCCGGGTCGGATCCTGTTCGAGCTGGACGGCGTGCCCGGTCCGCTCGCCCGCGTCGCTTTCGAGCGCGCGATGGAGAAGCTCCCGATCAAGACCAAGGTCGTCGCCCGTCTGGGCGAGTCCGTTCACGAGGCCGTCTGACCATGGCGAAGATTTCCGATCTCAAGTCCGGTACGGACGATCAGCTGTCGTCACAGCTCGGCGAGCTGAAGCGCGAGCAGTTCAACCTCCGCTTCCAGGCGGCGACGAACCAGCTCGAGAAGCCCAGCCGTGTTCGTGAGGTTCGCCGCACGATCGCGCAGATCAAGACCCTGCAGACCGAGCGTTCGCGCTCGGTCGCCAAGTAAGGAGCGCCAGCCATGCCGAAGCGCGTGCTGACCGGAACGGTGGTCTCCGACAAGACCGACAAGACGGTGGTGGTTTCCGTCGAGCGGAAGGTGAAGCACCCTCTGTACGGCAAGATCATCCGTCGTTCGAAGAAGTATCATGCCCATGACGAGGGCAACGTGTTCAAGGAAGGCGAGACCGTGCGCATCGAAGAGTGCGCGCCGATCTCCAAGTTGAAGACGTGGCGCGTCCTGGCGAAGGCCGATGCGGAGGCCGCTCCGGCCTCGGCCGAAGCCTACACGGCCTGAAGGAGGACTGACTCATGATCCAGATGCAGTCCAATCTTGAAGTCGCCGACAACTCGGGCGCCAAGCGCGTCCAGTGCATCAAGGTGCTCGGTGGCTCAAAGCGGCGCTTCGCGACCGTGGGCGACGTGATCGTCGTCTCGATCAAGGAGGCCGCACCGCGTGGCAAGGTGAAGAAGGGTGACGTGCATCGCGCCGTCATCGTCCGTACCGCCAAGGACATTCATCGCGCTGACGGTTCGACGATCCGTTTCGACGGCAATGCCGCAGTGCTCATCAACAAGAACAGCGGCGAGCCGATCGGCACGCGCATCTTCGGCCCGGTCGTTCGCGAGCTTCGCGGCAAGGGTCACATGAAGATCATCTCGCTCGCGCCTGAGGTGCTGTGACATGGCTTCGTTGAAGATCAAGAAGGGCGACAAGGTCGTCATCCTGTCTGGCAAGGACAAGGGCAAGACCGGTGAAGTCACCAAGTCCATGCCCAAGGACGCCAAGGTGATCGTCGCCGGCATCAACGTCGGCACGCGTCATCGCAAGCCGAGCCAGGGCAACCCGCAGGGTGGCCTGGATCGGTTCGAGGCCCCGCTGCATGTCTCGAAGGTCGCGATCGCGACCGCCGATGGCAAGCCGACGCGCGTTCGCTTCGAAGTGCGCGACGGCAAGAAGGTCCGCGTGGCCGTGAAGACCGGGGAGACCGTCAGTGGCTGATACCTACACGCCGCGGATGAAGCAGCTGTACGACGACAGCATCGCCAAGGCGATGACCGAGAAGTTCGGCTACAAGAACGCGATGGAAGTGCCGAAGCTCACCAAGATCGTCCTGAACATGGGCGTGGGTGATGCGACGCAGGACAAGAAGCGCGTCGAGCAGGCTGCGGCCGAGATGACGCAGATCGCCGGCCAGAAGGCCGTCGTGACCAAGGCGAAGAAGTCGATCGCGCAGTTCAAGCTGCGCGAGGGCATGCCGATCGGTGCGAAGGTGACCCTTCGCCGCGAGCGGATGTACGAATTCCTCGACCGGTTCGTGACGATCGCACTGCCCCGCGTCCGCGATTTCCGGGGCCTGAACCCGAAGTCGTTCGACGGCCGTGGCAACTACGCGACCGGCCTCAAGGAGCAGCTGATCTTCCCTGAGATCAGCTACGACAAGGTCGACAACGTGCGTGGCATGGACGTGATCGTGGCGACGACGGCCAAGACCGACGACGAGGCGCGCGAGCTGCTCCGTCTGTTCGGCTTCCCGTTCCCGCAGGAAACCACCGAGGAGAAGAAGGCGGCCTGAGCCAACGGCTCCGCTGCATTCTTCTCTCCGACAAGGAAGAGAACTTAAGTCATGGCGAAACTGAGTTCGATCAACAAGAACGAGAAGCGCAAGAAGCTGGTCAAGCAATATGCTGGCAAGTATGCGCGTCTCAAGGCGATCGCGAACGACGACAGCAAGGAAGAGGGCGAGCGGATCATCGCACGCCTGCGACTGGCCGAGATCCCACGCAACGCGAACCCCACCCGGGTGCGCAACCGTTGCGAGCTGACCGGTCGTCCGCGCGCATATTATCGCAAGTTCCGGCTCTGCCGTATCCAGCTGCGCGATCTGGCCAACAAGGGCCTGATCCCCGGCGTGACGAAGTCGAGCTGGTAAGGATTATCAGATGGCATTGACCGATCCCCTGGGTGATCTGCTCACCCGCATCCGCAACGGCCAGCGGGCACGTAAGGACAGCGTCGTGACGCCGGCGTCCAAGCTGCGCGTGCGTGTTCTCGACGTGCTTCAGCGCGAAGGCTATATCCGCGGCTATTCCGAGGAAGAGCTTGCCGGCCACGCCGGTCTGCGCATCGAGCTGAAGTATTTCGAGGGCCAGCCCGCGATCCAGCATGTCGCCCGTGTCTCCAAGCCGGGCCGCCGTGTCTATTCGGGGTCCAAGGAGCTGCCGCGCGTGCGCAACGGCCTTGGCATCACCATCGTCTCGACGCCGAAGGGTGTTCTGTCCGACGCGGAAGCGCGCGACCAGAACGTCGGCGGCGAGGTGCTCGCGGAGGTATTCTGATATGAGCCGCATCGGTAAGAAACCCGTCCCCGTTCCCGCAGGCGTCACCGCCTCGATCGAGGGCAAGACGCTGTCGGTGAAGGGCGCCAAGGGCACGCTGACGCTGAACCTGGCGGACGAAGTGACGTATGCGATCGAAGACGGCGGCATCTCGGTGCAGCCGGCCAACGATACGAAGCGTGCCCGTTCGTTCTGGGGCATGCAGCGGACGCTCGTGCAGAACCTCGTCACCGGCGTGACCGAGGGCTTCACCAAGAAGCTGCTCATCACCGGCGTCGGCTATCGCGCAAGCGTGCAGGGGCAGAAGCTCAAGCTGCAGCTCGGCTACAGCCATGATGTCGATATCGCCGTGCCGGAGGGCCTGACGGTTGCGACCCCGGACCAGACCACGGTCAACATCACGGGCATCGACAAGCAGGCCGTCGGCCAGCTTGCCGCCGAGATCCGCCGCTGGCGCAAGCCCGAGCCGTACAAGGGCAAGGGCATCAAGTACGCGGGCGAGTTCATCTTCCGCAAGGAAGGGAAGAAGAAGTAATGGCCAAGGGTCTCTCCCTCTTCCAGAAGCGCCGCCAGCGCGTCCGCACGGCGCTGCGTGCCAAGGGCAATCTGCGTCCGCGCCTTTCGGTGCATCGCTCCGGCCGGCACATCTATGCGCAGGTGATCGACGACGAGCAGGGCCACACGGTGGCTTCCGCCTCGACGCTGGACAAGGACGTGCGTGGCACGACCGGCGCGACGTCGGAGTCGGCGGCATCCGTGGGCAAGCGCCTTGCCGAGCGTGCCTCGGCGGCGGGCGTCACGCGGGTCGTGTTCGATCGCGGCGGCTTCCTGTTTCATGGCCGCGTCAAGGCGCTGGCCGATGCCGCCCGCGAAGGCGGATTGGAGTTCTAAATGGCTGACACCAACGATATCCAGGGCCAGCCCGGCGCCCCCGCCGACGGCACCCCCGGTGCCGGCAACACTCCCGACGCGCCGACCAACGATCGTGGGCCGGGCGGCCCCGGTGGTCCCGGCGGCGGTCGTGGTGGCCCCCGCGGTGGTCGCGGTGGCGGCGGCCCCGGCCGCGGCGGTCCCGGCGGCAATCGCGACAATCGTGGCGGCAACCGTGGTCGTCGTGACGACCGTCGCGGTGGCAACCAGGATGACGGCGGCGAGGAGCTGATCGAGAAGCTGGTCCACATCAACCGCGTCTCCAAGACGGTGAAGGGCGGCAAGCGCTTCGGCTTCGCGGCGCTGGTCGTCGTGGGCGACGGCAAGGGCCGGGCCGGCTTCGGCCACGGCAAGGCGCGCGAAGTGCCGGAGGCGATCACCAAGGCGACCGCCGCCGCCAAGAAGGCGATGGTTCGCGTGCCGCTGCGCGAGGGTCGCACGCTGCACCATGACGGTCGCGGTCACTTCGGGGCCGGTCTGGTCTATTTGCGGGCGGCGCCTGCGGGGACCGGGATCATCGCCGGTGGCCCGATGCGCGCCATCTTCGAGAGCCTGGGCGTTCACGACGTGGTGACCAAGTCGGTCGGCACGAACAACCCCTACAACATGATCCGCGCGACCTTTGAGGCGCTGACCGACCAGACGTCGCCGAAGTCGGTGGCGCAGCGTCGCGGCAAGAAGATCGCCGACCTGCTGGGTCGTGGCGGCGCCACGGCCGAGGTCGCCGAGGCCGAAGCCGCAGCGGTGGTGGAGTAACATCATGGCAACGCTGAAGATCACCCAGACCGGATCGCCGATCCGTCGTATCGAGAAGCAGCGCGCGACCCTCGTCGGTCTCGGGCTGAACAAGATGCACAAGACGGTGGAGCGTGAGGACACGCCCGAGACGCGCGGCATGATCCGCGTCGTCGCCCACATGGTGAAGGTCGAAGAGGCCTGAGCCGAACTCGTCATGCCATCCAGCGGGGTGGCGCGGCGGACGAAGGGGCGCTATAGGGCGCCCCTTCTCATTTCCAGCGCGAACATAGCGAAAGCGAGTGCATCCCATGAAGCTCAATGAAATCCGCGACAATGATGGCGCCCGCAAGGGCGGGGTGCGCGTCGGACGCGGCATCGGCCCCGGCCTGGGCAAGACCGCCGGTCGCGGCCAGAAGGGCCAGACGAGCCGCTCGGGCGTCTCGATCAACGGCTTCGAGGGCGGTCAGATGCCGCTCCACATGCGGATCCCGAAGCGCGGCTTCAACAACATCTTCGCCAAGGATCATGCCGAGGTGAACCTCGGCCAGATCCAGAAGCTGGTCGATGCCGGCACCCTCGCCAGCGACGGTACGATCGATCATGCCGCGCTGAAGGCGGCAGGTGTCGCGCGTGGCGGCAAGGACGGCGTGCGCGTGCTCGCCAAGGGTGCGCTCACCTCGAAGCTGTCGTTCCGCGTCGCGGGCGTTTCCGGGGCGGCCAAGGCGGCGATCGAGGCGGCCGGTGGTTCGGTGGACGTGATCGAGGTGGTCGCGGCCAAGGACAAGCATGCCGCAAAGCATCGCGTCGCCCAGAAGGAGCGCGCTGCCGACAAGGACGCCAAGAAGGCGGCGGCGAAAGCCTGAGCTGCCTGTCGTTCGGCTTAGACAAAGCCGGGCGTGACATTATATGGGGCGGCGGGGGGCGTAGAGGCACTCCGCCGCCGCATTTGCATCCGGGCCTGATCGGGCCGGACCGTTTTCAGGGTACAGCATCATGGCATCCGCAGCCGAACAACTGGCCGCCAACGTAAGCCTCGGGCAGTTCGCCAAGGCCACCGAACTGAAGAAGCGGCTCTGGTTCACGCTGGGGGCGCTGGTGATCTTCCGGCTGCTCAGCTTCGTGCCGCTGCCGGGGATCGATCCGGTCGCGCTCAATTCGCTGTTCGAGACGACGCGCGGCGGCGTGCTCGATTTCTTCAACACCTTCTCCGGCGGTTCGCTGGAACGGATGAGCCTGATCGCGCTCGGCGTGATGCCGTACATCACCGCCTCGATCGTCGTGCAGCTCGCCACCTCGCTGTCGCCCACGCTGGCGGCGGTGAAGAAGGAGGGCGAGAGCGGGCGCAAAAAGCTGAACCAGTACACCCGTTACGGCACGGTACTGCTCACCGCGATCCAGGGCTATTTCATCGCCGTGGGGCTGGAAAGCTGGGGCGCCGGGCAGGGGATGACCGCCGTGGTCGACCCCGGCCTGCTGTTCCGCGTCACCTGCGTGATCTCGCTGATCGGCGGCACCATGTTCCTGATGTGGCTGGGCGAGCAGATCACCAGCCGCGGCATCGGCAACGGCGTCTCGCTCATCATCATGGCAGGCATCGTCAGCCAGCTGCCGCATGCGCTGGCGCAGGTGTTCGAGGGTGGCCGCACCGGCTCGCTCTCGCCGATCCTCATCATCGGCACGCTGGTGCTGGTCATGGGGCTGATCCTGTTCATCGTGTTCATGGAGCGCGCTCAGCGCCGGGTGCTGATCCAGTATCCCAAGCGGCAGACCCAGCGCGGCATGATGCAGGCGGACAAGAGCCATTTGCCGCTCAAGATCAACACCGCCAACGTGATCCCGCCGATCTTCGCCTCGTCGCTGCTGCTGATGCCGCTGACGATCACGCAGTTCGCCGGGCAGCGCGTGGCGGGCGAGAGCCGCTGGGGTGATTTCATCATCTCGATGAACCAGTGGCTCCAGCACGGCACGCCGCTCTACATGGCGCTGTATGCGGCCGGGATCATCTTCTTCTGCTTCTTCTACACCGCGGTTGTGTTCAATCCGGAAGAGACGGCGGACAACCTCAAGCGTTACGGCGGCTTCATCCCCGGCATTCGTCCGGGCAAGAACACTGCGGACTATCTGGATTACGTGCTGACGCGCATCACCGTGATCGGGGCGGCGTATCTGACGTTCATCTGCCTGGTGCCGGAATATCTGGTCGCTCAGGCGGGCATCCCCTTCTATCTCGGCGGGACTAGCCTTCTGATCGTGGTCAACGTAACGATCGATACCGTGACCCAGATCCAGAGCCATCTGCTGGCGCACCAATATGGCGACCTTATTAAGAAGGCGAAGCTCAAGGGCGGCATGCGCCGCTAGGCCAACAGACGGGCAGGGGAATATAAGGGCATGAATATCATCCTGCTGGGTCCGCCGGGGGCGGGCAAGGGAACCCAGGCGAGCCGGCTTGAACAGCAGCGCGGCATGGTGCAGCTTTCCACCGGTGACATGTTGCGTGCCGCCGTGAAGGCGGGGTCGCCGGTCGGGTTGAAGGCCAAGGCGGTGATGGAGGCGGGCGAACTCGTCTCCGATGCGATCGTTTCGGGCATCATCGGCGAGCGGCTCGACCAACTCGACGGCGGCGGAGGCGCGATCTTCGACGGCTATCCCCGCACCGCCCCGCAGGCAGACGCGCTCGACCTGCTGCTGTCCGAACGGGGCAAGACGCTTGACCATGTGATCGAGCTGTCGGTGGACGAGGACGCGCTGGTCGATCGCATTACCGGCCGCTTCACCTGCGCCAAGTGCGGCGAGGGCTATCACGACCGCTACAAACAGCCGGCGACGGCGGGCGTGTGCGACGTGTGCGCAGCGACCGAGTTCAAGCGTCGGCCGGACGACAATGAGGAAACCGTGCGGACGCGCATGGCCGAGTATCGCGCCAAGACCGCGCCGATCCTGCCGCTGTACGAGGCGCGTGGGCTGGTGAGCCAGGTGGACGGCATGGCGGATATCGACGAGGTCAGCCGCCAGATCGCCGCCGTGCTCGATCGGGCGACCCAACCGGCCTGATCGTCGCCCGCTAGACCCGCTACGCGCGGGAAGGCGACCGTGTTCCTTGCGACCGTTGCCGGGCAGGCAGCGGTCGTTTTTCGTCGCCAGGGTGGTGTTTGCTTCGTGGCGGTCAATGCTTCCCGATAAGGGAAAAGCGTTCGGCTTCAGACTCTGCCCGCATTAGACGTGCGGGAGCAGGCTGGCAGGTGGACATACTGCCGCATTCGCCGCGTTCGCCTGGCCGGCTCCGATAAGACGAACGACGATCGCCGAAGTGATCTTTGCGCGGCCATCAACTGTGCTACCAATCCCTTCTGATCCGCCTCGACTCAACGAAGGGGGACTTCGGGTTCGCCCACATCATGGATTGGGGGCACAGGATGGCTGTTACCGACCACGTCGATCTGCCGACTTTCATCGAGGGCGTGAAGAAGCGTAACCCGGGTCAGCCCGAGTTCGTCCAGGCGGTGCAGGAAGTCGCCGAGGACATCTACGACTTCATCGAGGACAAGGAGCATTACCACTCCGAGCAGATCCTCCGCCGCATTGCCGAGCCGGACCGGATCATCTCGTTCCGCGTCTGCTGGGAGGACGACAACGGCAACGTGCGCGTCCAGCGCGGCTATCGCGTGCAGAACAACAACGCGATCGGGCCGTACAAGGGTGGCATCCGCTTCCACCCGTCCGTCACCGAAAGCGTGCTGAAGTTCCTCGCCTTCGAGCAGACGTTCAAGAACGCGCTCACCGGCCTGCCGATGGGCGGCGGCAAGGGCGGCGCCAACTTCAATCCCAAGGGCAAGAGCGACCGCGAGGTGATGCGCTTCTGCCAGAGCTTCATGACCGAGCTGTACCGCCATGTCGGCGCGGACGTGGACGTGCCTGCGGGCGATATCGGCGTGGGCGGGCGCGAGATCGGCTACATGTTCGGCCAGTACAAGCGCATCACCAACCAGTTCACCGGCGTGCTGACCGGCAAGGGGCTTGAATATGGCGGCTCGCTGATCCGGCCCGAAGCGACCGGCTATGGCGCGGTATATTTCCTGCTCAACATGCTGAAGACCCGGGGCGAGGACCTCGTCGGCAAGACGGCGGTGATCTCGGGATCGGGCAACGTCGCCACGCATGCGGCGGAGAAGATCGTCCAGTCGGGCGGCAAGGTGCTCACGTTGTCCGACAGCCAGGGCTTCATCCACGATCCCGACGGTATCACGCAGGAGAAGATCGACTGGGTGAAGGCGCACAAGACGAAGCGGCGCGGCCGCATCCAGGATTACGTCTCCGAATATAAGGGTGCCACCTTCACCGCCGGCAAGACGCCGTGGGGCGTGCCATGCGACGTGGCGCTGCCCTGCGCCACGCAGAACGAGCTGCTCGGCGACGATGCGCGGCTGCTCGTCAAGAACGGCTGCAAGGCGGTGAGCGAAGGTGCGAATATGCCGACCGACCTGGAAGGCGTGCATGTGTTCAAGGATGCCCGCATCCTCTACGCGCCGGGCAAGGCGGCCAATGCCGGCGGCGTCGCCGTCTCGGGGCTGGAGATGAGCCAGAACTCCGAGCGCCGCAGCTGGAAGGAGGCCGAGCTGCAACAGCTGCTGCTCGACATCATGGAAGGCATCCACACCAGCTGCCTCACCTACGGCGGCGTGGCCGGCGAACCGGGCTATACCGACTATGTGCGCGGCGCGAACATTGCCGGGTTCAAGAAGGTCGCCGACGCGATGCTGGCGTACGGCGTCGTCTGATCGATCGCGTCGCCCCCGCCGTGGCGGGCGGGGGCGGGGCGATCATTCCCACTCGATCGTGCCGGGCGGCTTCGAGGTATAGTCGTAGGTCACCCGGTTGATCCCGGCGACCTCGTTGACGATCCGCGTCGCCACGCGCGACAGGAAGCCGGCGTCGAATGGATAGACGTCGGCGGTCATGCCGTCGGTCGACGTGACGGCACGCAGCGCGCAGACCGAATCGTAGGTGCGCGCATCGCCCATCACGCCCACCGTCTTTACCGGCAGCAGCACCGCGAAGGCCTGCCAGATCGCATCGTACAGGCCCGCCGCGCGGATCTCGTCGAGGTAGATCTTGTCGGCTTTCCGCAGGATGTCGCACCGCTCCTTGGTTACCTCGCCCGGAATTCGGATCGCCAAGCCGGGGCCGGGGAAGGGGTGGCGGCCGACGAAGATGTCGGGCAGCCCCAGCTCGCGGCCAAGCTCGCGCACCTCGTCCTTGAACAGCTCGCGCAGAGGCTCGACCAGCTTCATGTTCATCCGCTCGGGCAAGCCCCCCACATTGTGGTGGCTCTTGATCGTGACGGACGGCCCGCCGGTGAACGACACGCTCTCGATCACGTCCGGGTAGAGCGTGCCCTGTGCGAGGAAGCCGGCGCCGCCGATCTTCTTCGCTTCCGCCTCGAACACGTCGATGAAGGTCTTGCCGATGAACTTGCGCTTGGCCTCCGGATCGGTCAGCCCGGCAAGGCCGTTGAGGAACAGCGTCTCGACGTTCACGTGCACCAGCGGGATGCCGTAATGCTCGCGAAACAGGCCGACCACCTGGTCCGCCTCGCCGAGCCGCATCAACCCGTGGTCGACGAACACGCAGGTGAGCTGGTCGCCGATCGCCTCGTGGATCAGCACCGCCGCCACCGCCGAGTCGACGCCGCCGGACAAGCCGCAGATCACCTTGCCGTCACCCACCTGCGCGCGGATCTCGGCGATCTTGGCGGCGCGGAACTCGGCCATGGTCCAGTCACCGGCCAGCCCGCACACGTGGCGGGCGAAGTTGGCGATCAGCTTGCCGCCATCGGGGGTGTGCACCACCTCCGGATGGAACTGCACGCCATAGAAGCGGCGTTCCTCGTCGGCGCTCACCGCATAGGGCGCGCCTTCGGATCTGGCGACGGTGGCGAAGCCGGGCGGCAGCGCGTCCACCGTGTCGCCGTGGCTCATCCACACCTGATGGCGCTCGCCCTCGGCCCATAACCCGTCGAACAGGGCGGAACGGGCGGTGACCTCCAGATAGGCGCGGCCGAACTCGCCGGTGCCGTGTGCCGTCACCGATCCGCCGAGCTGCTGGCACATCGTCTGCTGGCCGTAGCAGATGCCGAGCACGGGCAGCCCCGCCTCGAAGAACCGCTGCGGCACGCGGGGCGACTCGTCGCGCGTCACGCTGTCCGGCCCGCCGGACAGGATGATGCCCTTCGGCTTCAGCCGGTCGAACGCGGCATCGGCGGCGTTGAACGGTGCGATCTCGGAATAGACCCCCGCCTCGCGCACGCGGCGCGCGATGAGCTGCGTCACCTGGCTGCCGAAATCGACGATCAGGATGCAGT
>NZ_VNIM01000057.1 GCF_007785815.1 Alterirhizorhabdus solaris | reverse complement strand
CGCTGGGCATCACCGACAGCCACCTGCTGTTCATGCGCGGCGCCGGGCCGATCGGCTATCCCGGCGCGGCCGAGGTGGTGAACATGCGGCCGCCCGCCTACCTGATCCGCGAGGGCATCCACGCCCTCCCCTGCATCGGCGACGGTCGCCAGTCCGGCACCAGCGGCTCGCCGTCGATTCTTAACGCCAGCCCCGAGGCGGCGGCGATGGGCGGGCTGGCGCTGTTGCGCACGGGCGACCGCGTCCGCATCGATCTCGGCCGCGGCACGGCCGACGTGCTGATCGCGGCCGACGAGTTGGCCGAGCGCCGGCGCACGCTCGCGGCCGAGGGCGGCTACCGTTACCCCGCCTCGCAGACGCCGTGGCAAGAGATCCAGCGCAACGTCGTCGGCCAGATGGACAGCGGCGCTATCCTGGAAGGCGCGGAAAAATACCAGCGCATCGCGCAGACGCAGGGTCTGCCACGCGACAACCACTAGCGGAGCGGCACCGATGGCGGATTGGTCGATCGTCCCGCGCGATACGCAGGACAGCCTCGGCGAAGGCGCGCTCTGGTCGGAGCGCGAGAACGCCGTCTTCTGGGTCGATATCCTCGCGCCAGCACTCAACCGGCTGTCGCTGGTGGACGGACGGGTCACGCGCTGGGCCATGCCCGAGCCGCTCGGCTGGGTGGTCGAGCGGATCGGCGGCGGCTTCATCGCCGGCTTCAAGAGCGGATTCGCCGAACTCGATCTCAATCCGCTGGCGATCCGCCCGATCGCCGACCCGGAGCCCGCGCTGCCGAACAACCGCATGAACGACGGCAAGGCCGATGCGGACGGCGTCATCTGGTGCGGCACGATGGACATGGCGGAAGAGCAGGCCAGCGGTTCCTTCTACCGCTTCGGCGCGGACCGCCGCTGGACGCGCATGGATACGGGCTACGGCGTGCCCAACGGACCCGCGTTCAGCGCCGACGGCGCCTGGCTGTATCACTCCGATACCGCGCTGCGGACGGTCTATCGCTTCCGCCGGCTGCCCAGCGGCAGGCTGGCCGACCGCACCGACTTCATCACTTTCGCCGAATTCGACGGGCATCCGGACGGCATGACCGTGGACGCCGACGACGGTCTCTGGATCACGCACTGGGGCGGCAGCCGCATCAGCCGGTTCCGGCCTGACGGCACGCTCGACCGCAGCATTGCCCTGCCCGCACGGCAGATCACCAATATCGCGTTTGGTGGAGAGAGGCTCGACCGGATGTTCGTGACCTCGGCGACCATCGGGCTCAACACGATACCCGAGGACGGCGCGCTGTTCGAGGTCTATTCGGGCGCGGTCGGCCTGCCCCCCGGCCGGTTCGACGGATAATGCGCGTTCGCCCCAGCCCGCGATTGCGCGTGACGAGGCGCTCAAGCGACGGGCGATCGGCAGGCGTACGAGATAGTGCGCTCTACGGACCCGCCACGCATCAGATCGACACGCACGTGCCGCACTCTTGCAACAATCGCCCATTGTCTCCGCTTTATAGTCGGACTACAAGACGGACAAGCGATGCGTCTCCACTAAGGTAGACACGGGCGTGAAAAGGGGTGGATATGAAAGCGCGTTCCCAACATCTGTCTGTTTCGTCGCGGGCCCTGAAGGCCGGCTGCCTCGCCTCGGTTGGCGCGCTTTCGCTTTGCACGTCGTTCGCGGCCTATGCGCAGACCGCCGAACCGGCGACGGTCGGCACCGCGTCCGAGGGTCAGAACGTCGCCGCCGCTAACGAAGCGCGTCAGGACAGCGCCGATGTGAGCGATGCGGGCGAGATCATCGTCACGGCGCGCCGCTCGGCGGAAAACCTGCAGGACGTGCCGGTCTCGGTCCAGGTCGTCACGGGTGACCGCCTCGAGAAGCTCGCGATCACGCAGGTCGACGAAGTCTCGAAGCTCGCACCGGGCCTGACGCTCGTCAACGCCGGATCGAGCACCTCGGTCACGCTGCGCGGAGTCACCTGGCAGCCGGGTTCGGGTACCCCGGCCACGCCGATCTACTTCAACGAAGTGCCGTTCGATCCCGCCGCTACGATCGTGTCGCTGTTCGACGTCGGCCAGATCGAAGTGCTGCGCGGGCCGCAGGGCACGACGCGCGGCGCGCCGTCGATCTCCGGCGCAGTGACCCTCACCACGCGCAAGCCCGACCTCGACGAGTTCGGTGGCACGGTGTTCGGCCTCTACGGATCTGGCGATCACTATGACATTCAGGCCGCGGTCAACGCGCCGATCATTAAGGACGTGCTGGCGATCCGCCTCGCTACGAACATTGAAGAGAGCAACAGCACGCGCGTCCGCAGCGTCAACAGCACGATTAATCCGTATTTCCGGGACCGCACGTATCGCGCGACCATCCTGTTCAAGCCGACCGACACGCTGTCGCTGCAGGCGATGTATCAGCGCCGCCGGTCGGTGAGTCGCGATTTCACCCAAGTCGCCGGCACCGGCAGCCCGGGCCGCGCCGCCGTCCCCGGCTTGTCCCCCGCCATCCCGGCCAACTTCAACGGGCCGGCGCTGTCCTCCAGCGACAATCGTTCGGTCGCGGATCTGCCGAACATTCGGCTCGGCAAGGTCGATCTGCTGACGATCAATGCCAACTGGGATGTGTTCGGCCAGTCGCTAAGCTACAACTTTGGCCGCCAGTATAATCGCGCCGGACCAAACTTCAACGCGACCGACCCGCTGAACATCCTGCCCGGATTTGAGACGTTCACGATGCCGAATCCGACGGCGGCGGGCGTACCGAAGTTCATGACCCACGAGATCAGATTGTCGTCCAACCCTGACGATAGCCGACCATTTGATTATGACATCGGTTTCTTCACCAAGCGCTCGGCAGGCCTTCAAAATTTCAACGCGCCGACCTTCCTGGCCGGTGCGTTCGGCAACCCCGTCACCGCCGCGCCCGGCGCGGTCACGGTGCCGAATCCGCGCTACATCCTGAACAGCTCGAGCAATATCGCGCTCGGTCAGCGGTTCCGCAGCTTTTACGGCAACCTGCGCTTCCACATCGACGAGAACACCGAACTGACCGGCGGCCTCGCGATGGTGCGGGATCGGGTCACCTCGACCATCGACGTCACGACGTTCGCGGCGTTCCAGGCCTTCGCTAACCCGCTGCTGCCGTCGCGCGCCGCCTGCCCGGCGGTATCGCAGCCGGGGCTCGGCTCGGCGATTGCCAGCCCGGTCTATACGACCGGCGTGATCTGCGAGTTCGCGCTGCCGAACGGCTTCCGCAACTCGTCCGAAGCCAACAATAACCGCTACAGCAAGACGATCTATAACTTCTCGCTGTCGCACAAGTTCACCGACGATCTGCTTGTCTACGCCACCACCGGCAGCTCGTTCCGTACCGGTCTCGCCGCTATCAACAACCCGGGCCTGCCGCGCAACCTCGTGACACCGAACCCGGAGACGGCGAGGTCGTACGAGCTAGGCGTCAAGTCGACGATCACGCGCGGCCTGCGGGTCAATGCGGCCGTCTTCCAGCTCGATTATAAGGACCAGCTTACCACGTTTGAAGGCGTGCAGTTCTTCAGCAGTGTCTCGGCGCGTGCAGCCCAGACGAACGTCGCTTTCTATCGCAACCTCGATGCGAAGGTGCGCGGGTTCGAGGTCGAGGTGGCGGCCAATCCGATTGAGAACCTGTCGCTCGGCGCCAACATCAGCTACTCGAAGATTAAGTCGCAGGGCGGCCTGATCCCGTCGAACCCGGGCTCGTGCGCGGGCGCGGTGGCGGTCTCCGCTGCCAACCCGATCAACTTCTGCCAGTCGGCCAAGGGGCAGGTGCTGAACACGCAGGCGCCGCTGCAGATCACCGCCAACGGTGGCTATGAAGTGCCTTTCACCGACGCGCTCGGCGCCTATGTCCGCTTCAACGTGAACTACCAGGGCAAGAACCCGAACTTCGGCAACTTCCGTCAGGGCACCACCTTCCGCAAGACGCCGGACTACGCCATTGTCGATCTCTTCGCCGGTATCACCGGCAACGACGCCGGCTGGGATCTCGGCATCTACGGCAAGAACGTGTTCGACAAGCAGGTGGAGCTTGCCCGCGTCGCGACGATCAACTCGGCCTATCCGACGTTCGCCGCCGCTGCCGGTTACGACGTGGTGCGGAGCTCGCGTCCACGCGAATATGGCGTGACGCTGCGCTACGCCTTCGGCTCGAAGTAAGCCGGGCGACGCACATGCGGGCGGGCATCGACGATGCCCCGCCCGTCTTCTTCGACGACACGACGTCCGCGATGTCGGACGGGCAAGCGGGCCGGCTTCGCGCCACCGGAGGTGACGACCATGACGACGTCTCGGCAGATGCCCCGCCCCGCCCCGAACATGCGAAGGGGCTTGTTGCTGGCCGGGCTCGCCGCCCTCATCGCGACGCCCGCGCCCACGCTGGCCGCCGCCGCCGATACGACCTGCGCCAATGCCCAGCTGCCCGACACGCCGGTCTCGACAAAGCTGCGCGAGATGAGCCTGACGCCCGGCGTGAAGATCGATCCCGCGACATTTATGAAGGATCCCGAGACCGCCGCCTACGTCGCGCAGTTGACGAGCCGGCAGCAGGCGCTGCTCAAGACCGACTGGTCCGGCCTCTGCCGCTACCGCGCCGACAATGCGGCGCAGGCCATCCGCCCGCGCGCGGTGTTCCTCGGCGATTCCATCACGGAGAACTGGGGCCGTGCCGATCCGGGCTTCTTCAGCGATACGATGCTGGATCGCGGTATTAGCGGGCAGACCAGCTCGCAGATCTTGCTGCGCTTCTACCCGGATGTCGTCGCGCTGAAGCCGGCGGTGGTGCACATCATGGCCGGCACGAACGACATCCTGCAGAACGCAGGCGCGATCCGCGACGACGACGTCGTCAACAATTTCGGCGCGATGCTCGATGTCGCGCAGGCCAACCGGATCAGGGTGGTGATCGCCTCGATCCCGCCGATCTCAGTCCGCTCGTGGCAGCCCGACCTGAAGCCCGCCGTGCGGGTTAAGCGCCTCAACGACCGTCTGCGAACGCTGGCGACCCAGCGCGGCGCGGTGTTCGTCGACTATTTCGCGCCGCTGCACGATGCCGATGACGGCCTGCGCGCCGACCTCGGCAACGACGGCGTCCATCCCAATCGCGCCGGCTATGCGGCGATGCGCCCGCTGGCGAGCGGCGCAGTCGCCCGAGCCACCCGATAGGACCACCCGTGACGTCCGGCTACGCAGATGAGGTACAGACGATGACGACCGAGAGGACATCGCTCCACCGTCGGCAGATGCTTCAGGCCACCGCCGCGGGCGGCGCGGCGCTGGCGCTGGTCGGCGGTACCCCTGCGCTGGCGAAGGCGCCGGCGGCTGCGAAGGGGCCGACGCGCGACCTGCCGTTCGACGACGACTGGCGCTTCTTCCTCGGCGATACCGCACAGGCCCAGCGCCCAGAATTCGACGACGGCGGCTGGCGCAAGCTGGATCTGCCGCACGACTGGAGCATCGAGGATCGCCCCGGCGCGCCGCAGTCGACCGATCCGTGGGTGCCGCCGGTCGCCTTGTGGAACCCAGGGCCGCACCCGAAGGGCGCGCCGGTAGTCTCGCCCGAGGTGCCGATCGTCATGGCGTCGGTGCCGCCGCTCGCCCCCGGCGGGCCGCCGCACAAGGTGGGGCCGTTCGACGTGGCGGAATCCGCGTTCGGCTGGGGCACCGGCTGGACGGTCGGCGGGATCGGCTGGTATCGCAAGAGCTTCACGCTTACCGACCTCGTGCCCGGCGAGCAGGTCGAGGTCCGCTTTGACGGCGCCTACATGATCGCCGAGGCGTGGATCAACGGCGTGTCGCTCGGCCGCAACGTCAACGGCTATCTCGGCTTCGTATTCGACCTGACGCCGCACCTGCGGGCACACCTGCCGAACGTGCTCGCGGTGCGCGTCTCCAACGTCGGCGAGACCGCGCGCTGGTATTCGGGCTCCGGCCTCTACCGCCACGTCTGGCTCAGCCGCACCGGCACCGTGCGCGTGCCCTATTCCGGCGTAGCGATCACCACACCGACCGTGGATGCGGCCAGTGCGACGGTGCTCTTCGGCATCGAACTGGAGAACCGCGCGGGCATGCCGCAGACGGCGGAGTATCGCATCAACATCCGCGACGCGCGCGACCGCGTCGTTGCCTCGGCCGCCAAGTCCGTGTTGGTTACCGCCAAAGGCGGCCGCATCGATGCCGAACTCGACGTCGCTCGCCCCGCTCTCTGGTCCCCTGGTACGCCCAACCTGCACCGTGCCGACATCACCCTGACAAGCGACGGCAGGGTGACCGACCGGATCAGCCAGCGCTTCGGCATCCGCACGATTGGCGTCTCGCCAAGGGCCGGCTTCCAAGTCAACGGCAAGACCTACCAGTTGCAGGGCGCCTGTGTTCACCACGATCACGGCATGCTCGGCGCCGTCGCCATTGACCGGGCCGAACGGCGCAAGGTAGGGCTGCTGAAGGCGAACGGCTTCAACGCGATCCGCTGCGCGCACAATCCGCCATCTCCCTACTTCCTGGACGTCTGCGACGAACTCGGCATGATCGTCATGGACGAGGCGTTCGACGTTTGGGAAAAACCCAAGTTGATGAAGGATTACTATAACAATTACTTCATTGATCATTGGCGCGAGGATCTCGCGAATACGATACGGCGCGATCGCAATCACCCCAGCATCGCCTTTTGGAGCATCGGCAACGAGATTTTCGAAGCCGTGTCGCCGCGCGGCGTCGAGCTTGCGACGCAGATGCGAGCCGTGGTGCGCGAGCAGGATATGTCGCGCTTCATCACCCAGGCGCTGACCGCCTCCTATTTGGGGGAGAAGGGCAAGGCGGCCCGCGCCCAGCTGGACGTGACCAGCTACAATTACTCGTTCAACGCGGTCGAGAAGGATCACGCCACCTATCCGGACCTGACCTTCCTCACGACCGAGACACATAGCGCCGACGCCTATGATATATGGGACCATATGCAGCGCAACCCCGCCTATATGGGTGAATTCCTGTGGACGGGGGTGGACTACATCGGCGAAGTGGGCGTCGGGTCGTCACGCCTGCGGTCCAACACTGCGCCGCCGGACAATGAGAAGAAGATCATCTTCGGCATGGATGTGAGCCTGCTGAACTTCTACGTCTGGGATTATCCGGCATATCTGGCAGGCGCCGGCGAGATCGACGTCATCGGCCTCAAACGCCCGCCGAGCCTGTATCGCGACGTGGTCTGGGGGCGCAACCCGCTCTCCTTGGTCGTCCAGCGGCCGGTGCCGGCCGGCTTCCACGAGGACCAGACCGCCTGGGGATGGCCCGATCTACTGGAAAGCTGGACTTGGCCCGAGGGCAATTCGGATCCGATGTCGGTGCATATTTACACAAGCGGCGATGAAGTGGCGCTGCTGCTGAACGGCAGGGAGGTCGGCCGCAAGGCGCTCGCGCCGATCGACAAGCGCAAGGTGCAGCTCGAGGTGCCATATCAGCCCGGTACGCTAACTGCGGTCAGCTACACGAGCGGCAAGGAGATAGCACGTCGGACGCTGGAGACGGTCGGTGCGCCGGCCAGGCTTCGCCTCCGAGCGGAGCGCGAGGCGGTCCCGGGAATCGCCACCGAACTGGTCTACGTCCATGCCGAGGTACTCGATGCCAAAGGCCGGCTTGTGCCCGATGCCGCCGTCCCGCTAACCTTCTTGGTCGACGGGCGTGCCCGCTTGCGTGCGGCCGGATCCGCCAATCCCTACGGCATCGAGAGCTTTCAGGACAATCGCACGCGGACCTTCCACGGCACGGCGCTGGCGATCCTCCAGCCAACGGGCCAGCGCGGCGAGGCGACGGTGCGCGTCTCCAGCCCAGGGCTCGCGGACGGGGTACAGTTGATCACGCTGACTCGGTGATACCCACTTGGCCGCCCAACTCCGAAACCCGCATGTGCGCTGCACCCTAGAGAAGGTGGCGATCGCGGCGGATCCGGCCTTCCTCGCTGTCGTTTGGGGAGACAACGAACCGCCGGATCTATGTGAGGGACGCCACCGGCACGATAGTCGCTGCCGAACGCGACGATCGCAGCGTCATGAACGTCGCCGTTGGCGGATTCATTGCCCAGGTGCAGGCAGATGAGCGGGGACGAAAACGATCTTATGGACAACTCGCAACACCGCGACGCGGTCGCACCTTTCATGCCAAGTGGTTATCACCCGCCATCTTGAAGGATGCAGGATCGCGATCGCGCAGGAGGACTGAGCGCGGCCTCGTCGGCGGCGGCATCGACTGTACCGCCCGATCCTCTCCGAGGTTCGCGCGCTGACCAGCGCGAGTGAATATGGTCGTTTGAACATGCCTTCGAAACGATGGCGTTTTGCCGCCCTTACCGCAGCGGGCCGTGCACAACCTGGAGAGCAGCATTCGAATTTCGCGCCCAGTGCGCAGATCAGAATCTCGAAGCGTCGATTACCGCAGCCGTTTTGTTCGAAAACACTACGCCCATGACGTTAAGGCTGAGCTGGCGGACATGCGGTTGTCGACGCTTCGATATCAGGAAAGTTTGCGACCGTACCAGAGAACGCGCCCGACGATGTTGATCCGTGCTGGATCGATATTCTGCCAGCTCGGATATTCCGGGTTGTCGCTACGGATCGACACGCCCTTCCCGGCCGGCTGCCGCGCCAGTCGCTTGACCATCAAGCTGTCGTCGAGGCGCAGCACATAGATACCGTCACGCAGGCGACCCACGCCATCCTTCTGGTCGACGATAACCTCATCGCCATTCGCAAGCGTCGGAACCATAGAATCCCCGCTGACTTCGATGATCGACAGGCCATCGGTGGGCCCCTTGGTCAGCGCGCGCAGCCATTTCGGGTCGAACCCGACGGCACCGCGGTGCGCCTCATCGTGGTTATACGCGCCGTGCCCCGCCGACGCGCGGACATTCAACACCGGCACGGAAACGAGTGACGGCTTCAACTCTTCCTGCGGACCGCCCAATAGTGATTCACTCACGCCGAAGTAGGACGCCAAAGTGCGGCGATCCTGCTCGTGAAGCTGCTTCGGTGTTCCGCGCTTGATGAACTGCTGAATATACGCGGCATTGCGCCCGATCAGGCGCGAAAGACCAGCATAGTCCTCGCTCCGCTCGTCGATCAGGCGTTGGAGCACCGCCTGCGGCGTATCGAATGTTGAAAGCATCAGCATAGGTGATTTCCTACAGGGCTGGACGTTGATATGGAACATAGGAGGAACGATGTAAAGCGAGTCGCCGCTGGTGGACGTGGACCTTCTGCAAAGAATCGAGGCTTTCCTTTCTCGGATGGGCGTCAGCCCAACCCGCTTCGGTCGGACCGTCGTCCACGATCCGCGCTTCGTTGCCGATCTGCGCGCTGGCCGGAAGCCACGGCGTAAGGTTCAAGCGAAGGTGGCGTCCTACCTTAGCCGGCACGGCTCTTGACACGACGTCGCCGCGACCGGAGAGGGCACCGAGGCCCATCTTAGAAGCCCACCGCCTGCCAGGCCTCGAAGACCTTGCGGACATAGGCGGGGGTCTCGCCATTGGCGGGAACGCCGCCGACGCGGAGTACCGCCGACGGGCCGGCATTATACGCTGCCAGCGCCAGCGTGATCGACCCGAACTTGTCGAGCATCGCTTTTAAAAAGCGTGCGCCGCCGTCGACGTTTGCGCGTTCGTCAAACGGGTTAAGGACACCAAGACCCTGTGCCGTGCGCGGCATGAGCTGCGTCAGTCCCATCGCCCCAGCCCGGCTCGCCGCATCTGGTCGATACTGCGATTCGACCGAGATCAGCGCATCGAGCAGCCCGCCGGGCAGCGCGTGGCGGAGTTCGGCAGAGCGAATGATCGCCAGTACGCGCGCTCGCGCGCCGGCAACCGACGACGAAAGCTTCCAACGCGCCCCAGATTCCGGTCGCGGCGTTGCGGTCGGCGCGGTCGCAAACGGTTGGCCACCGGCTGGGGCGGCAATTCGATGCTCGATGAGTTTGAAGGTTTCGCTCTCGGCACCCGGGACGGTAGCGTCTGCGCCCGACCCGGTCGGCCCGACCGTCTCAGCCGCCGCAGGCGCGGCCAGAGGAAGGAGCGCAAGGGTGATCAAGAGGACGGATCGTTTCAGCATCATAATCTCGCATCACAATTCTCCCCTTCCCCGAATCGGAACATAGTGCGAACCTGATACTGTAGGAAAGCGCCTATTGCCGGGAGGAAAGGCGGCGGCGCGGGGCATGCAATTGCAGCGAGATGCCCCATGACCATTCACAATCCCAGCTCGCAAATGCCGAACACGGGCCGCACGATCGTGGAGGCGCTCGGCGGTCACTGGAGCCCACGCGGCGGCATGTGCCGATGCCCAGCGCACGCCGATCGCTCGCCATCACTCAGCGTCCGGCCGGGCAGGACAAGGCTGCTGTTCCACTGCTTTGCCGGATGCGACACAACGGATGTTCTTCGCGCGCTTGCCAGACTGAACCTGCCGGCCGGCGGCATTATTTCATCACCTCCTCGGTCCGCGTTGGACAAAGATCGCAGAGCGGGAGCGGCGGTCCGCCTGTGGTCGGAAGCAAGACCGCTCGGCGGCACGATCGCGGATACTTACCTCCACGAACGTTCGGTGCCGGGCTCGAGCGAACTCCGCTTCCACCCCCGGACACCACAAGGTCGAGCGCCGCTGACGCGCTTTGTGCCCGCGATGATCGCCGCGGTCCGCGACGAGGCCGGGCTGGTCGCGATCCATCGCACGTTTCTCGCGTCCGACGGACACGGCCTTGCGACGCGACAGCCCTCGCGCGCGGCACTCGGCCTGCTCGGCAGCGGGCTCGTCAGGCTCGCGCCGGCAAGCGATCTGCTCGGCCTGGCCGAAGGGATCGAAACCGCTTTGTCAGCCAGCGCGCTCTTCGGTGTTCCGTGCTGGGCGGCGCTGGGGACCGAACGGTTCCAGCGCATCACCCTCCCCGCCTCGATCGACCGGATCATCCTGTTCCTGGACAATGACGCCGGCGGCCGCAGGGCCGAAGTGCTGGCGCGTGAGCACCTCCGCCACATGCCGATGCTTGAAGCGCGTTATCCCGAGCGGCCGGGTGAAGATTGGAACGACGTGATCCGGCGCGTGCGGCCAGCCGGCTGAGAGAGAAGAGAATGCGGCTGTCGCCGTGACGGGTTGAGGGCCGAGAGAAAGGCTTCCGGCTCGCCCGTCGCGGAGACGCGCTATGACCCAGATGCAAGTTCTCGATGCCCGCCAGGATATGAGCGGCGGATACAAGGTGGATGTCAGTCGTGGCGAGCGGATCGGGCGCGTGTCGTCCGAATGGTTCTCGCGGCCGGCCGACGAGCGTTATTTGTCGCTGTCCGATCTGTTCGGGTCGGTGAAGGGCCGGTCCGAGCGCAGCCGCACGCGTACGGTCGAGAGCGCAGCAGTGCGCGTCGAGGCGAGCCGCGACAATGCCGAGGGGTTAGCGCTCGTCCTGCCCGGCGCGGTCGCGCCTATTACGCCGACCCATTGGAGCTTCGGCCAACTCGCCAGCCTCGTCGGCGCCCCCGCCGCCTATCTGCGTCAGCTCCCGGCGACGCTCGCCGGGATCAACCTGCAATATGGCCTGACCTCGCACCGCGCCGAGCAGGTCAAGACGCTCGAGACGGACGATGGCCGGGTCGAACTGCGCGCCGTCACTGGCCCCGACTATGGCCGCATCTACGACCATGAGCTGGTCGCCGCCGTGCAGCGAATCGCCGGCAACGGCACCGGCGACACACGCTGGAAGGTGCCGGGCGTCCTCGACTGGTCGACCGGCATCTACAATCCGCGAGTCGATATCACGTCGGATACGACCACGCTCTACGCCAGCGACCGCGACGTCTTCCTGTTCCTGGTCGACGACCTCAACCCGATCGAGGCGGGTCGGTTGCCCGACGGCTCGCCAGATCTCTATTTCCGCGGCTTTTACGCCTGGAATTCCGAAGTCGGCGCGAAGACACTCGGCATGGCGAGCTTCTATCTTCGCGCCGTCTGCCAGAACCGCAATCTCTGGGGCGTAGAGGATTTCGAGGAGATCAGCATCCGCCACTCGAAATATGCCGCCAACCGCTTCGCCCACGAGGCAGCACCGGCGCTGACCCGCTTCGCCGACGGCTCGCCCATGCCCTTCGTGAACGGCATCCGCCAGGCGCGCGAACGCATTGTCGCCCGCACTGATGAAGATCGCGCCGACTTCCTGCGCAAGCGCGGCTTCGGCAAGGCTGAGACGGCGAAGATCATCGAAACGGTGCTCACTGAGGAAGGGCATCCGCCGGCAAGCATCTTCGACTTCGTCCAGGGCATCACCGCGGTCGCGCGTGGCAAGACCCAGCAGGACGCCCGCCTCGACCTCGAAGGTCGCGCCAAGAAGCTGCTCGACCGAGCGGCATAAACACCGCCGCGTCAAACCAACGCCGTCGGGGATCTTTCTCAACCGCATGCGGCTCGCCTCTTCAGAGAGAAGAGGTGGGCCGCTTTGCGTTTGACGGGTCGAAAGGCTGGGAGAGAGGCTTCCGGCCGGCCCGTCACGGAGAAGCACCGTGGCCAAGTCACCACCGAAAATTACGCTCAGCGAACAGCGCGCGATCCCGCTCGACAAGCTCATCCTGTCCCAGGCGAACGTCCGTCAGATCAAGGCGGGCGTCGCCATCGAGCAGCTCGCTGACGATATCGCGCGGCGCACCTTGCTCCAGAGCCTGACCGTCCGCCCCGTCCTCGATGAGGCGGGTCAGGAGACCGGCATGTTCGAGGTGCCGGCCGGCGGCCGTCGCTTCCGCGCGCTGGAGCTGCTCGCGAAGCAGAAGCGGCTGGCGAAGAACGCGCCGATCCCGTGCATCGTCCGGACGGAGGGCCTGGCCGAGGAGGACAGCCTCGCCGAGAACGTCCAGCGCGCGCCGCTGCACCCGCTCGATCAGTTCCGCGCATTCCAGGCGATGCGGGAGAAGGGCATGGGCGAGGAGGAGATCGCCGCCGCCTTCTTCGTCTCGGTGCAGGTCGTCAAGCAGCGGCTGCGCCTGGCCGCGGTCAGCCCGGCGCTGCTCGACGTCTATGCCGAGGACGGCATCACGCTCGACCAGCTGATGGCGTTCACGGTCAATCCCGACCACCAGCGCCAGGAGCAGGTGTGGGATGCGCTCCAGCGCGGCTATGCCCGCCAGCCTTATGAAATCCGCCGCATGCTGACCGAGGGCGCCGTGCGCGCGTCGGACAGGAGGGCAAAGTTCGTCGGCATCGAGGCTTATATCGACGCCGGCGGCGAAGTGCTCAACGACCTGTTCCAGGCAGACGAGGGCGGCTGGCTACAGGACGCCGGCTTGCTCGACATGCTCGTCGCCGAGAAGCTACGCGAGGCGGCCGACACGGTCGCCGCCGAGGGGTATAAGTGGGTCGAGACCTTCGTCGACCTGCCATACGGCCATCACTACGGTCTGCGCCGGCTGACCGGCGAGCAGGCTCCACTCACCGCCGAGCAGGAAGCGGCGCGCGACGCGCTTCAGGCGGAGGCCGAGCAGATCGAAGCCGAATTTGCCGCGGCGGAGGAACTGTCGGACGAGGCGGACAGCCGCATGGGTGAGATCGAGACGGCGCTCGACGCGCTCGACGATCGGCCCATGATCTTCGACCCGGCCGAGGTCGCTATCGCCGGCGCGTTCGTCAGCGTCGATGCCCAGGGCCGGCTGCGGGTGGACCGTGGTTTCGTCCGACATGAGGACGAGCCAGCGGTCGAGTCAGAATCCGCACCGCATGCGGACGGCGACGATGCGGTAGCCGACGATCACAGCGTCGCTCGCGTCGAGTGCGGCGACAACGCAAGCGAAGCGGTGAATAGCGGCACGACCCCCGCGCCCGAGCCGGAAGAGGACGAGGGACTCCGCCCGATCCCCGACCGGCTGCTGACCGAGCTGACCGCGCACCGCACCGTCGCGCTCCGCGACGCGATCGGGGCCAACCCGCAGGTCGCGTTCCTTGCGGCATTGCACGCGCTCGTGCTGCGACGCTTCTACAATTACGCGCTCGACACCTGCCTCGAACTCGACGCGAAGAGCAGCGGCTTCGCCGGCCAGCCGGCAGGCCTCGGCGAAACCGCGTCGGCCCAATCGCTCGACGCGCGTCACGAGCAATGGGCGACGACGCTGCCCAAGGACCCGGAGGCGCTGTGGGACGTGCTCGCCGGCTTCGACATGGACAGCCGCTGGCACCTGTTCGCGCACTGCGTCGCGATGTCGGTGAACGCGACCTACGACGCCTATAATCGGCGGCCCCGCGCGCTCGCGCATGCCGACCGACTGGCCGAAGCGGTCGACCTCGACATGGCCGGGCTCGGCTGGAGTCCGACCGTTGACAACTTCCTTGGCCGGGTGACCAAGCCGCGCATCCTCGCCGCTGTGGCCGAGGCCCGGGGCTCGCGGCAAGCGCAGGCGATCGACCACCTCAAGAAGGCCGAGATGGCCGAGCGGGCGCAGGGCTTGCTCGCGGGCACGGGCTGGCTGCCCGAGCCGCTGCGCACACCGGGCCGCGCGTTGCCGACCCCGGCGGAGGCCGAAGCGATCTCCAGGGCAGACGGCGGGAGGGAACCCGTCGCCGAGCCGACCGCCGATGGGAGCGCGTCAGGACCGGCGGTAGGCGGTAGCGAACCGGCGGCTGGCGATGACGGCGAAATCGTCCACGAGTACGTCCCAGAGGCCGATGTCGACTACGCCGAAGCGGCCGAATAAGTCCGCTCCAGGCTCACCCCTGAGGGTCCGCCGCTCGCGGCGGGCCCTCTTCTTTTGCCGGCGAGGCTTGGTGCCGACCCAACGCCCGGACATGGCGCAAGCGTGACGCGAGTGGCCAAACCGCGCTGGCGTCGTCGCTGGCGGCACCAGCCCGCTCTGCCCGCGATGGCGCAGCCTCGTATCCTTAGCTCGCGCTGGACGACAGCGTCGGACGCGAGGTTCGGGCCCCCCATCACGCGGGCGCTGCAGAGGCCCTCTCCCCGCCGGCGGTCCACGCGCAACCCGCCCGCCTGCGGCCCGTGTTGCCTCACGGTACCCGCGAGGCTGCCCGCGCCAGCCTTGCCGGGGGGTGGCCCGTGTCCCTGGTGCCGCCGGGTTCCCGGGCTTGCGTCGCCGCGATCGTGCGGCGTCACCCAGGAGACCTCTCATGCCGACCACCCTTGCCGCCCAGCTCGCCGCACTCGAGCTCGGGCATGTCTCGATCAAGGCCGAGACGGGCACCCAATGCCTCGTCCGACCCGATCCAGAAGCGATCGACCAGACGCTCGCCGCGGTATGGTCCGACCTCTTCGCCCTGTTCACCGACACTATCCTCGAAGGCCAGGCCGAGGAGCTTGGCTGGGGCTTCGTCAACCTCTTCCACCGCGCCGCCGGGAAGGCGTCGACCCGGATCGAGCGCGCCACCGACGAGATTCGGCTGCTGCTCGCGACCAACGACGGCTCGGAGATCCACACCGCCGAACTCGAACAGCAGATCGAACGTGCCCAGGCCGCCGACGTCGAAATGCTTGCGCTCGAAAACTTGCGGGAGACGGCCGCCGCGCTTTATCTCGCCGAGACCGGATCGTCGTGGAAGCCCGCCGGCGGATCGCGGCTCAGCCATGATGCCCTGACCACATCGGCCGTGGTCCAGGGTCGCGAGTTCCTGAAAGCCCGCGCCGAGGGCAGGCGCCGCGCGGCGATGCCGCAGGGCACGCCGGTCGTCTTCGCCGGTGGCCGCCAAAGCTTCGCGTCAGCCGACGACGCCAAGACTTACGGCGATGCGATCTGGCGGACGCTCGACCGTGTCCGTGCCAACGTCGCAGACTTGGTTCTCGTCCATGGCGGTGACAGCAAGGGCGCCGACCGGCTCGCCGCCTCGTGGGCCGAGCGTCACAAGGTGCCGCAGATCAGCTTCAGCCTCGATACCCGGCTGGGCGCCCGCGCCGGTTTTCGCCGCAACGAGCAGATGCTCGGATTGAAACCCCGCTACGTTGTCGCCTTTGCCGGCAACGGCGTGCTCGAGCGTCTCGTCATCCAGGCCAGGGCGCAGGGCATCGCGGTCGTCGATCGGCGCGGCCCGCTCGGCACAAACCCGAAGCACAACGCGCTAATACAGACCGCAGCCGCTGCTGCCTGAGCGCGATTTCGGCTGGACCGGTGCGCCGGTCCAGCCTCTCTTTTGCGCTGGCGCAAGAGAGTCTATACTGGTGCATAGACGGAGGCGATTTCCATGACGGTGATCCACAAGGCAAAGCTGTTTCGCAACGGGGCGAGCCAGGCGGTGCGCCTCCCCGCCGAGTTCCGCTTCGATGGCGAGGAGGTCTTTATCAGCCGTGATCCCACGTCTGGCGACGTCACCCTGTCCACTCGTCCCGGCGCGCTTGCCTGGCGCAAATTCTTTGAGTTGGGCGAAGCCGCGGGTGACGCCGGCGACTATATGGCGACGCGACCGCTCAACACGGCGCCGGGTGAGCGCGGAGTCTTCGACGACGAATGATGCTCCACCTGCTCGACATCGATACCGCCAGTTACATCATCAAACGCGGCAGCGAGGCGTTGGCCGATCGTCTCCGGCAGCTCGATCCCGCCGACGTCGCGATCTCGGCAGTGACCGGCGCCGAGCTCGTCTACGGCCTCAAGCGGATCGATCCGGCGCACCGGCTCCACGCACTCGTCGGTCAATTTCTCGACACCATCCAGATCCTGCCCTGGACCGGTGCCGCCGCCGATCATTATGCCGACATCCGCCACCAGCTGACGACCGAAGGGCAGCCAATCGGCGACATGGACATGATGATCGCCGGGCACGCGCTGGCGCTCCGGGCGACGCTGGTTACCAACAATCAGCGTCACTTCAGCCGTCTCGCCGCGCCGCTCCTGCTTGAGAATTGGATCGAATAAAACCGGTGCGGACATCGGGGGCCCGCTCGGTTTCGCGACTGTCATCTTTAACAGCGCCAGCCTCAGAACCCCGGCGGCGGTCTCGGACGGCGACGGCCCGATGGTTGGGCGGAAGATACTCGTGTCAGGCTGGCCGGCATTGCCGCACGCGAAATCAACGGGCATGGCGACGTGGCCATCCCGGTCCGAACGTCAGCGGCGGGCAGCGCACGACCGGTTCGTCACCTTGATCGGATGCGCCCGTGTAACGAGTCGACCGGTCATGTCATCGTCCTGGCCGCCCTGTCCTGCCGATCGAACCGCGAGGCGAAGGGTGAGCGGACCGGGGCGCTTTCCCACGCACCCACGATAGTTGCCCTCAGTTCGTGCGATGGATCGGAGCGGCGATGCCGTAGGACGACAGCGTCGGGGCAGACGGGCCGTGCGGATCGCGGCGGCCGCGAGACTGACCCTTCAACACGACCGGTCGGTCAGCCAGCCCATGTGAGCCGGGGCCGTTCCCATCGACTTATCTCCCCTATGGCGGGCGCGATCCGACGCAACCCGCTTCCCAAGGCCCGTGTTGCTCCGGCTTCGCCTCCGCTGCCCGCGCCAGCCTTGGTCTGCAGGTTTCCCTCGGGCCTGTCGGCCCTCGGTGCACCGGCGTCGCTTGCCTCGCCATGGCCGGGGTTCAGTCGATCGGGACGGTCCCGGCGACGAACCTGGGAGCAAGGCCATGACCAATACCGTTCTCCTCGTCGGCAACCTCGGCGCCGATCCGGAAGCCCGTTCGACCCGCAGCGATACCCGCGTCACGACGATCAGCCTCGGCACCAGCCGGCCCAAGCGCGACAGCGAGGGCAAGACCTTCAAGGATGCGAGCGGCTTCACCGCCAAGGAAACCGAATGGCACCGAATCACCTGCTTCAACGGGCTCGGCAAGACGGTCGCGCAATATGCCACCAAGGGCATGCTCGTCGCGGTGAAGGGGCGCATCCACTACAGCAAGTGGACCGACCGTGAGGGCGTCGAGCGCTACGGCTGCGAGATCATCGCGGACGATGTCCAGTTCCTCAGCCGCGGCAAATCCGGTGGCGGCGACACCAGCGGCCAGAATGATCTCGACGACGATGTCCCCTTCTGATCGGACCGATTGGCCCCGGTGGCGATCAGCCACCGGGGCATCCTTTCGTCATAGCGGGAAGTGACGCGCAACCAAAGCGTCGAGGCGCCGGCCGAGCAGCTCGGCCAGAACGATCGCATCGCGCTCGGCATCGAACGGATCGCGTTCGATCGCGCTGACGATCGCGTCGCGCAGCCAATAGCTGGTCGCCGGATGGGCGAGGATGCCGCTCATCTCGATCATGTCCTCGCCATTACGCTGTGTGGTCGGATCAGCCATGGCTCTCCTCCGCATGCTTGACCGCAGTAGTCGGGTCGCTACGGGGCACGCCACCGTGATCTTCCTTCCGCGTCGACTGATTGTCGCCGGCAATTGCGGACGTCACCAGCTCTCGCAGTCGTGTAATTCCGAGGTTCGCGCCGCCCGCGTCAAGCACGGCATGGCCGAGCTCCAATGCTGCTGCGCGACGGACATCGGCACCGCGGGTTTCGAGCAACCGCCGCTCTTCATTCAGACGTGTGAGCGCGTCGAGCGCGCTCGGCTTCTTCTTGGCCACGACCTATCTCCTTGTCGGTCGAAGCCCCTTCCGATGCCGATCATCGGATACCGCTTCGGGTGTAGGAAAGTCCTTTCTTCTGACCGGGTTGGGGTAGTGCGTGCGACTTCGGTTGCGCTTCAATCGCCCGTCGCGGGCATCGAGCCCGCGCCGGGCGAGCTCTTCTACTCGCTCGACATGGGGTAGAGTGACAGCGGGAGAGATCGGGCCTCAAGGACGACGGGGCCCCACCATTTTTCCGGCCGAGCGAGGTCGGCCCATCAACTCCGGCGACAGCGCGCGGCCGAAAAAATCGTGACCCCCATCGCCGCTTACGCGGCCGCGCGCTGAAGCGCACGGTCCCTGACCCCCGATCCCTCCCGCTGTCCTCGAGACGCCGTCTTTCACGACGTTGAGGAGATGGACGATGACCTACATCAGCACGATCACGGCAGCACCGAACAGCGGAGCGCAGGCCGATCACGCAGCCTATATGGCAGCCTATGCCAAGGCCTCAGAGAGGGCCCGCTACAGCTACTTCGACCAGCACATCATCCGCAACGACGACGGATGCTACTGGGTCGCCGATGAAGGGGATTATGAGCCCCTGATGCGGGACCTAATCGACCGGATCGTCCACACCGTCGACGCCGGCCGCAGCGACGAGAGTTGACGGCGTGAGAGGGACACCGCTCCCTCTCTTTTGCTCGTTCAGAGCGTACAGGCGCGGCGTGAGGCGCGGATGCCGACATCCTATTTCAGCTTGCCGGCGGGATGAGTGCTCCTGGATATAGTGTCGTTCCAGCGCCATCGAGCGAGACATTCTCACCGCGCCGCGTCCCTCCGGTAGCACCGATCGATCGCCGGATCCTCGTCATACATCACCACCCGCAGCACTCGGACTATCTGGGGCAAAGGGTGCACACCTTACGCGGCGGTGCCGCAGGGCAGATACTTGGGAACACTCGCCAATAGCCGTATAACAGCTAAGCTTATTTCGTTATACGCCTGCTATACATGACTAAGTCTTTGATCTGACTGCGGCTAAGGTCACCGGGTACGGATGAAAAGCGTTTTCCTACACCCCTGCCCCTCTGCTAATCCGGCCCTGCCTTTCGCAGCGTGACCGGATGCCTCCGCCCCCAACGGAGACGTTCATGTCGTACCACGAACTCATCGCTATCAGGCTCAGCAGCGCCATGCGGGCCGAGCTCAATGCGCTCGCCGCTTCGCGCCAGACCGACGTGGGCAAACTCGTCCGGCGTCTCATCGCCAACGAACTCGCCGGCAGCCGGTCGCGGGTCGAGGATGCGATCGATCAGATCCTCTACCTCGCCATCGCCATGGACGGCTTGCTGGCCACGAATCCGAACCCCGAGCTGCGCAATAACATGCTGGAGCTGTGGAAGGATCGCCTCGCCGAGGAGGGCCGGTCCGATGCGGCATAAGCTCGTCAACTTCACCCGCGGCAGCCAGCTCATCGGGCACTTCGGCTTCATGTTCGCGGCTGGCTTGAAGGGGCCGACACTGGTCGCCTTGGCGACGTTCGGCGGCCTGATCTGGTGGCGTCTCAACGCGACGCTGACCGATCAGGAAAGCTATCTTTCATGGATGCGGCTCTATGTCGCCGCCTATAGCTGGTTCGAGTTTGATCCGACCAAGCCGGTGAATCTGGCGCGCGATGGCCATCCGCTGCTGATCCCCATCGCCCTTGCGGCAAAACACCCGCTGATGGTGTCGGCGTGGACGAAATGCATGGGCGCGGTTCGTGACGGCGCTATGCTGGCAGCGTTCCTCACCGTGCCCGCGACGATGGCGTTCGCCTGGGCGGCGGCATGGTTTGGTCGGCGGTCGAAGGAAAGTCGGCACGAGCGCGGCGCCACGCTCGCAACCTGCCCCGCGTTGATCGGCGAGATCGAGGCGCATAATCGCATTGAGCGGTCGCGCGAGTATGGGCGTCTGCTGGGGCCGAGCTGGCGGCTTGCCTCGCCTGCCGAACGGCGCGCTGCGAACTTGTACGAGCCCTATACACTTGCCGGCGTGCCCTTCCCATGGCGGCTCGAACAGAGCCATGCGATGCTGATCGGCACGACCGGCACCGGCAAGACCGTAGCGCTCCGTGACCTGCTCCAGCAGGTGCGCGACCGCGGCCACCGCGCCGTGATTTTCGATCTCACCGGCGCGTTCATCGAAGCCTTCTACGATCCTGCGCGCGACGTCATCCTCAACCCGCTCGATGCCCGCTGCCCGCAGTGGTCGGTCTTCGAGGACTGCCGCGACGAGGCGGCATTCACCGCCGCCGCCGAGGCGCTGGTGCCGCACGACGGCGGCGGCTCCGAGCAGTTCTGGGTGCTCGCCGCGCGCATGCTGTTCGTCGAGATGTGCCTCAAGCTGGTAGAAGAGGGCCGGGCGACCAACCAGGCCCTGTCCACCGAGCTGATGACCGCCAGCCTCGCTCATGTCCACCGGCTGATGGAGGGCACCGTCGCCGATCCGCTGACCGCACCGGAAGCCGCCCGCATGGCGGAGTCGATCCGCGCCGTATTCAACGCCAACGCCAAGGCGCTGCGCATGCTGCCGACGACCGGACCCCGCTTCTCGGTGCGCGACTGGGTCGCAGGCGCAGGCGAAGCCGGGAGCTTTCTGTTCGTGTCGGCGCGGTATGTCGACATGGCGGTCGCCTCACGCCTGCTCACCGTGTGGATGGACACGGCGATGAACACGCTGATGGCCGGGCCCCGAACCTCCGACCTGAAGCTCTGGTTCCTGTTCGACGAACTCGGCGCGCTACACCGCCTGCCCGCGCTCGAGAAGGGCCTGCAGACCGCCCGCAATTATGGCGGCGCGATCGTCGTCGGCGTCCATGCCTATGCCAAGCTCAAGGAGACCTACGGCGATAATATGGCGATGACGCTCGCCGCGCTTGCCCGCACCAAGCTGGTGCTCGCTACCGCCGATCGCGAGTCCGCGACCTGGTGCTCGGACTTCATCGGTCATCGCCAATATCGCGAGATGGAGGAGGGCTATAGCTACGGCTATAATAACGCCCGCGATTCTGTCAGCCTGACGCCCCGGCGTCAGATCGAACCGCTGCTGCTCCCCGACCAGCTAATGAACCTGCCGCGCCTGCAGGGCTATCTGAAGTTCCCCGACGGCTTCCCCGCGGCGCCGGTCCAGCTTCGCTACGTCGCATTTTCTAACATCAGCGAGCCGTTCGCACCGCGCGTGCCCGAGGAACGGCGCCGCCCTGCCCGGCCAGCCGACGAGGCGGGCTCGGCGCGGCCCAGCGCGGACACCGTAACCGGTGCAAGCGACCAAGGCCCGGGCCCGAGCGGCCAGCGTTCGAAGCTCGCAGAGGGTTGTGCGGCATCCGATAAAGAAGCGCCGGTTCGTGTCGATGACAACCTTAGCGGCGAACAGCGAGAACGGGCTGAACGACCGATCGACACGCCGTTCGGTCGCGGTGCGGCGAGAGCAAACCGGGCCGCCTCGGAACCCGCTGAGCGACCGGTCCGCGCCGCAAGCGGGGGTGATGCACCGCCGACCGGTACGCCGGAACGGCCCGGGCAGGACGCCGATGCGCGCAATCAAAACGGCGCGGCTCGAACAGATGCGCGGCACGATGGCCGCCCCGGCAGCGTCAATCCGGCGCACGGCGTGAAGCCGCTCACGCGCCCCGAGAACATCTCGTTGCGGGAGATGCGGGAGGGTATCGCGCCGTCCGATCCGGGGTCGGTCGATCAACCCGAGCTGGACCTCTGACGCCATGCTCTCGGTCTCGAGCGTGCGCTCTGCCAAGGGTGCCGCCGGCTATTTCGCCGCCGACAATTACTACACCGCCGGCGAGGCGGAAACCTCGGGCGAATGGTTCGGCAAGGGTGCAGCGGCGCTCGGGCTGGAAGGCAAGGTCTACCAGGATCGGTTCGAGGCGCTGCTGGGGGGGCGCCTCCCCGATGGCACCCAGGTCGGCACGCCCGACCGCCACCGCGCGGGCGTCGATCTCACCTTCTCGCTACCAAAGAGCTGGTCGCTGCTCGCCTTGGTCGGCGGCGACCGGCGCATTCTCGACGCCTATAAGGAGGCGGTGAAAGACACGCTGCGCTGGGCGGAAAGCCGGGCCGCGGAGACCCGGATGGAGGTCAAGGGCAAGGAGCGTGTTGTCGCCACCGGCAACCTCGTCGCGGCCTTGTTCGAGCATGATACCAGCCGCGCTCAGGACCCGCAGGCGCATCTTCACGCCGTCATCGCCAACGTCACGCAAGGCCCCGACGGCAAGTGGCGCGCGCTCCACAATGAGAAGCTTTGGTCGCTGAATACCCTCTTGAACTCGATCGCGATGACCGGCTTTCGCGAGCGCGTCGAGGCGCTCGGCTACGAAATCGGCGACCGCACCCAGCACGGCAATTTCGAAGCCGCCGGGATCGGCCGCAATCTGGTCATGGCGTTCAGCACCCGCCGCCAGCAGATCCTCGACAAGGTCGCAGAGATGGGCAGCCGCACGCCGGAAACGTTCGCCGCTGCGACGCTGATGACGCGGCCCAGCAAGGCACCGGCGGTGGACCGCACCGCGCTCTATGAGGCGTGGCGAGAGAGCGCGAAGGATGCCGGGCTCGATCTCGCCCCTATGATCGCCGCAGCCGACGCGCGACGTCAGGCGGTGCCCACCGGATGGACGAAGCTCGCGCATGCGATCGGCAGCGTCGCCGAGCGCGCCTCGACGGTGATCGACGCGTTGCGCGAGCGGCTCGGGCTTGCGCCGGCCGATCCCTATCTGCCGCGCGCGTCGGGCAGGATGGGGCCAGCGCAGGTGGCCGCCGCCCACGCTGTGGCCTCGGCGCTCCGTCATCTCGAGCAGCGCGAGGCGGCATTCCTCAAGACCGACATCTATAAGGCCGCGCTCGATACCGGGTTACCCGTCCGCATCGAGGCGGTCGAGCGCCGTGTCGACACCCTCACCCGGGCCGGGCAGCTGATCGAGGGCCGACGGACCGAGATGATCACCACGGCCCAGGCACTCGAGACCGAACGACGCATGCTCGGCGAGGTCGATGCTGGTCGCGGCAAGGGCGCTGCCTATGCGCCGGTCAATACGGCTGTCGATCGGTTGACCGAGACGGCAAAGGCGCGGTCCGGTATCATCCTGAATACCGGCCAGAGTGCCGCCGGCGCTATGATCCTCGCCTCCCCCGACCGCATCGTTGCGATCCAGGGCGTCGCCGGCGCCGGCAAGAGCAGCGTGCTTGCGCCCGCCGCCGAGATCGTCAGCGCGAGTGGGCATGAGGTGCTCGGCCTCGCCGTCCAAAATACCCTCGTCCAGATGCTCCAGCGGGAAACTGGGATCACTTCGATGACCGTCGCCCGCTTCCTCAAGAGCCACGACAAGCTGCTCGGGACCGCGCCCGATCCGGGCGCGCTCGCGGAGGCGCGGCGTACGCTAGGCGGTGCGGCAATCCTCGTTGACGAGGCATCGATGTTGTCCAATCCCGAGCAGCTCAAGCTCGTCCGCCTCGCCAATCTGATCGGCGTTGGGCGCATGGCGTTCGTCGGCGACGCGCGCCAGTTGGGCGCGGTTGACGCCGGCAAGCCCTTCTCGGTCATGCAGCAGGCCGGCGCCCCGACCGCGCAGATGAGCCAGAATCTGCGTGCGCGCGGTGACGCGATCAAGGTCTCAGCCGCGGCGGCGCAGATCGGCGCCGTTGATCGCGCGATGGAGGCGCTGGCGCCGTTCACGATCGAAGCGCCCGGGCGTGGCAGCGCGGAGGCAGCCGACCGCTGGCTGGCGCTCGCACCTGATGAGCGTAGCCGCACGGCGATCTACGCCTCGGGACGGCGGTTACGCGGCGAGGTCAATAAGGCGGTGCAGGCCGGGCTGATCGCGCGCGGCGAGATTGGGCCCGGCAGCATCGAGCTGACGGTGCTCGAACGGGTCAGCCTCACCGACGAGGAATTGCGGCGATCGCAAAGCTATGAGGTCGGCATGATCGTCGAGATCAGCCGCCCCCAGGTCAGCCAGCGGCTGCCACGGGCCCGTGCGACCGTCGAAAAGGCTGACCATCGAACGGGTACGGTGACCTTGCGGTTATCGGGCGGTCGCGAACGCATCTTGCGCCCTGAGAAGCTGCGCATCCGCGACGGCGAGAGCCCGCTGCAGCTGTACGATCCGAAGACGCTTACGCTGCACGAGAAGGACCGGATCCGCTGGACGGCAAACGACCATCAGCGCGGACTATTCAACGCCGATCAGGCGACGGTGGTGGCGATCGATGCGCGGCGGGTAGAGGTCCGAACGTCGCAAGGGCAGACCGTCTCCCTGCCCCGCGGTGATCCGATGCTGCAGCGGCTCGACCTCGCTTATGCGCTCAACGCCCATATGGCGCAGGGGCTGACATCGGATCGCGGGATCGCCGTTATGGAAACGCGCGACACCAGGCTCGTCAATCAGCAGACATTCCTCGTGACGGTGACCCGGCTGCGCGATGCCCTGACCCTCGTAGTCGATCGGGCAGGCCAGCTCGAGAGACAGTTGCTGCGCAATCCCGGCGGGAAGACGTCGGCACTCGAAACCAGCGGCGAGTTGCGCGGCGTCAGGAACTCAACCGCTACAAAAACTTCCGGACCAACACCGCCGGAGAAGATGCTCGATCCCGATCAGGGTCGGTCGAAGCCATTCGAGCTTGGGATCTGAACAGGAGCATACTCGACCTGAATGAACTGATCACGAACGGACGCGCACGGTGCTGCATTGGTTTACCGAATCCGCCGTCGAACTCCAGCGTGCGATCGATCTGGGACGCTTCTTCTCGGTCAATCACGCGATGCGGTCGGGCGATAAACGTAGGCGCTCGTCGAAGCCATACCCCGCGATCGGATCCTGACCGAGACCGATGGACCATTCACCCAAACGGAAAGTCGGCCATCGTTCCCTTGCGACGTGTCAGCGACGGTGGAGACCCTTGCCTCGCTGGCGGGGACGGATTCGCCGACGATGGCCCGGCAGATCACGAGCAATTTGCGCGCACTCGTCGGGTGATCAGAGTGCGTTCGTTCAGTCGTGCGGCCATCTGATCGCGAACCTGTAGCGACCATATAGGCGCCGATATCGCCGCCGTTGACAGAGCATCGGGCGACCACCCTCCCATACCGGTCGTAAGCAGATCCACCGGTCGGCGCCGCTGACACCGGCGTACAGGTCAGGGCACTGCCGCCGATGAGCGCAACCAGCGCACGATTGCTCCGATGCGGGTCGCCTGGCGCACATTGCCGCCCCGGTCGGCAATGTCCCGGCATCTCCGGCGCATCGACCCGGGCCAGGCTCACACGGGGACCGTGTGAGCAATAAAGCGTGTCGCCATCCACGACGTAGGGGGCGACGCATTTGAATGGGCCGATCAGAAGCATGCGGCGCTTCAGCGCCGCCCGAAAGTGTATCGGATGCTGTCACCCGCGATGTTCAGGACGCCATCGGCATCGGCCGCCAACGGGTTCGGCAAGATGTCGATTGTGGTTGCTGCACCGTTCCCGACGTTGGCGACATAGGCGATCACATATCGATCCGCGGATCGCGATTGAGCGATATCGCGCGCCTTTCGCACCTCGGTCTCGCCAAGCTCGAATTGGCAGGGATCGTCGACGCTCGCCTTAACCTCTATGTACCAGGTCTGTTTGTTGTGAGAGATTCGGAAATCGTAGCCTAGGCCGTCGCGACCCTCTCGCCCCGTAAAGGGCGTGGCATTGCTCGATTTCCAGCACGCATCGATATCTTGGCCGGGCTGACGGGCCTTGAGCCAGTGATAGACGGTCAGCTCGCCGAGCCGGCCGATCATATCCTTCTTCTCCTGAGGGACGCCGACATAGGCCCCGCCTCCACCCCCGCCGG
>NZ_VNIM01000056.1 GCF_007785815.1 Alterirhizorhabdus solaris | reverse complement strand
AGCCGGGATTAGGGGCGGCGGGGGCGAAGGGTCAAGCCGCCGCGCAAGGGCAAAACAGAAACACTCCGTCACACTAATGCAACATAAGCGTCATAGAGGATGCGACGCCCCGGGGTAGGGGTGTGCAGGCGGCGGGAACCGCCTCAGCCAGGGGATATCAGTCATGACAGAACGTAACGCGCTGGCGCTTGCCGCCGCGCTGGCCGCCGTGGCGCTGGTCCCCGGTCAGGCGATGGCCCGCACGCAGATCCGTGCGGTCGGGTCGTCCACCGTCTATCCGTTCGCGACGGCGGTGGCGGAGCGGTTCGCCCGCGGCAATCCGGGCGCCGGCGCGCCGATCATCGAATCGACCGGCACGGGCGCGGGCATGAAGCTGTTCTGTGCCGGCATCGGCGAGCGCTTCCCCGACATCGAGAACGCCTCGCGCCGGATCAAGCCATCCGAGCTGAAGCTTTGCGCCGCCAACGGTGTGACCGCCATCACTGAGGTGCAGGTGGGGCTGGACGGGATCGCGCTGGCCACCTCGAAGCGCTCGCCACTGGCCGGCGTCACCACCCGCGACATCTACATGGCGCTCGCCAAGACGCCGTTTGGCAAGCCGAACAAGAGCAAGACGTGGAAAGACGTGAACGCGAAACTGCCGGCGCTGCCGATCCGCGTTTACGGCCCGCCGCCCACCAGCGGCACGCGCGATGCCTTCGGCGAGCTGTTGATGACGCCCGCCTGCGAGACGAACGCCGGTATCGCCGCACTGAAATCGAGCGACGAGGCGAAGTTCAAGGCGATCTGCACCGCCGTGCGCGAGGACGGCGGCTACATCGAGGCGGGCGAGAACGACAACCTGATCGTGCAGAAGCTGGAGGCGAACCCCGGCACGCTCGGCCTGTTCGGCTACAGCTATCTGGAGGCCAATCAGGATCAGCTGAAGGGCGTGACGATCGACGGCGTGGCGCCGAGCTATCAGACGATCGCGAGCTTCCGCTATCCGGGCGCGCGGCCGCTGTACCTGTACGTCAAGGATGCGCACGTCGGCGCGATCCCGGCGATCCGCGGCTACCTGGCGGAGTTCACCCGCGAGACGACGTGGGGGCCGCAGGGCTATCTCGTCCGCCGCGGGCTGATCGCCTCGCCGGATGCGGTGCGCAACCGTAGCGCCGCCGCCGCCCGTGCGCTAACGCCGCTCGTCGCCGCCTCGATCAAGTAAGGGTTCCGATGAAACGCTCCCCCCTGCCGGCGCTGCTCGCCGGTTCGGCCGGCCTGTGGGCCGTCGCCACGCCGACGATGGCCCAGGAGGCGCCGGTACGGGCCGTGCAGCTCGCGCAGACCCAGATCCAGCGCAAGCCGGTCCGCTCGCCGGATACCACCGCCACCTCCAGCGCCACCACGGCCGAAGAGGGCAGCCAGGCCAGCCATGCCTTCGAGGCGCCTGGCCTGCCCGCCCCGACCGAGGCGCAATCGCAGGCCGCCTTCCTGCAGGCCCAGATCGAGGCGTTGCAGGCGCAGATCGACGCGATGAAGAAGCAGCTGACGCAGGCGACCCCCACCTTCAAGGGTGCGCCGCAATGGGCCAACGATGACGGCTTCAGCTTCAAGCCGCGCGGTTTCGCGCAGTTCGATGCCGGCTATCTCTCCACCCCCGGCAAGACGATGAACGGCACGGTCGGCGGGCTGAACTACAACAACCTCGGCTGGAACGCGCGATCGCGGCGGCTGGTGCTGGGCGCGGAGGGCACCTTGCCCGGCGGCTTCGGCTACAAGGTGGAGTTCAACTACACCCAAGCCACGATCGACTATGAGGACGTGGTCATCACCTGGCACCATCCGGGCGATCCGTTGCAGGTGACGGTGGGCAACTTCTTCCCGCTCTCCGGCCTCGACGCGCAGACCAGCTCGCGGCTGGGGTCGTTCCTCGAACGCTCGATCGCCACCGATACTTTCGCGTTCAACCGGCGGCTCGGTGTCGCGGTCGGCCTCGCACCGGACAACGGCCTGTACAGCCTGACGGCGGGCCTGTTCAGCCAGGAGATCAACAACACCAACTTCCAGCGGACCGGCTGGCAGGCGAGCGTTCGCGGGGTCTATTCACCCAGGATCGGCGCGGCGCAGATGCATTTCGCCACCAGCTTCCAGCACCGGGAGGCGCCGCGAGACGCGCAGAACGTGCAGTATCGCGCGCGGCCGTTCACCCAGCTTACCGACCAGCGCTTCATCGATACCGGGCTGATCGCCGCCGATGGCGACGACATTCTCGGGCTGGAATTCGCCGCGATCATGAAGCGGGTGCACGTGACCGGCGAGGCGCACAAGGTATGGGTGCGCGGCTACCGTGCGGGCCGCACCTTCGGCCCGAACAACGGCGTGGCGAATGCGGCCTTCTACGCCAGCGATCCCAGTTTCCTCAGCCTCTATGGCGAGGCTGGCTACTATCTGACCGGCGAGACGCGCGGCTACAAGGCCGGCAAATGGGAGCGTACCAAGGTGCTGCACCCCGTAACGGACGGCGGCATCGGCGCGATCCAGCTGAACGGCCGGGTGGAATATACCGACCTGACCGACGGCACCGGCGACGGCGCGACGCTGGCGGCGCCCAATTACATCAACGGCGGGCGGCAGACGGGCTATCAGGCCAGCGTGATCTGGAACCCGATCGACTACATCCGCTTCCTCGCGCAATATTCGCGCATCCATTACGATGGCGGCCCGCGTGCCTCGACGATCGACCCGACCGGGCCGGCGCTGCTGCTGGACAGGGCGTTCGACGTCGACCAGTTCGGCGTGCGCGCGCAGGTGGAGTTCTAGGCGCCGCGAGGGTCGATCCTCCCCTGGGGGGCGATCGCTCCCCGGGGACGTGACGGTGTGGAACGTGCCGCGTCAGTCGTCGCGGCGCAGGATCGTCAGTTTGGCCTTGCCGTGGGTGCGCTCGGTATCCACCGTCCAGCCGCCCGCGGAGGTCGTTTCGCCGCGGCCCGTCTCGATGCTGGCCCATGCGCCGGGGGCCGCCCAGCCCAGCCGGGTCAGTCGCTCCAGCAGCGCGCCGCCGCCGCCGCTGCCATAGGGCGGGTCGATCAGCAGCAGGTCGTTCGCCAGCTTCACCGGGCCGAGCGCCGCGACGGACTGCGCGCGCACCTCGGCCCCCGTCGCCCCCACCTTGGCGATGTTGGCGCGCAGCGCGTCGAGCGCCTTGCCGTCCTGCTCCACGAAGGTGCAGGCCGCAGCTCCGCGCGACAGTGCCTCCAGCCCCAGCGCGCCGGTGCCGGCGAACAGGTCGATCACACGCAGCCCCTCGAAGTCGCCCAGCCGGCTCGCCAGCATCGAGAACAGCGCCTCGCGCGTGCGGTCGGCGGTAGGGCGGGTGTCGTCACCCGAAGGCGCGATCAGCGCGCGGCCGCGCCACTTTCCGGCGATGATCCGCATGGCTCAGGCCAAGGTCTTGCGGAACTGGACGAGATCGTGCTGGCGCACCTCGTCCACCTCACCTGGCGGCAGGTCGTCCAGCCCGAACGGGCCGTAGGCGGTGCGGATCAGGCGGCTCACCTGCAACCCCAGATGTTCGAGCACGCGGCGGACCTCGCGGTTCTTGCCTTCGCGCAGGGACATCTCGACCCAGCCGTTGCGGCCGGTTCGGCGTTCCAGATTGGCATCGATCGCACCGTACCGCACGCCCTCGATCTCGATCCCGTCGATCAGATCCTCGAGCTGCGCCTGACTGACCTCGCCGAACACGCGGGCGCGGTAGGTGCGCTGGACGCCGGTGGCGGGCAGTTCCAGCGCGCGCTTGAACTCGCCGTCGGTGGTCAGCAACAGCAGCCCCTCGGTATTCAGATCGAGCCGGCCGACGGGCATCACGCGCGGCAGGCCGGCGGGCAGGCGGTCGTAGATCGTCAGGCGGCCGGCGGGATCGCGCTCGGCCGTCAGCAGGCCGGAAGGCTTGTGATAGCGGAACAGGCGGGTGGGGGCGGCGGCCTGCACTGCGCGGCCGTCCACCGTCACCTCGTGCAGCGATTTCAGGATCGTGGCGGGGGTGGAGATGGCGACCCCGGCGATGGCGACGCGGCCCTCCTCGATCATCCGTTCGATCTCCCGCCGGCTGGCGACGCCGGCGCGGGCGAGCAGCTTGGCGATACGCTGGCCATCGCCGCTCTCACGCGGCGGGCGCGGGGCCGCTGGGATGCGCTCGTGCCGGGCCGCCCCGCGCCGGGATGCCTCGGGGCGGGGCGGGCGCGTGGCGTTGCGATCGGCGCGGGTGGCGAAGGCGGGGCGCTCGCCGCGCACCGGCTGGTCGAGCGTTCGCTCGGGGCGGGCCGGCTGGGCCTTGGCGAACGGGCGCGCACTGTAGATCGGGCGATCGGCGGACGCGGTGCGGCCGAGGCTATCGGCGCGCGTCGGGCGGGCGCCCGGGCTTACGGTGCGGCCGGCTTGCGGCGAGGGCGCGCGGTCGCGCGGGGCGGCGCGGGAGCGTTCGCCTTCGGCGCGGTCGTTGCGGAAAGGGGCGGCGCGATCGCGGAATGGCGCGTCGGCGCGAACGGGGCGCGAGGCCGGGACACCAGTGCGGCCCGCCTGTGATCCGGGTGCGCGATCTCTCGAAGTCGCGCGGGGGCGCTCGTCGCCCGTCCGGTCGTTGCGGAAGGGGGCGGCACGATCGCGGAACGGCGCGTCGGTGGTGCGGGTCGGTCGGGCTGTGGATGCCTCCGCGCCGGCGACACGACCGCGCACCGGCCGATCGCTGGCCGATGCGGCGGCGCGCGGGGTGCGCGTATCCGGCTTGCCACGCGACGGCTGTCCGAACGCCGTAGTCTCCCGCCCGCGTCGGCGATCTACCTTCGGCTCCGGCGCAACCGGGGCGGGGCGTGGCGGGCGGACGGCGGCGTGCTGTTCGGCCCGGCGGGCATCGCGCGCGGCGGCGGACGGGCTTTTGGGCTTCTGCGGGGAGGCCGCGCCGCGACGGGGCGGCTTCGGGCTGTTCGGATCACGGGGAGGGCGGGCCATGCCGCTCCCCTAGTCGCAATCGCGGTTGCAGACCACCCGGTGCGTGAAACGGGCTGCCATCGCCCGCGCCGGGCGTGCCCGGCCGATGGCCCGTCCGCCCGCGTTCGTTACTGTCGTTCGGCCGGGTCGATCTCCAGCCCCCGCTTGCCGCCGTGGGCTGTGCCGCTCGGCGCGTGCGGCGGCTCGATCTCTGCCGGTTCCATCACCTCCAGCGCGCCTTCCCAGCGCGCCACCACCACGCTCGCCACCGCATTGCCCACCACGTTGGTGGCCGATCGCCCCATGTCGAGGAAGTGATCGACCGCGAGGATCAACAGCAGCCCCGCCTCGGGAATCTTGAAGAACGACAAGGTGGAGGCGATCACGACGAGACTGGCACGCGGCACGCCGGCCACCCCCTTCGAGGTGACCATCAGGAGCAGCAGCATCGTGACCTGCTGCCCGATCGTGAGCGGGATGCCGTAGGCCTGCGCGATGAACATCGTGGCGAAGGTGCAGTACATCATCGTACCGTCGAGGTTGAACGAATAGCCCAGCGGCAGCACGAAGCTGGCGATGCGGCGCGGCACGCCGAACCGGTCCAGCGCCTCCAGCGTGCGCGGGAAGGCGGCTTCGGACGAGGCGGTGGAGAAGGCCAGCAGCAGCGGCTCGCGGATGTAGCGCGCCAGCAAAGTCGCTCGCTTGCCCACGATCAGGAACGCCGCCAGCATCATCAGCGACCACAGGCAGATCAGCCCCACGTAGAAGCCGCCCATGAAATAACCGAACGTCACGAGGATGCCCGCCCCTTCCTTGGCGATGGCCGAGGTGACGGCGGCGAACACCGCCAGCGGGGCGAAGCGCATCACATAGTCGGTGATCTGGAGCATCACCGCCACCAGTGCTTCGACCCCGCGCACGATCGGCGCGGCCTTCTCGCCGATCGCGGTGATGGCGACGCCGGTGAATACCGAGAAGACAACGATCTGGAGGATCTCGTTGGTCGCCATCGCCTCGAAGATCGATTTGGGCACCAGATGCGTGACGAAGTCCTTCAGCGTGAACGCGGTCTTGGCCACGCCGGCATCGGCGGTGACGGGCGGCAGCGGCAGGGCAAGGCCGGTGCCCGGCTGGAACAGGTTGACGAGGATCAGCCCCAGCGTGAGCGAGACGAGGCTGGCGCAGATGAACCACGCGATTGTGCGGAACCCGATCCGCCCCAGCGCCGAGGTATCCCCCATGTGCGCGATGCCCGCCACCAGCGTGCCGAACACCAAAGGCGCGATGATCATCTTGATGAGCCGCAGGAACAGGTCCGTCACGATCGAGAGATAGCCGGCGGCCGCCTCGATCGCGGTGGCATCGGGCAGCACGCGGTTGAGGATCAGGCCCGTGGCGATTCCGCCGATCATGGCGATGAGGATGTACAGGGTCAGGCGCTTGGCCAAGGGGGCCTCCGGCGGGGGAAAGGAGGCCCTTGGTCCGCGTAAAGCGACGCGGGGTCAAGCGGATGCCCGATACTTGCGGAACTGGAACGATTCTGGCGGCTTCTAGGGATGTCGGGCACGTGGATGGGGCAAGTGGTGATGTTGTTCGGCAGGAAGACGCCGCGGTTGAAGCGGATCCTCGTGGTGGAGGACGAGCCGCTCGTCGCGTTCGACAACGAACATCTGCTGGGCGACGCGGGCTACACCGTCGTGGCGACGGTCGATCGCGTGACGGATGCCGTCCGCGTGATCGAGACGGACGGGCTGGATCTGGTACTGTCCGACGTGCGCCTGTCCGGCGACGGCGACGGACTGGACGTGGCGCGCGCGGCACAGGCGCGCGGCGTCCCGCTGCTGTTCGTGACGGGCACCTGCCCCATGGACGCGGCGGCGATCTCGGTGGGGTGTCTCGCCAAGCCTTACAGCCCGCGCGATCTGCTCGCCGCGATCGAGGCGGTGGAGGCAAAGGTGGTGGGTGACCGGATCAGGCGCCGGCCGCCGGGGCTGCAACTGTTCGACTGACCGCGCGGCTGTCCACCGCCATGCGCGGCCCGGGCCTTTCCTCCCGGCCCCGCCTCGCTATGGTCGGCGCATGAGCACTCTCTCGCGGCCCGATGGCCCCCTTCCCGGTGACCGCGCTACAGGTCGCGCGCGTCTGCCCGACGGTATCCGCCCCTATCTCGAACCCGCGCCGCTGGCCGCGCTGTTCCTCGGCATGTCGTCCGGTTTCCCGTTCGCGATGGTCGGGGCCACGCTGGCGAGCCGGCTGGCGGAGGACGGCATCGACAAGAAGAGCGTCACCGCCTTCGCTCTGGTGTTCCTCGCCTATAACCTCAAGTTCCTGTGGGCGTGGGCGATCGAAGGTATCCGCCTGCCGCTGCTCCGTCGCCTGGGCCAGCGGGTCTCGTGGATGCTGGTGGCGGGTGTGCTGGTGATTGCGGCGGTGGTGAACCTCGGGCTGGTCGATCCCGCCGCCGATCTTGGGGCGACGGTGGTCGCGGCGCTGCTGCTCGGGTTCGCCGGCGCCACCTTCGATATCGTGATCGACGCCTACCGCATCGAGTTGCTGGAGCCGCGCCAGCTTGGCGTGGGTGCCGGCATGTCGCAATATGGCTGGCGGATCGGGGCGAGCGCGGCCGGCGGGCTGGCGCTGGTGCTGGCGCAGAATTACGGCTGGGCGGTCGCATACATCGCCTGCGCCGCCTTCGCCCTGCCGGCGATGGTGGCCGCGCTGGTGATGGGCGAGCCGACCCGCCATCGTGAGATCGCCCGCCGGCCGGGGCTGGGTGCGCTGGGACAGGCGATCGTCGGGCCGTTCCTGGAGTTCTTCCGCCGGCAGGGCGCGTGGCTGGTGCTGCTGTTCGTGCTGGTCCACAAGATCGGCGACACGCTCGCCAACCTCACCTTCCGCCTGCTGTTCAACGATCTGGGCTACAGCAAGACGGAGATCGCGATCTACGACGTGGGCGTCGGTTTCTGGGCGCTGCTGGCGGGCGTGTTCGTTGGCGGGGTGCTGTTCGCGCGGCTGGGGCTGAAGCGGTCGGTGCTGCTCAGCCTCGTGCTGATGGGCGTCTCGAACCTTGCGTTTGCCGGGCTGGCGGCGGCGGGCCACTCCAATCTGGCGATGGCCGGCGCGATCGGGTTCGAGAATTTCGCCAGCGGCATCGGCGGCGTCACCGTGGTGGCCTATTTCTCGGCGTTGACCGACCTGCGCTTCACCGCTGCCCAATATGCGCTGATCTCGGCCGCCGCCAGCATCGCCGGCCGGCTGATGACCGGCACCACCGCCGGCGCGATGATCGAGGCGTTCGGCTACGTGCCGTTCTACCTGCTCACCACCGTGCTGGCGCTGCCGGGCATCGTGCTGTTCTGGCTGATGATGCGCGCCGGACTGATCGATCGCTCGATCGGCGACGCCGGCACGGTGGGCGAGGGGGATGCCCGCGCGGCCTAATCGCCGAAGCGGGCGGTCAGCGGCTTGCCGCAGTCCTCGAACGCCAGCGCGAGCGCCTGCGCGCTGCTCAATGCGCCGAGGCAATCGCGCACGCCGAGCATGGCGGACAGGCGATCATGCGAGTCGCGCGGGCGATCGTTCGAGTCGGCGATGATCGCCAGCAGGTTCGCCTCCGCACCGGTAAGGCGGGGACAGCAGCATGGCGCCACCATCACCTTCGTGCGCGACACCCGCGATACCTCCGCCATCAGCGCGCGCAGCAGCACCAGCGGGCGGCGGAAGCTGCGGCCGAAGGTGATGAAGAAGGCGTGGGTCGCATGAGCATCGTTCAGCCCGCAGGCCGCCACGCGCCGGATCGCGAAGAGCAGGAGTTGCCGGTTGGGGCAGGTCGGCGCGGCCTCTGGAAGGATTTCGGCGATGTCGTGGTCTTGCTGGGGCATGCAGGCTCTCCCGGTCTGGAAGGCCAGAACATCATGTCCGCTACTGCAAGTCAATCGCAAATAGGTGGACTGCCTCAGTCGGGTGGCGTGCCGTTCGCGTCCAGCACGGTGCCCGCCAGATACAGCGAACCGGCGATCAGGATGGTCGGGGGGTCGGCGGCGGTGCTGGTGATGGCCGTCAGCGCGGCCAGTGGATCGGTCGCCGGATTGGCCGTCAGCCCGTGGGCACGCGCGATGATCGCCAGCGCCTCGGGCAAGTGGTGTGCGTGGCCCGGCACCGGCACGCCATGTACCTGCGCGTTGCTGCCGCGGAACGGCGCGAGGAAACCGCTGGCATCCTTGTTCTCCAGCATCCCCAGGATGATGTGGAACGGCCGGCCCATCGGCAGCGCATTGCGGAAATGATCCGCGACCGCACGGGCGGCGGCCGGATTGTGGCCGCCGTCGATCCACAATTCCGCGCCGATCGGCAGCATGTCGAACAGTCGGCCCGATTCGACTCGCTGGAGCCGGGCGGGCCAGTGCGCCCATCCCATCGCGGCGCGCATCGCGGCGGGGGGCACCGCCAGCACGTCCTGGTGCCGCAGCATCGCCACGGCGAGCGCGGCGTTGGTGGCCTGATGCGCGCCGGGCAGGCGCGGCAGCGGCAGGTCGATCTTGCCGTTGCCGTCGCGGTAATGCAGCCGGCCGCGATAGGCGACCATATCCCAGTCGCCGCCCTTGGGGTGCCAGCGCGCGCCCGCCGCCGCCGCCGCGGCCCCCACCGTATCGGCCACCGCCTGCGGGTAATGCAGCGTCACCAGCGGCACGCCCGCCTTGGCGATGCCGGCCTTCTCGGCGGCGATCTGCTCGATCCGCTCGCCGAGGAACGACTGATGATCGAGGCCCAGCTGGGCGATGCCGCACACCAGCGGCCGCCCGATCACGTTGGTCGCATCCAGCCGCCCGCCCAGACCCACCTCGACGATGCAGGCATCGGCGGGCGTGCGCGCGAAGGCGAGGATGGCGGCGGCGGTCGTCACCTCGAAGAAGCTCGGGCCGATATCGCCGGCCACGTCGAGTACCTCGGCCAGCAGCGCCGCCAGCAGCGCGTCCTCGATCAGCCGCCCCGCCAGCCGTATCCGCTCGTTGAAGCGGACGAGGTGCGGGCTGGTGAAGACGTGGGTGGAAAGCCCCGCCGCCTCGATCGCGGCGCGCAGGAAGGCGCAGGTCGATCCCTTGCCGTTGGTGCCGGCCACATGCAGCACCGGCGGCATCGACCGTTCCGGGTTGCCCAGCCGGTCGAGGAGCGCCGCGACGCGTTCCAGCCCCAGCGTATCGCGGCCGGGCGAGAGCGTGGCGAGGCGGTCCAGCTGGGCCTGGACGGCGGGATCGGTGGAATGGGCGTGATCGGCCACGGCGTCAGGCCGCCGCCTGCTCCACGCAGAGATAGTCGATCAGCGAGGCCAGCGTCTCGCGCAGCTTGTGGCGATGGACCACCATGTCGAGCATCCCGTGATCGAGCAGATATTCGGCGCGCTGGAAGCCTTCGGGCAGTTTCTCGCGGATCGTCTGCTCGATCACGCGCTGGCCGGCGAACCCGATCAGCGCGCCCGGCTCGGCCAGCTGGATATCGCCCAGCATCGCGTAGCTGGCGGTGACGCCGCCGGTCGTCGGATCGGTCATCACCACGATATAGGGCAGGCGGGCCTCGCGCAGCATCGCGATGGCCACCGTCGTCTTGGGCATCTGCATCAGCGAGAGGATGCCCTCCTGCATCCGCGCGCCGCCGGCGGCGGTGAAGATGATGTAGGGGCAGCGTTCGGCGATCGCCGCCTCGGCCCCCGCCACGAAGGCGGCACCCACGCCCAGCCCCATCGATCCGCCCATGAAGGCGAAGTCCTGCACGCCGACCACCGCCCGCTTGCCCTCGATCACGCCGCGCGCGTTGATGAGCGCATCCTGCTCGCCGGTCGCCTGCCGGGCCGCCTTCAGCCGGTCGACATACCGCTTCTGGTCGCGGAACTTCAGCGGATCCTCACGCACCGCCGGCATCGGCAGCGGGGTGTAGATGCCACCGTCGAACAGCGCATCGAACCGCGCATCCGGCCCGATGCGACCGTGGTGGTCGCACTTCGGGCAGACGGACTGGTTCTCCTCATATTCCTTCACGAACAGCATCTGCCCGCAGCCGGCGCATTTGTGCCAGAGGTTGTCGGGCGTCTCGTCCCGCCGGGCGATGAACGGGATGGTGTTGCGGACGCGATCGAGCCAGCTCATGCCGCCTGCTCCTGCCGGGCGCCGCGTACGGCGGCGCTGAGGGGGGCGACGATCGCCCGGACCGCCTCGGCGGGATCATGCCCGGCCGCGACCGCGGCGGCGACGACCTCGACGATGGCCGAGCCGACCACCACGCCATCGGCGACGCGCGCGATCTTGGCCGCCTGATCCGGCGTGCGGACGCCGAAGCCGACGGCGACGGGCAGGCTGGTGCCGGCCTTGAGATGCGCCACCGCCTGCTCGATGCTGCCTTGGGCTGCCTGCTGAACGCCGGTAATGCCGGCGACCGAGACATAATAGAGGAAGCCCGAGCAGCCGTCGAGCACCGCCGGCAACCGTGCCGCATCGGTGGTGGGGGTGGCGAGGCGGACCAGATCGACACCGACCGCCCGTAGGGCCGGGCCGAGCGCGGCATCCTCCTCGGGCGGGATATCGACGCAGATCACGCCGTCCACGCCGGCCTCGGCGCAAGCCTCCGCGAACCACTGCGGGCCGCGCCGCACCATGGGGTTGGCATAGCCCATCAGCACCACCGGCACGTCGGCATGGCGGGTGCGGAAATCGCGCACGATCTCAAACAGGCTGGTCGTCGTCGTTCCCGCATTGAGCGAGCGGATGTCGGCCAGCTGGATCGCCGGCCCGTCCGCCATCGGATCGGTGAAGGGCATCCCCAGCTCGATCACGTCGGCCCCGCCGGCCACCAGCGCGTCGAGGATGGCGGGCGTCGCGGCGGGCGAGGGATCGCCGCCGGTGACGAAGGTGACGAGCGCGGCCCGGCCTTCCGCCGCGCAACGGGCGAAGGTGGTTTCGAGGCGGCTCATATCGCCACCCCCAGTGCCTCGGCGACGGTGAAGATATCCTTGTCGCCGCGCCCGCACAGATTGGCCACGATGATCTCGTCGGCCTTCATCTCCCGCGCCTTGCGCGCCACGGCGGCGAGGGCGTGGGAGGGTTCCAGCGCGGGAATGATACCCTCGGTGCGGCACAGCAGCTGGAATGCGTCGAGTGCCTCGCGGTCGGTCGCGCTCTCATACTGGACACGGCCGATCTCGTGCAGCCAGCTATGTTCGGGGCCGATACCGGGATAGTCCAGCCCGGCCGAGATCGAGTGCGCCTCGGCGATCTGGCCGTCCTCGTCCTGCAGCAGGAAGGTGCGGTTGCCGTGGAGCACGCCCGGCTCGCCGCCGGCGAGGCTGGCGGCGTGCTTGTCCGTCGACAGGCCGTGGCCCGCCGCCTCGATGCCGAGCATCTTCACGTCGGCATCGTCGAGGAAAGGGTGGAACAGGCCGATCGCGTTCGATCCGCCGCCGATCGCGGCGACCAGCAGATCGGGCAGGCGCCCCTCGGCCTCCATAATCTGCGCCTTGGCCTCGCGCCCGATCACCGACTGGAAATCGCGTACCAGTTCCGGATAGGGGTGCGGGCCGGCGGCGGTGCCGATGATGTAGAAGGTGTCGTGGACGTTGGCGACCCAGTCGCGCAGCGCCTCGTTCATCGCATCCTTGAGCGTCTTCGAGCCGCTCTCCACCGCGCGCACTTCGGCACCCAGCAGCTTCATGCGGAACACGTTGGGCGACTGCCGCTCCACGTCGCGCGCGCCCATGTAGATCACGCAGGGCAGGCCGAAGCGGGCGGCGACGGTGGCGGTGGCGACGCCGTGCTGGCCCGCGCCCGTCTCCGCGATGATCCGCGTCTTTCCCATCCGCACGGCCAGCAGGATCTGGCCGATGCAGTTGTTGATCTTGTGCGCGCCGGTGTGGTTCAGTTCGTCGCGCTTCAGGTAGATCTTCGCGCCGTGGCCGGCCTCCGCGCTGGCGCGGATCGTCTCGGTCAGCCGCTCGGCATAATAGAGCGGGCTGGGGCGGCCGACATAATGCTTCATCAGCCAGTCCAGCTCCGCCTCGAAGGCGGGATCGGCCTGCGCGCGGCGATACTCCTTCTCCAGCTCCAGGATGAGCGGCATCAGCGTCTCGGCCACATAGCGGCCGCCGAACTGGCCGAAATGGCCCTGCGCATCGGGCTGCGCGCGGAATGTGTTGGCGATGGTCATAGCTGCGCGATCGATTGGAGGAAGCCGGCGATCTTGTCCACATCCTTGACGCCCGGCGCGCTTTCCACGCCGGAGGAAACGTCGAGCAGGCGCGCGCCGGAAATGCCCACCGCCTCGGCGGCGTTGGCGGCGTCCAGCCCGCCGGAGAGTGCCCACGGCAGCGGATGCGCGAAGCCTTCCAGCAGACGCCAGTCGAAGCGCAGGCCCATGCCGCCGGGCAGATCGGCCGCCGCCGGGGTCTTGGCGTCGTACAGGATTCGGTCGACCGCGCCGGCATAGGCGCTGGCGGCGGCGAGATCGACGCGGCGCTTCACCGGCACCGCTTTCCACACCTCCACGCCATATCGTGCGCGGATGGCGGCGGCGCGCTCGGGTGTCTCCTCGCCATGCAGTTGCACGACGCCCAGTTGCCCGGCGGCGATCGCGCTGGCGAGGAACCCCTCTTCGGGATCGACGAAGACGCCGACCCGCGCCACGCCGTCGGGCACCTGCACGGCAAGCGCTGCGGCCTGATCGGGCGCGACGTTGCGCGGGCTCCTGGCGAAGAACACGAAGCCGACGTGGCTCGCGCCGTGACGGACCGCGGCGGCGAGCGTCGGTCCGGTGGAAAGGCCGCAGATTTTGGCGCGTACTGGCACGACGGTATCCTGTGCTGCCTCCTCCTCAGGACGAGCGAGGTGGTGACCAGACTGAGCTGATCCAGTCCTAAAGCGTCGCCTCGATCGCGCGGGCGGCGGTGTCGGAGTCTTCGGCGGCGGTGATCGGGCGGCCGATGACGAGGATCGACGCGCCGGCATCGAGCGCGGCGCGCGGCGTCATCACCCGTTTCTGGTCGCCGATGTCGCCGCCCGCCGGGCGCACACCGGGCACCACGAAGAAGCCGCCCGGCCACGCCTTGCGCGCCGCCGCCACCTCGTTGCCCGAGCAGACGATGCCGTCGATCCCGGCATCGCGCGCCAGCCCGGCCAGCCGCACCACCTGTGCATGCGGATCGTCGGCCAAGCCGATCGAGGCGAGATCGGTGCCGTCGAGGCTGGTCAGCACGGTGACGGCCACCACCTTCGTGCCGGCGGGGGCCGCCGCCTTGGCGTCCTCCATCATCGCGCGTCCGCCGGAAGCGTGGATGGTGAGGATCGCGGGCTTCAGCGGGCTGAGCGACTGCACCGCCTTGGCGACGGTGTTCGGGATGTCGTGCAGCTTTAGATCGAGGAAGATGGGCAGGCCGTAGGCCGCCATCTCCCGAACCCCGGCGTGGCCGTTGGCGCAGAAGAACTCCAGCCCCAGCTTCAGCCCGCCGACATGGTTCTTCACGCGCGCGGCGATGGCCTTCGCCCGCTCCAGATCGGGCGTGTCGAGGGCGACGTAGATCGGTCTGGTCATAGGGACGCCGGTGGTGAGGGGAGGGGAGCATAGGCGGCGGGCGCCTGCGGGGCGGGGGGTGTCGGGTCTTCCGGTGCTGCGTTCGCAATGATGGCGGCGGTGTGCAGCGCCACCGCTCGCTCGGCCGTTTCCAGCCGCCGGCGCAGCCGCCATCGCGTCGCGCGGTGCAGGATGAAGGTGGGCACGAGGCCGATCAGGAAGGCGATCGCCAGCATCACCGGCAGCTTCACGTCCGCGTCGATCCCGCCCCACAGGTGGATCGTCACCGTCGTCCAGTTGCGGATCGAGAAGATGACCGCGACGACGGCCACCATCACCGAAAACAGGGTTCGCAGGAATTGCATCGAGGTCCTCTTCGCCGGCCAATCTAGGCGGCTGCGGCGCGGAAGGCCAGAGCGACGGAGCGAGGCGCCCGCGCGGCGGGCCGGGTGCGGTGGCTGACGCCCGTCGTTCAGCCGATCTCGCGGTCCAGCGTATCGAACAGGCCGGGGATCGCTTGGAGCCGGCCGCGCTCCTCGTCCAGGATCGCGCGGAACGCCTCGGTCTTCATCGCGGCGACGGTGCCGGGGGGCAGCGTGACGCCCTCGGGCAGCGCGGAGACGACGATCTCGACCAGCCGGTCCGCCCCGTGCAGGCGGCCCCAGAGATAGTCGTTCTCGCGATAGGCGCGGCTGAAAAAGGCACCGAAATTGCTGAACTGGATGCCTTTCAGCGTGGCGGCCGCACCCCCCTCGCGGATGGCGGTGGCATCGTCGGGCGAGATGCGATCCACCTTCACCGCCTCGAACTCCTGCTCGCCCTCGGCATCCAGCAACGCCAGCGTGGCGATGTCGTAGAACGGGAAGCCCAGATAGGTGAGCAACGTCGCCCGTCGCGCGCCCTTGGGCAGCCCGGCCAGCGATGCGGCGACGAGCGCGTCGGCCCGCTCGTCCACCGCCTTCAGCCCGCGTGCCTCGGCCAGCAGGTCCAGCACTGTGCCCGGTTCGTCGATCACGCGCGGCGCCGCCTCGGCCAGATCGGGCGAGAAAAAATCGAGGCGCTGGCGATCGAGATAGAGCGCGAGGCTGGCGTAGAGCGCGTCGCGTACCGCCGCGATCGCCGCCACCGGGCACTCGCCCTGTTCCTCCAGCGTCGCCAGCGTCCGCACCACGCTGCGCAGCCGGCGGATGCGGAAGCCGATATCATGCGAGCGAAAGAACAGCACCGCCGCCGGGATGGCGCCGCCGGCCGAGAGCGCGCCCGGCGCGGTGAGGCCCGTCGCATGGACGTGACGCCAGATCGCGGCGCGCACCGCCTCCACCCCGGGCCGCCCGGTCAGACCGGCGATCAGCACGGCGGCATCGTCCACCACGCCGGACAGCTTGAGGTGGCCGTAGGAGGCATAGGCATAGCCCGCCGCCTTCGCCGCCGCATCCTGCGCCTTGATCCGCCAGCCGGCGAGGCGTGCGGGCGTCGGCCGGTCAAGGAAGAAGGTGTAGCCGAAGAGTCCCTCGATTGCTGTTTCCACCTCGGGCCGGATCGCCTCGATGATCTTGCGCATCCGCCGGATACGGCCCGATCGCGCCTCGATCGCCTCCAGATTGTCGCGGATGGGCTGCTCGCGCGGAATATCGGACAGCGCGCCGAACACGGTGGCGAGAAAGCCGGGCAACGCCGCGCCCTCGCCCGCCGGGGGCTTCTCCGCCGTGCCGGGGCGGGGATCGATATAGACGAAGCGGCGGTCGATCTCGCGCTTGGCCGGGCGGTTGCGCAACGCCTCGATCGCGGGGCGGAACGGGGCGTTCACCAGCACCGATCCGTCGATCAGCACCGCCCGGTCCGCCGCGCCGATCGCCGCGTGGCGCGGCAGCGCGCGGGCGAGGAAGGCGTGGCGGCCGGGCCACGGCTGCTCGCGCGCCGCCAGCACGGCGTCCAGTTCCCCCACCGAGAATGGCGGGAAGGCGCCGGGGAAGCTGGCGGTGGCGCGCGCGGCGAACACCAGATCGGGCACGGCGGCCAGCGTGCGCGGCGTGGCGCCATGATCGCCGAACGCCAGCGTCAGGCGATGCTCGGTCTCCACCGCCTCCTCCGGCGAGTTGAGCCGCAGCCGCTGCGGGTGGCCGTGGAAATCGGTGACGGTGACGAACAGGTCGAGCGGCTGGTCGCGCGGCAGCAGCGGCGGGCCGGCGGGGGCGGCAGCCATCAGGTCGAACGCGTCGAGCAGCAGGCGGGTGAAGCCGGGCCCGCTGAACGGCGGGGTGAACCAGCGCGCGCGCACGAACGAGGTGAGCTTGGCGCGGATCTCGGCGCGCGCATCGGCCTCCACCGTGCGCTCCACCGCGCCGCCGGGGCGGCCGGCGGCCCACCAGGCGATCGGCGTGGCCCACAGGCGCGACGCGCGCGAGAACGGGCGCGCCTGCGTATCGATCAGCACGTCCACATCGGCGGTATCGAGCCACAGCCGGGTGAGGGGGCTAAGCGACTGGCCGGTGGCGATGGCATGGCCGAGGAACACCCCGTTGATCCCGCCCGCGCTCGCCCCCGCGACGATATCGACGAGCACGCGCAGGCGGACGCCCGTCTCCCGCTCGATCGTGCCGAGCAGGCGGTGGTACAGGCCTTCGCTGCCTTCGCCGGGCGCCTCCCCGCCGTGGAACGCGCGGCTGGCGCGGGCCAGCTTCCAGATTTCCAGCGTGATGCCATGCATGTAGACGGCAAGGCTGATGCCGCCGTAGCAGATCAACGCCAGCCGCAGTTCCTTCTCCCGCATGGCGCGATCGTGGCATGGCGCGGCCAAGGAGGAAAGGGTGGGAGGGAAGGGCGTGCCGCCGCCCCGGTATTCAGGGGCGGCGGGGCGCGCCCCGGCCGGCCAGCCGCAGCACCGCATAGCCCGCCACCGCCGACAGCAGCGATCCGGCCAGCACGCCGATCCGCACCTCGTCCACCCGTGTCGCATCGGCGAAGGCGAGGCCGCCGATGAACAGGCTCATCGTGAAGCCCACGCCGCAGAGCAGCGCGGTGCCATAGACCTGCGCCCATGAGGCGCCGCGGGGGCGCTTGGCCAGCCCGAGCCGCGTCGCCCCCCACACCGCGCCCAGCACGCCCGCCTGCTTGCCGAGGAACAGCCCCGCCGCCACGCCCAGCGGCACCGGGGCCAGCAGCGACCCGACACCGACCCCGGCCAGCGACACGCCGGCATTGGCGAAGCCGAACAGCGGCAGGATCAGGAAGGCCACCCACGGGGCAAGCGCATGTTCGAGCCGGTGAAGGGGTGATTCGCCGCCGTCCGCACCCGGCGCACGGCGCAGCGGGATCGCCAGCGCGGCCAGCACCCCGGCGATCGTGGCATGGATGCCCGACAGCCACACTGCGCCCCACAGCGCCGCCGCAAGCGTCAGGTAGGGCCACAGCCGCACCACGCCCGCCCGGTTCAGCGCGATCATCGCCGCCAGCAGCCCGCCGGCGAGCAGCAGCGCCGGCCCGTCGATGCCGGGCGTATAGACGAGCGCGATCACCGCCACCGCGCCCATGTCGTCGACGATCGCCACCGTCGTCAGGAACAGCTTGAGCGAAGCGGGCACCCGCTTGCCGAGCAGCGCCATCACCCCCAGCGCAAAGGCGATGTCGGTGGCGGACGGGATCGCCCAGCCGCGCGCCAGCCCCGGTGCTCCCGCCGCGATCGCCAGATAGACGGCGGCCGGCACCGCCATGCCGCTGACGGCGGCGATGAACGGCAGCACCCGGTCCGCCGGGGTCGAGAGATGCCCTTCGACCAGCTCGCGCTTGATCTCCAGCCCGACGAGCAGGAAGAACAGCGCCATCAGCGCATCGTCGATCCAGTGCTGCACCGAGAGCGGGCCGATATGGTGTTGCAGCGTGGCGAAATAGGCGTCGCCCAGCGGACTGTTCGCGACGATCATCGCCGCCGCCGCCGCGACCATCAGCACGATCCCGCCCGCCGCCTCGCTGCGCAGGAAGGCGGCGATCGGGGAGCGGGTCAGCATGGGGCGTTCCATGGCGGGGGGCTTACCATTGCGGGCGGCCGGCACCGTGACGGCGTAGCGGTCCGTCCGCCCGTCTCAACGCGGATCCAGCCCGAGCACGCGCTGCCCGTCGATCCGCAGCCGCCCGCCGCACAGCGCGTTCAGCGCCGCCGGGTACAGACGGTGTTCCTCGACGAGGATGCGGGCGGACAGCGTGTCGGGGGTGTCGTCGTCCAGCACCGGCACCGCCGCCTGCGCCACGATCGGGCCGCAATCGAGATCGGGCGTGACGAAATGGACGGTGCACCCGGCCAGCCGGCATCCGGCGGCGATCGCGCGGGCGTGGGTGTCCAGCCCGGTGAAGCTGGGCAGCAGCGAGGGGTGGATATTCAGCATCCGCCCCTCCCACGCGGCGGTGAACGGATCGGACAGCAGCCGCATGTAGCCGGCCAGCGCGACATATTCGATGGCGTGGGTGCGCAGGATATCGAGCACCTTGGCGTCGAACGCCGCGCGTCCGCCGTGGCCGCGATGGTCGAGCGCGGCGGTGGCGATGCCGGCCGCTGCCGCCGTCTCCAGCCCGGCGGCGTCGGGCACGTTGGCGAACACCAGCGCCACCTCATAGGTGCAGCTGGGCGCGCGTGAGGCCTCGATCAGCGCCGCCATGTTCGATCCGCGCCCGGAGATCAGGATCGCGACGCGGGCCTTGACCGGGCTTTCAGCCATGATGCGTGGCGGACCAGGCGCCGCGGGCGCTCCACGTCTCGTCGCTGCCGGAAACGGTGCAGCCCTTCTCGCCCGCCTCGATCCGGCCGATCCGCAGTACCGTCTCGCCCGCCGCCTCCAGCCGGGCGGTGGCGGTGGCCACGTCGGCCTCGGCCACGATCACCGCCATGCCGACGCCGCAGTTGAACGTGCGGGCCATCTCCGCCGGCTCGATATTGCCCTGCGCCTGCAGGAACGCCATCAGCCGGGGCTGTTCCCACGCATCGGCATCGATCTGCGCGCAGATGCCGTCGCCCAGCACGCGCGGGATATTCTCCAGCAGGCCGCCGCCGGTGATGTGCGCCATCGCCTTCACCAGCCCGTCGCGCACCAGCGGCAGCAGCGGCTTCACGTAGATGCGGGTGGGGGCCAGCAGCGCGTCGATCAGCAGCACGTCGGCATCGAACAGCGCGGGGCGGTTCAGTTTCCACCCCTTGTCCGCCGCCAGCCGCCGCACCAGCGAATAACCGTTGGAGTGGACGCCCGAGGAAGCGAGGCCGAGGATCACGTCGCCCACGGCCACGCGACCGCCGGTCAGCACCTGATCGCGCTCCACCGCGCCCACGCAGAAGCCGGCGAGGTCGTAGTCGCCAGCGGCATACATGCCCGGCATCTCGGCCGTCTCGCCGCCGATCAGCGCGCAGCCGGCGATGCGGCATCCCTCGGCGATGCCGGCGATCACCGCCTCGGCGACGCCGGTATCGAGCTTGCCGGTGGCGAAATAGTCGAGGAAGAAAAGCGGCTCGGCGCCCTGCACGATCAGGTCGTTGACGCACATCGCCACCAGATCGATGCCCACGCCGTCGTGGCGGTCCGAATCGATCGCCAGCTTCAGCTTGGTGCCCACGCCGTCGTTCGCCGCCACCAGCAGCGGATCGGTGAAGCCGGCGGCCTTCAGGTCGAAGAACCCGCCGAACCCGCCGAGATCGGCATTGGCGCCCGGCCGCGCCGTGGCGCGGGCGAGGGGCGCGATCATCTTCACCAGCGCGTTGCCGGCGGCGATCGAGACGCCCGCCTTGGCATAGGTGTACGGTTCCGGCGTGGGGCCGGATGGAGGGGTGGTGTCGCTCATGCAGCCGCGCCTAGCCATATCGCGCTTGGTTTTCCACGCCCAACTCGTCAAAAGACCGGCCGTGACGTTTTCCCCCGCCCTGCGCCCGCTTGGCCGTACCCTGCTGATCGCCGCGCTGGCGGCGGCGGGTGGCGCCGTGTGGGCGCAGCTTGAGGGCGGCGAGCGCGGGATCGCGCCGATCAACAGTTCCTCCAGCTACGAGGTCATGGGCGTTCCCGTCGATGTCGTGGGCCGAACCGCCGATGCCGCGCGTACCGGCGGCTGGCGCGTGGCGCAGCGGCAGGGCTGGAAGATGCTGTGGGCGCGGGTGAACGGCCGCCCGGTCGGCGAGGCGCCGGGCCTGCCCGACGGCACGCTCGACTCGATCGTCGCGGGCATCGTGGTGGAGAGCGAGCAGATCGGCCCGCGCCGCTATGTCGCGCGGCTGGGCGTGCTGTTCGATCGCGCGCGCACCGGCCAGTTCCTCGGCGGCGGGGGGCAGGTGACGCGATCGGCGCCGATGCTGGTGATCCCCATCCTGTATTCGGGCGGCGCCGCCACCAGTTTCGAGCAGCGCAACGAATGGCAGCGGGCGTGGGCGCGCTTCCGCTCCGGCGGCAGCCCGGTGGATTACGTGCGGCCGGTGGGCAACGGCAGCGACCCGCTGCTGCTGAACGCGGCGCAGACGCGGCGGCCGGGGCGGGCGTGGTGGCGGCTGCTGCTCGATCAATATGGCGCGGCCGATATCGTCGTGCCCGAGGTTTACCTGTCACGCGCCTTTCCGGGCGGGCCGGTGACGGCGCGGTTCGTGGCCCGGCACGGGCCGGATGCCCAGGTGATCGAGACGTTCACCCTGCGCGCCGCCGATGCCGACTCGATGCCCGCCATGCTGGACGACGGCGTGCGCCGGATCGACGCTGCCTATGCGCAGGCGCTGCGCGAAGGGCGGCTCCAGCCGGATGCCTCGCTGGTGGTGGAGGAACCGGACGCCGCGCCGGTGAACGACACGATCGCGGCCGACGAGACGGTCGACATCTCGGCCGCCCCTGCCGCGGCCGGCATCAGCGGCATCACCTTGCAGGTGGATACCGCCGACGCGGCGGCGCTGGGGCAGGCCGAGGCGTCGCTGCGCGGCGTGCCGGGGGTGCGATCGGCGACCACCACCAGCCTCGCGCTCGGCGGCATCTCGCTGATCCGCGTGCAGTTCGAGGGTGATCCGGCCGCGCTGCGGCTGGCGCTGGCGGCGCGCGGCTGGCGGGTGGAGGACAGCGGCGGCGGGCTGCGGTTGCGCCGTGCCGCGCCGGATGCCGCGCCGCCCGCCGTGCCGCGCCCGTGAGCCGGCACCGATGAAGCGCCGTCGATGAGCCCGGTCCGGTGAGCCAGATGGCGCTGCCGCTGGCATGGCCTGCGCCGGAGGACGATCGCGACTTCATCGTCGGCCCCGCCACTGCCGATGCCGTGCGGCACCTGGCGGCGTGGCCGAACTGGCCGGTGGCGGCGACGCTGCTGACCGGCCCGCGCAAATCCGGCCGCAGCCTGCTCGCGCGGATCTTCGCGGCCAAGCACGATGCGATGCTGATCGACGATGCCGAGCAGGCCCCGGAGGAAACGATCTTCCACGCCTGGAACCGCGCGCAGGCGGAGCACCGCCCGCTGCTGATCGTGGCCGATGCGGCGCCGCCGCTGTGGCGCATCGAGCTGCCCGATCTGGCCTCCCGCCTCGCCGCCACGCCGCGCATCGCGATCGGCGACCCGGACGAGGCGCTGGCCGCCGCGCTGATCGAGAAGCTGCTCGGCGCGCGCGGGCTGGCCGCCGGGCGCGAGGTGACGGCCTATGTGCTGCCCCGGATCGAGCGCAGCCATGTGGCGCTGCACCGGCTGGTGGACGCGCTGGACGAGGTGGCGCTGGCGCGGCGACAGCGCATCACCGTGCCGCTGGCGCGCCGCGCATTGATGTCGCTTGGTGTCATCGACGATTCATCGAACGGTGGTTAAGGTTCGCGCATGGATGACCATGCCCTGACCCACGCCGAGATCGCCGATGCCGGCGCCGCCCGCGATCACACCCCGGCCGACCCGATCGCGCCGCGCCACCGCTACTTCAACCGCGAGCTTTCGTGGCTGGCGTTCAACCAGCGTGTGCTGGAAGAGGCGTGCAACGAGGCGCACCCCTTGCTGGAGCGGCTGCGGTTCCTCTCGATCTCGGGCAACAACCTCGACGAGTTCTTCATGGTCCGCGTGGCGGGGCTGAAGGGCCAGCAGTTGCAGGATGTGGACAATCGATCGGCCGACGGGCTGAACGCCACGCAGCAGCTGGTCGCCATCGCCGAGCAGACCGATGCGCTGATGGACGCGCAGCAGGACGTGTGGCGCGACCTGCGCGTCGAGCTGGCGGAGGCCGGCATCCGCGTGCTGGAACGGCCCGACTTCACCGAGGCCGACACCGCCTGGCTAGACGAGCATTTCCGCGGACAGATCTTTCCGGTGCTGACGCCGCAGGCGCTGGATCCGGCGCACCCGTTTCCGTTCATCCCGAACAAGGGCTTCAGCCTGGTGTTCGATTTGAAGCGCCTGTCGGACGGCGAGCCGATTCGCGAGCTGCTGATGGTGCCGGGCACGCTGCCGCCGTTCGTGCGGCTGCCGGGCAAGGAAGCGCGCTACGCCACGATCGAGACGGTGATCCGCCATTCCACCAACATCCTCTTCCCCGGCTATGCGGTGGAGGGGGACGGCGCGTTCCGCCTGATCCGCGACAGCGACATCGAGATCGAGGAGGAGGCCGAGGATCTCGTCCGCTACTTCCGTTCGGCGATCAAGCGGCGGCGCAAGGGCCGCGTGATCCGGCTGGAGATCGAGGCCGGCATGCCCGCCGGGCTGGAGACGATGCTGAAGGACGAGATGGGCGGATCGGATGCGATCATCACCGATACCGCCAGCGTGCTGGGCATCGCCGACCTTGAAATGCTGGTGGACGAGGACCGGCCGGACCTGAAGTTCCGCCCGTTCGCCCCCCGCTTTCCCGAGCGGATCCGCGAGCATGGCGGGGATTGCTTCGCCGCGATCCGGTCGAAAGACATCATCATCCACCACCCGTACGAGACGTTCGACGTGGTGCTGGCCTTCCTGAAGCAGGCGGCGGGCGACCCGGACGTGGTGGCGATCAAGCAGACGCTCTACCGCGCGGGCAAGCAGTCCGCCGTGGTGCGCGCGCTGGTGGACGCGGCCGAGGCCGGCAAGTCCGTGACGGCGATCGTCGAACTGAAGGCCCGCTTCGACGAAGAGCAGAACCTGATGTGGGCCGCCCAGCTGGAGCGGGCCGGCGTGCAGGTGGTGTATGGCTTCATCGACTGGAAAACCCACGCCAAGGTCTCGATGGTGGTGCGGCGGGAGAACGGCGCCTATCGTACCTACTGCCATTTCGGCACCGGCAACTATCACCCGGTGACGGCGAAGATCTACACCGACCTGAGCTTCTTCACCGCCGATCCACGCGCCGGGCGCGATGCGGCGCAGCTGTTCAACTACATCACCGGCTATGTCGAGCCGAGCAATCTGGAAATGCTCACCTTCTCGCCCCACGGTATGCGCGACAAGCTGGCACAGCTGATCGACTGCGAGATCGACCATGCCCGCGCCGGCAGGCCGGCCGCCATCTGGGCGAAGATGAACTCGCTGGTCGATCCCGCGATCATCGAAAAGCTGTACCGCGCGAGCGCCGCCGGCGTGGAGATCGACCTCGTGATCCGCGGCATCTGCTGCCTGCGGCCGGGCGTGCCGGGGCTGTCCGAGCATATCCGGGTGAAGTCGGTGATCGGCCGGTTTCTGGAGCACAGCCGCATCGTGTGCTTCGGCAACGGCGCCGGGCTGCCCAGCAAGGACGCGAAGATCTTCATCTCCTCGGCCGACTGGATGCCTCGCAATTTCGACCGGCGGGTGGAATATATGATGCCGATCGAGAACCCCACGGTGCACGCCCAGATCCTCGATCAGGTGATGGTGGCGAACCTGATCGACGACGAGCAGAGCTGGCGGCTGCTGCCGGACGGCACCTCGGAACGCATCGTCCACGGCCCGCGCTCGTTCAACCTGCACCGCTACTTCATGACCAACCCGTCGCTTTCGGGCCGCGGCGCGGCGATCCAGCGCAGCGATGCGGTGCCGAAACTTTCGTTGCGCCGGGGCAGCTGAAGTCTTCGCTCGCGCCGGCGGCGATCACCCTTTAAGCGCCTGAGGGGATGCCAGCACAACCGCTTCTCGCCGCCGTGGAAACCCCCGGACGCGTCGGAATCATCGACATCGGATCGAACTCGATCCGCCTCGTCGTGTTCGACGGGCCGGCGCGTATCCCGTCTATCCTGTTCAACGAAAAGGTGATGGCCGGCCTGGGCGCCGGGCTGGCGCGCGACGGCGCGCTGGATGCCGAATCGATCGAGCGCGGGCTGACGGCGCTCGCCCGCTTCGCCCGGCTGGCGGCGCAGATGGAGGTCACCTCGCTGCGCACGGTCGCCACGGCGGCGGTGCGCGAGGCGTCCAACGGCGCGCCCTTCCTCGCCCGCATCCGCGCGATGGGGCTGGCGGTCGAGCTGCTCTCCGGCGAGGAGGAGGCGATGATGGCCGGCTACGGCGTGCTCGCCGCCGTGCCGGGCGCCACCGGCATCGTCGGCGATCTCGGCGGCGGCAGCCTCGAACTGGCCCGCGTGGCCGACGGCGCGGTGCATGAGCGGGTTTCCTTCCCGCTCGGCGTGCTGCGGATCGCGAAGATCCGCGCCGAAGGGCCGCGCGCGCTCGACCGTGTTGTGGGCAAGGCGATCGCCGGGGCCGGGTGGGATGCACGCAGCGAGGGGTTGCCCTTCTATCTCGTCGGTGGGTCATGGCGCGCGCTGGCGCGGCTGGACATGCATCTGATGAGTGCGCCGCTGCCGATCATTCACCATCACGTGATGGCGGCGGACCGGCCGGCCTCGCTGGTGCGGGTGCTGGCGCAGATCGACCGCAAGCGGCTGCGCGAGGTTCAGGGCCTGTCCGGCTCGCGCATCGCCACGCTGCCGGAGGCGGCCGGGCTGCTCAGCGTGCTGGTGCGGCGGCTCGGCTCCAGCGAGATGATCGTCTCGGGCTACGGCCTGCGCGAGGGGCTTCTCCACCAGAGCCTGCCGCCCGCGATCCGCGCGCAGGACCCGCTGATCTGCGCCACCCGCGAGGAAGGGCGGCGGCAGGGGCGCTTCCCCGAGCATGGCGACCTGCTCTACCGCTGGACCTCGCCGCTGTTCGCCCGCGAGACGCCGGCCGAGGCGCGGCTGCGCCATGCCACCTGCCTGCTGGCGGACGTGGGCTGGCCCGCCCACCCCGAGTTCCGCGCCGAGCGCGGGCTGGAAACGGCGCTGCACGGCAACTGGGTGGGCGTCGATGCGCGCGGGCGCGGGATGATGGCGCGCGCCCTCTACACCAGCTTCGGCGGGGACCAGCCCGTCCCGATCATCGACCGGCTGACCACGCCTGCCGAACGCGCGCTGGCGGATCGCTGGGGGCTGGCGATGCGGCTGGGCCAGCGGCTGAGCGGCGGCGTAGCCGAGCCGCTGGTGACGAGCCGGCTGTCGCTCGATCCCGCAACACTGACCCTGCACCTGCGGACCGACGACGGCGCGCTCTACGGCGAGGCGGTGGAGCGCCGCCACAAGGCGCTGGCGACCGCGTTCGAGCGGAAGCCGGCGCTGGCCTGACCGGCACCGGCGCCGAATCGCACGAGGTGAATCCTGGATCGCTCATCCTGCGAGGCTGACCGGGGATCCACCACCATACCCCGAGAGACGTCGGAGAATGGGCCATGTGCGCGACGCTTGTGTCCCGACTTTGCCCGACACGAGGGCGGGATGCGGCTCGATCGATCCGGGCTCCGCCGAAAGCTGGGGCCGGTTATTTTCCGGTCATCCTCTCGGGATGAGCGGGCCGGTCCTATGTCATCGGCCTCTAGCCGCAGCGGATCGCCGTCACCGTGTCGGCTGCATCGACGGTCAGGTTGAGGCGGTCGACGCGATATTCCATCGTCACCATCGCACCCGGTCGCAGGGTGCGGGCGGTGGCGGCGCCGCTTGCCCGGCGGGCGCTCTCGACCAGCGCCGTGGACACGCGCTTGCCCACCAGCTTCTGAACGGGCGCGGCATCGCAGCGGCCGACAGGGGCGGGCGGGGCGACGTTGGGATCGGGCGG
>NZ_VNIM01000055.1 GCF_007785815.1 Alterirhizorhabdus solaris | reverse complement strand
CGCACCGCCACCCCCGCCACCGACGCGCCGGCCGGGCGCCGCTCCCCCGGCACGGCCCCCGCGCCGGGCGAGCCGGGCGGCCAGCCGATCCGCCGCGCGCCGGAAACCGCCCCCGCGCCGGGCGCCGCGTCGTCCGCGCAGCCCGGTGGCTGACGCGATGGTCGCTTCCGCCATCCTCCTCTTCCGTCATCCCGGCGAACGCTGGGATCTCCCGGCCCACGCCTCATCGCTCGTGGCGGGAGCGGCACACCGCAGCCTGTCCCGCCAGGGGCGTCGCTGAGTGTCCGCCCCCGATCCGATCATCGCGCTGCGCGGCGTCACCAAGACCTTCGGGCAGGGGGCGACCGCGTTCCAGGCGGTCAAGGGCGTCGATCTGGACATCATGGCGGGCGATTTCGTCGCCGTCATGGGCCCGTCCGGCTCGGGCAAATCGACCACGATGAACATCCTCGGCTGCCTCGACGTGCCCACCGGCGGCGAGTTCCGCTTCAAGGGCCATCATGTCGAGCGGCTGGACCGGGACCAGCGCGCATTGTTGCGGCGGCGTTATCTCGGTTTCGTGTTCCAGGGTTTCAACCTGCTCGCCCGCACCACCGCGCTGGAGAATGTGGAACTGCCCCTGCTCTATCGCGGTGAGGACAAGAAGACGCGGGCCGACATGGGGATGGCCGCGCTGGACAAGGTGGGGCTGGCCGACTGGTGGGATCACACCCCGGCCGAGCTTTCCGGCGGGCAGCAGCAGCGCGTGGCGATCGCCCGCGCCATCGTGACCCAGCCCGACGTGCTGCTGGCCGACGAGCCGACCGGCAACCTCGACAGCGAGCGATCGGTCGAGATCATGGATTTGCTGACCGACCTGAACCGCACCGCCGGCATCACCGTGCTGATGGTGACGCACGAGCAGGACATGGCCGATTTCGCCCACACCATCATCCACTTCAAGGACGGCCTCGTCGATCGCACCCACGCGACCGGGCGGGGGCAGGCGGCGTGATCCTCGGCACCACCATCATCTTGGCCGTGCGCGAGATCCGGCGCCACCTGCTGCGCTCGTTCCTCACCATCCTCGGCATCGTCATCGGCGTGTCGGCGGTCGTCACGATGGTGACGCTGGGCAACGGCGCCACGGCGGCGGTAAAGCAGCAGATCTCCGGCCTCGGCGCCAACATCCTCCAGATCCGCCCGGGGCAGGGCTTCGGCCGGGGCGGCGGCGGGCCGCAGCCGCCCGATTTCAAGCCGGCCGACGTGGACGCGATCCGCACCCAGATCGCGGGTGTGAAGGCGGTCGCCCCGCAGGCGTCGTCCTCCGGCATCGCGGTGCGCAACGCGGCCAACTGGTCCACCACGATCAACGGCACCACCGCCGACTATTTCACCGCGCAGGACTGGAAGCTCTCCGCCGGCCGCATCTTCACCCCGGCGGAGGAGCAGGCGGGCCGGGCGGTGTGCATCCTCGGCTCCACCGTCGTCACCAACCTGTTCCGGCAGGAGGAGGCGGTGGGCCAGCGGTTCCGCATCAAGGACGTGTCGTGCCAGGTGATCGGCACGCTCGCCACGCGCGGGCAGGGCGGGTTCGGCAACGATCAGGACGATGTCGTCATCATGCCGATCAAGGCGGTGCAGCGCCGCTTCACCGGCAACCGCGACATCCGCAACATCATGGTCTCGGTGGACGAGGCGTACGACACCGGCACCGTGCAGGCCGCCACGCAGAAGCTGCTGCGCGAGCGGCGCAACATCAGCGGCGGCAAGGACGACGACTTCAACATCTTCGACACCAAGCAGATCGCCGACACGTTGCAAGGGACCACCCAGATCCTGACCGCGTTGCTCGGCGCGGTGGCGGCCGTCAGCCTGCTGGTCGGCGGCATCGGCATCATGAATATCATGCTGGTCTCGGTGACGGAGCGGACGCGCGAGATCGGCATCCGCTTGGCCATCGGCGCGGTGGCAAGCGAGGTGCTGCTGCAATTCCTCGTCGAGGCGGTGGCGCTGGCGTGCCTCGGTGGCGTGATCGGCCTGCTGCTGGCGCTGATCGCCTCGGTGTCGCTGGCGCCGGTGCTGCGGGTGCCGTTCATCTTCGACCTGCAGATCAACCTGCTGGCCTTCTTCTTCTCGGCGCTGATCGGCGTGGTGTTCGGCTATTTCCCCGCCCGCCGCGCCGCCTCGCTCAACCCGATCGACGCGCTGAGGCACGAATGAGACGCTCCACGCACCGTCATCCCAGCACACGCCGGGATCTCCTGCCGCACGACGACCGGCCGGTTGCCCATCTCCGGGAGATCCCGGCGTTCGCCGGGATGACGGCATTGATTTGCGCGCTCGCCACCCCCGCGCCCGCCGCCAAACCGCTGCCGCCGTGCCCGCCCCGGCAGGCGCAGTTGTTCATCGCGCCGATGGGCCAGCCGTTCCGCGCCGCCGCTGATGCGGCCGATCCGGCAGGGGCGTGGTTCGCGCAGGCCGATGCGGATCGCGACGGGCGGATCACCCCGGCCGAGTTCGCCGCCGACGCCGACCGTTTCTTCACCACGCTCGACACCGACCGCGACGGCGAGCTGATCCCCGCCGAGGTGAGCGCCTACGAACGCAACGTCGCGCCCGAGATCCGGCTGTACGCGCCGCGCGCGCCCGGGCCGCTGCGTGCGCCGACCAGGAAGGAGCGCAAGGCCGCCGGGGAGTATGGCATGCCGCTGGGGGCGGGGCGCTGGAGCTTCCTCAACATCCCCGAGCCGGTGGCGGCGGCCGACGCCGACTTCAACCGCGGCGTGACGCGCGCCGAGTTCGCCGCCGCCGCCGCCGATCGCTTCCGCCAGATCGACGCCGCGCAGGCGGGCGGCAAGCGCGGCACGCTCGACCCCGCCACGCTGCCGAAAACCCCGGCACAGGCCGCCGTCACCGCCTGCGACCCCACCCGCGTCGCCCCACCACCGAAGCGCCCGCGATGAGCGACCAGCCCCGCATCCTAGTGGTGGACGACGACGCGGACCTGCGCGCGCTGATCGCCGAGTTTCTGGGGATGAACGGGCTGTCGGTCGAGACCGCCTCGGGCGGGGTGGAGATGGACGCGGCGATCGCCGCCGGCCGGTTCGATCTGATCGTGCTCGACCTGATGATGCCGGGCGAGGACGGCCTGTCGATCCTGCGGCGCCTGCGCCGGCCGGGTGGCCCCGCCGTCATCATGCTGTCGGCGATGGGCGACGATACCGACCGGATCATCGGGCTGGAGGTGGGGGCCGACGATTACCTGCCCAAGCCGTGCAACCCGCGCGAGCTTCTGGCCCGGGTGCGCGCGGTGCTGCGCCGGCGCGCTGGCGGCACGCCCACCGGCCCGGTCCGCCGCTTCGGCGACTGGACGCTCGATCTCGTCACGCGCGAGGTGGCGCGGCCCGGGTTGGCGGCGGCGGCGCTGACCGACGCGGAGTTCCGCACGCTCACCGCCTTTCTCGACCGGCCGCAGCGGGTGCTGACGCGCGACCAGTTGATCGAGCACGGCAAGGGCACCGACAGCGACGTGTTCGACCGCGCGATCGACGTGACGATCAGCCGCCTGCGCAAGAAACTGGGGCCGGACGATCCGATCCGCACGCTGCGCAACGAAGGCTATATGTTCACCCTGAAGGTGGACGGCTGATGCGCCGGGCCTTGCGTGGCCTGCCGATCTTCTGGGCCACGCTGCTGCTGCTGCTCGCCGCCCTGTTCGCCACGCAGATGATCTCGGTCGCGCTGTTCGTGTTCGTCGGCCCGCCCCGGCCCGATTTCAACCGCCTGTCCGATCTGGCCGATGCGCTGGCCGGGCGCGATCACGAGCGCGGCGGGCGCGAGCGCGCGCTGTCGGTGACGACCCGCCCCGTGCCGCCCCGCGCGGGCGAGGACATGACGAGCGATCCGCGCTTCACCGCGCGGCTGGCCCGGCGGGGGGGGGGGGCGCCGGATCGCGTGCTGCTGTTCTTCGAGCCGGACCAGCGCGCCGACCTGCCGCAGGGCCGGCGGCCCCGGCGACTGGTGCCGATGCGGCGGGGCGAGCCGCTGTTCTTCGACACCGTGGTGGCCGCGGTCGATACCGGGCAGGGCTGGCGGGTGGTGCAGACGCCGCCGCGCCCGTGGCTGGCGGCGTGGCAGCGGCGCGTGTTCTGGTGGTTCGCCGCCAGCGCGTTGATGCTGGTGCCGTTCGCCTGGCTGTTCGCCCGCCGCCTGACCCGGCCGATCAGCCGCTTCGCCGCCGCCGCCGACCGGATGGGCGGCGATCCGCTGGGGCCGCGCGTGCCGGAGGACGGGCCGGCCGAACTGCGCGTCACCGCCCACGCGCTGAACCGGATGCAGGACCGGCTGGAAACCTACGTGGCCGAACGCACCGCCATGATCGGCGCGATCGCGCACGACCTGCGCACTCCGCTCGCCCGCATCGCCTTCCGCATCGAGGCCGCGCCCGAGCCGGTGCGCGACAAGGTGCAGGCCGATATCGAGCAGATGCGCGCGATGATCGCCGCCACCATCGGCTTCGTGCGGGGCACCACGCTGGCGCAGGCGGGGCCGGTGGCGCTCGACGCGCTCGTCACGCGGATGGCGGAGGCCGAGCAGGAGATGGGTCGGCCGGTGCGGCTGGGGCCGGTCGCGCCGCTGACGGTATCGGGCGACGCGCTGGCGTTGCAGCGGCTGGTGCAGAACCTGATCGACAACGGCGTGGCCTATGGCGGCGCCGTCGCCCTGTCGCTGGACCGCGAGGACGGCGAGGCGGTGCTGCGCGTGGCGGACGAGGGGCCGGGGGTGCCGGCCGATCGGCTTGAGGCGCTGTTCGAACCGTTCCGGCGCGGCGACCCCTCGCGCAATCGCGATACGGGCGGGATCGGCCTCGGTCTCACCATCGCCCGCTCGATCGCGCAGGGCCATGGCGGCACGCTCACCCTGCGCAACCGCCCCGGCGGCGGGCTGGCGGCGGATTTCCGGTTGCCGCTCGCGACGAGCGACCGCTGACCGGGGCACGGAATCGCTGGCGCTCGGCTGCGAAATAAAATAACCCTATCGGACAACAATCGAACAAACGTCCGGGACTCGCGTTGAATGGGCCGGACGTCACCGAGGCGAGGCCGGTCGATCACCGGCGCGCGTGCGGAAGGAGGGACCGATGGCCGACGATCACGCAGGGCGGAACCTGCCGCCGCTTTCGCTGCATATTCCCGAGCCGCGGTTTCGCCCCGGCGACACGGTGGATTTCGGCCATTTCGAGATCCCCGCCGCCGATGCCTCGTCGCGTCCGCCGATCGATGCAGCGGCCGAGGCGATGCGCGGCCACAGTTACGGGCTGGTCCGTGTGCTGGACGAGGACGATCGGGCGGTCGGCGCGTGGGATCCGAAGCTGTCGCCCGAGCGGCTGTTGCGGATGCTGCGCCATATGGCGCTGACCCGCGCGTTCGACGAGCGGATGTATCGCGCGCAGCGGCAGGGCAAGACCAGCTTCTACATGAAGTGCACCGGCGAGGAGGCGACCTGCATCCCCGCCACCCACGCGCTCGATCGCGGCGACATGGTGTTCCCCAGCTACCGCCAGCAGGGCGTGCTGATCGCGCGGGACTGGTCGCTGGTGGACATGATCTGCCAGATCTACTCGAATTCCGGCGACCGGCTGAAGGGCCGCCAGATGCCGATCATGTATTCGGCGAAGGAGGCCAACTTCTTCTCGATCTCCGGCAATCTCGCCACGCAATATCCGCAGGCGGTGGGCTGGGCGATGGCATCCGCCGCCAAGGGCGACACCCGTATCGCGACCGCATGGTGCGGCGAGGGATCGACCGCCGAGGGCGATTTCCACTCCGCGCTCACCTTCGCCAGCGTCTATCGTGCGCCGGTGGTGCTGAACGTGGTCAACAACCAGTGGGCGATCTCCAGCTTCTCCGGGTTCGCCGGGGCGGAGGCGACCACCTTCGCGGCCCGCGCGGTGGGCTATGGCATCGCCGGGCTGCGGGTGGACGGCAACGACGCGCTCGCCGTGTATGCCGCGACCGAATGGGCGGCGGAGCGTGCGCGCGGCAACCACGGGCCGACGCTGATCGAGCATTTCACCTATCGTTCCGAGGGCCACTCCACCTCCGACGATCCGACCAAGTACCGCTCCGCCGACGAGCGCACGGCATGGCCGCTGGGCGATCCGATCGCGCGGCTGAAGGCGCATGTGATCGCGATCGGCGCGTGGGACGAGGAGCGCCACGCCGCGATGGACAGGGAACTGGCCGAGCAGGTCCGCGCCGCCGGCAAGCAGGCCGAGGCGCTGGGCGTGCTGGGCGACGGGATGCACCAGCCGTTCAGCACCATGTTCGAGGACGTGTTCGAGGAGATGCCGTGGCACCTGCGCGAGCAATCGGCGCAGATGCACGCCGAACGCGCGGTATCGGGCATAACGGCGGGGGGCGAGAAGTGAGCGACACCCGCACGATGAACATGATCCAGGCGATCAACTCCGCCATCGACGTGTGCATGGGCCGCGACCCGGACATCATCGTCACCGGCGAGGACGTCGGCTATTTCGGCGGCGTGTTCAAGGCGACCGAGGGGTTGCAGCGCAAATACGGCAAGACCCGCGTGTTCGATACGCCGATCACCGAATGCGGCATCATCGGCGTGGCGGTAGGCATGGCCGCCTACGGCCTGCGCCCGGTGCCCGAGATCCAGTTCGCCGATTATATCTACCCCGCGCTGGACCAGATCGTGTCGGAAGCGGCGCGGCTGCGCTACCGCTCGGCCGGCGAGTTCACCGCGCCGATCACGGTGCGGTCCCCGTTCGGCGGCGGCATCTTCGGCGGGCAGACGCACAGCCAGTCGCCCGAGGGCATCTTCACCCATGTGGCCGGGCTGAAGACGGTGATCCCCTCCACCCCCTACGACGCCAAGGGGCTGTTGATCTCCGCGATCGAGGACAATGATCCAGTGATCTTCTTCGAGCCGAAGCGGATCTACAACGGCCCGTTCGACGGCCATTACGATCGCCCCGTCACGCCGTGGGCCAAGCACCCGGCCAGCGCCGTGCCCGAGGGGCATTATCGCATCCCGCTGGGCAAGGCATCGGTGGTGCGGGCGGGCGAGGCGGTGACGATCCTGGCTTATGGCACGATGGTGCATGTGGCCGCAGGCGTGATCGCCGATACCGGGGTGGATGCCGAACTGATCGACCTGCGCACGCTGGTGCCGCTCGATATCGAGACGATCGTCGCTTCGGTGGAGAAGACCGGCCGCTGCATCGTGGTGCACGAGGCGACGAAGACCAGCGGCTTCGGCGCGGAATTGTCCGCGCTGGTGCAGGAACATTGCTTCCACTCGCTGGAGGCGCCCGTGCAGCGCGTGACCGGGTGGGACACGCCCTATCCGCACTCGCTGGAATGGGCCTATTTCCCCGGCCCGGTGCGGCTGGGCGAGGCGATCAAGCGCGTGATGGAGGAATAAGGTGGCACGCATCCCGTTCAAGCTGCCGGATATCGGCGAGGGCATCGCCGAGGCCGAGATCGTCGCGTGGCACGTGAAGGTCGGCGACATGGTGGAGGAGGACGATCCCCTCGCCGACATGATGACCGACAAGGCGACGGTGGAGATGACCGCGCCCGTCTCCGGCCGCATCGTCGAGATCGGCGGGGCTGCCGGTGACATGCTGGCGATCGGCGCGGTGCTGGCCGTGTTCGAGAGCGAGGCGGACGATGCCGCGGATGCGCCTTCGGGCGAGGCGCCGTCGATCGAGTCGACCGCTGGCGGCAGCGGCCTGCCTGACGAACCGCGACCGGCGGAGGCGTCTCCGTCCGCAGTCGAAGCCGATGCTCGCGATGAAGTCCAGCCAGCGGCCGAAACGCGCCCGTCGCCAGCCGCTTCGCCACAGGCTACCGACAAGGCCGGATCGAACGACGGGGCAGCGACCGCGTCTTCCCCGCGCGTCCTCGCCTCGCCCGCCGTGCGCGCCCGCGCGAAGGATCTGGGCGTCGATCTGGCGGACGTGAAATCGGCGCGGGGCGACCGGGTGCGTCATGCCGATCTGGACGCCTATCTGCGCTACGTGGCCTCTGCGCCCGCCGCACGGGCCGCGCCCGCGACCCCTGCGGCCGCGCCCGCGCCGCGCCCGGCCGATACCGCACGCCCGGCCCCGTCGCGCCCGGCCGCTGCCGGCGAGGATGTCGAGGAGATCCGCGTTACCGGGCTGCGCCGCCGCATCGCCGAGAACATGGCAGAGGCCAAGCGCCGCATCCCGCACTTCGCCTTCGTCGAGGAAACCGACGTCACCCAACTGGAGGCGCTGCGGCAGGCGATGAATGCGGCGCGCGGGGAGCGGCCCAAGCTCACGCTGCTGCCGTTTCTCATCACCGCGATCACCCGCGCGCTGCCGGCCTTCCCGATGATAAACGCGCGTTACGACGACGAGGCGAACATCGTCTCGCGTCACGGTGCGGTGCATCTCGGCCTCGCCACGCAGACCGATGCCGGGCTGACCGTGCCGGTGATCCGCGACGCGGGCGCGCGTGACGTGTGGGCGCTGGCGACCGAGATCACGCGGCTGGCCGACGCCGCCCGGCGCGGCAAGGCGACGCGGGACGAACTGTCCGGCTCCACCATCACGCTCACCTCGCTCGGGCCGCTCGGCGGCATCGTCTCCACCCCGGTCATCAACCGGCCGGAGGTCGCCATCGTCGGGGTCAACCGCATCGTCGAGCGGCCGGCGGTGGTCGACGGGCGGATCGAGGTGCGCAAGCTGATGAACCTGTCCTCCAGCTTCGATCATCGCGTGGTGGACGGCTGGGATGCGGCCAGCTTCATCCAGGCGGTGAAGCGGCTGATCGAGACGCCGGCGCTGCTGTTCGTCGATTGAGCGGGGATCACCGGGATTGCTGGGCGATCCGCCCGACTCGGGTTAAGCGCCAAGCGTGATCTTGCGAGTCGGGGACGGATGGACGGCGAGGCGATCGACGAGACCGGGATGCTGATGCGGGTCGGCGGCGGCTTCGCGCTGCGGCGTGATTCCGGCGGGCTGTGGCGGCTCGACCTGCACCGCACCCCGGTCGATCTGGTCGGCAAGCGCGTGCGCGTGATCGGCACCCGCACCGGACCGGACGTGGTGGACGTGGACGGCGTGCAGCCGGGCTGACGGGCGACATCCGACCCACCATCCCTTTTGTCGAGCGAAGTCGAGACACGCCCCGCGACCCTTGTATGCCGTCCCTCGACTTCGCTTGGGGTATGGAAGCGAAACCCGGATTTCCGCTCATCCTGAGGAGGGACTGAGCGACGTCGAAGGCCTGTCTCGAAGGACGGGGCTGCCACCCTCCTTCGGAACGCCGTTCCGGCAGGCTCGATGGCTCCTCAGGAGGAGCGGTTGGAGAGTATCTAGCCCGCAGGCGCGAACAGCCCCGCATAGTCCGCCCGCAGCCGCGCCTTCTGCACCTTGCCCATCGCGTTGCGTGGCAATTCCGCCACCAGCGTCACATGCCGTGGTTGCTTGAAGCGCGCGAGCCGCCCGTCCAGCGCGGCGATCACCCCTTCGGGCGTCACGCCGGCATCGGCGACGACCACCGCCACCACCGCCTCGCCCAGATCGGCGTGGGGCACGCCGATCACCGCCGATTCCGTCACGCCGGGCAGAGCGTCGATCACGTCCTCGATCTCGCTCGGATAGATGTTCAGGCCGCCGGCGATGATGAGATCCTTTTCACGCCCCACCAGCGTGATCCGCCCGTCCGCCGACATCTCCGCCAGGTCGCCGGTGATGAACCAGCCGTCGGCGGTGAAGGCCTCGGCGGTCTTTTCGGGATTGCGCCAATAGCCCTTCAGCACGTTCGGGCCGCGCACCTCCAGCACCGCCGGTGATCCCGGCACGCGCACCTCCACCCCCGGCAGCGCATAGCCCACCGCGCCCGCCACGCGCGCGCCGTCATACGGGTTGCTGGCGATCATCCCCGTCTCCGTCATGCCGTAGCGTTCGAGGATGCGGTGGCCGGTCACCGCCGCGAAGCGGTCGTGCGTCTGGGCCAGAAGCGGCGCGGAGCCGGAGACGAACAGCCGCACCCCCGCGCACGCCTCGCGCGTCAGCCCCGGGTTCCCGAGCAGGCGGGTGTAATGCGTCGGCACGCCCATCATCACCGTCGCCCGCCCCAGCGCCGCGATCGCCGCGTCCGGATCGAAGCCGGCGTGGAACAGCACGGTGGCGCCCGCCACCAGCGCGCCGTGCAGCGCGACGAAGAGTCCGTGGACATGATAGATCGGCAGGATGTGCAACAGCACGTCGTCGGCAGCCCAGCGCCACAGATCGTGCAGCGTCAGCGCGTTGCTCAACAGGTTGCCATGGGTCAGCATCGCGCCCTTCGAGCGGCCTGTCGTGCCCGAGGTGTAGAGGATGCAGGCGACATCGTCCGCCGCGCGCTCTGCTACCGGTGCGGTGTCGTCGCCCATCCCGTCCAGCAGCGTGCCCGTGCCGTCCGCGCCGAGCGTGCGGACTGCCGCCGCGCCGGCGATGCCCGCCACCGCCGCTCCGTCCTGCGGGCGGCACACCACGATCGCGGGTTCGGCATCGCCGATGAAATAGCCGAGCTCGCCCGCCCCGTAAGCGGTGTTGAGGGGGACGAACACCAGCCCCGCACGCACCGCTGCCAGATACAGCAGCACCGCGTGCGGCGACTTTTCCACCTGCACCACGATGCGATCCCCGGCCGCCGCACCCAGATCGAGCAGGCGTCGCGCGAGCCGGCCGGTTTCGCGATCGAGCGCGTCGTAGCGCAGCGTGCCGCCGGCGTGGACGAGGAACGGCCTGTCACCGCGCACGCCCGCGCGGGCGAGGAAGTGCGCGACGATGTTGGCCTGCGCCGGATCGGGCGCATCGGGCATGTCGTGGGGCGCGTGCATCGTTCGTCTCCTGTCCCGCCGCGTCCATACCGGAGCAGGCGGGCAGGTGGGAAGGCGGATCGCCCCGGCCGGCCCCCTCCGGCATCGCCCCGGTGGCGTGCGTCGCCGTTGCCACCGTATCCACGCCTGACCACGCCCTGCACGGCTCACCGCGCGCACGACCGATCGCCCGCCTCAGCCGGCGGCGCGCGCCCGGTCGATTGCGCGGGCGACGGCGACGAACTCGTCCACCGACAGCGTCTCGGCGCGACGGGCGGGGTCGATCCCCACCACCGCCAGCGCATCGAGCGCGCCGGGCATCGCCTTCAGGCTCTGGCGCAGCATCTTGCGGCGCTGGCCGAAGGCGGCGGCGGTGAGCGCCTCGATGGTGCCGATCGCCACCCCGGCGGGCTGGGGCGCGGGCACCAGATGCACCACCGCCGACATCACCTTGGGCGGCGGCACGAAGGCGGAGCGGTGGACGGTGAACGCCAGCGTCGCCTTCGCCCGCCACTGCGCGAGGATGGCGAGCCGCCCGTAGGCGTCGTCGTCCGTCTTCGCCACGATCCGCTCGGCCACCTCCTTCTGGAACATCAGCGTCAGCGAGGCCCAGAACGGCGGCCAGACGGGCGCGGTCAGCCAGCGCACCAGCAGCGCGGTGCCGACATTGTACGGCAGGTTCGCCACGATGTGCGCGCCCGTGCCCGCTTCCGCCGCCTCGTCGATCGCCAGCGCATCGCCCGCGATCACGCGCAGCCGGTCGGGAAAGGCGTCGCCCAGTTCGGCGAGCGCGGGCAGGCAGCGGTCGTCGCGCTCCACCGCCACCACCTGCGCGCCCGCGCCCAGCAGCGCGCGGGTGAGGCCGCCGGGGCCGGGGCCGACCTCGTACACGCGTTCGCCGGCGAGCGGGCCGGGCACGCGGGCGATGCGGTCGAGCAGTTGCCCGTCGAGCAGGAAGTTCTGGCCGAGGGCCTTGCTGGCGGACAGCCCGTGGCGTGCGATCACGTCGCGCAGGGGGGGCAAGGCCGGGCGGGGCGGCGGCGCCGTGTCGGGGTTGGCCAAGATCGACATTCAGTGGTTCCTAGCGGGTCTCCCATCCCCCGTCACCCCGGGCCTCGTGCCGGGGTCCACGTCGACGCGGGTCACGTCGCGCGATGGTCACGGGCGCTGCGGCTCCTTCCAGTGGACCCCGGCACGGGGCCGGGGTGACGAGAGGATTACAAGGGCCGAAGCACTTCTGGCAAAACCGCTCTTTCCCTCACGCCTGCTGCGCGCGCCAGTCTGCCGCGCTGCGGGCCAGCCGGATCGCGGCGATCATCGCCCCCGGATCGGCGCGATCCTGCCCGGCGATGTCGAAGGCGGTGCCGTGATCGGGCGAGGTGCGGACGATCGGCAGACCCAGCGTCATGTTGACGCCCTCGTCGAAATGCAGCGTCTTGAGCGGGATCAGCGCCTGATCGTGATACAGGCACAGCGCCACGTCATAACCGGCGCGGGCGCGGGCGTGGAACATGGTGTCGGCCGCCAGCGGCCCGACCACGTCGATGCCCTCGGCACGCAATATCTCGATTGCGGGCAGCAGCAGCTCGATCTCCTCGCGGCCCAGCGCGCCTGCCTCGCCGGCATGGGGGTTGAAGCCGGCGAAGGCCAGGCGCGGGCGGGCGATGCCGAAATTGCGCGTCAGCCCCCGCTCGGTGGCGCGCGCCTTGGCCACGATCAGGTCGATGCTGAGCATGTCCGACACGTCGCGCAGCGCGACATGGGTGGTGATCGGCACGGTGCGCAGCGTCGGGCCGGCGAGCAGCATCACCGCATTGTCGGGCGACACGCCGCAGCGTTCGGCGACGAACTCGGTCTGCCCGGCATGATCGAAACCGATCGCATAGAGCTGCGCCTTGCTGACCGGCCCGGTGACGAGCGCGGCGGCGGCGCCCGAGCGGGCCAGCCCTGCCGCCATCTCCAGCGAATCGAGCGAGCAGCGCGCGCCGGGCAGGCTGGGGGCGCCCGGCTCGATGGCGCCGGCATCCTCCACCTGGATCAGCGGCAGCGCATCGGTGAAGATGTCGGCGACATGCTCGGGCGAGGAGATGCGGACGACCGGGCCGTCCCACACCGCCTCGATCGCGCGCACGTCGCCCACCGCGAAGAAGGGCGACAGGCCGTGCACCTCGCGCAGCGCCCAGGATTTGGCGACGATCTCCGGCCCGATCCCGGCCGGATCGCCGAGCGAGACGGCGAGCGGCCTCATCCGCGCGCGACCCCCGCCCGCCTCATCGACCGGACCTCATCGACCGCGCCTCATCGACCGCGCCTCATCGATACTCGACCACCGCGTCGCGCCGCAGATCGCGCAGGTAGCGGCGGGCGCGGCGGTTCACGCGCTCTTCCTCCATCTGCGAATAGATCGCGTCGTAGCTGGGCGCGCCGGCGTTCTTCGGGTCGTCGCGGCCACACAGCACCAGCGCGCGCACGCCATCGGCCAGCGAGCCGAACGGCGGGGTCGACTGGCCGATCTGGAGGTTGGCCATCACGTCCTGCAACTGCGGCGGCAGGTCGCGGATCTTCACCTGATCGTTGTCGACGACCTCGCCGCCCACCGCGCGCGCCACCGCGTCCGCCCGGCCGCAGCCCGCGTTCGCCTTCAGCGCGGCGGCAAATGCCTCCACCTTCGGCGCGGCCTGGGCCTGCGTCATGTCCTTGGGGAAGCTGACCGAAATCTGCTTGAGCGCCAGCACGGCATCGCGCGGATCGGCGGTCAGCACCTGCCGCTTGTCGATCAGCGCCACGATCGAGAAGCCGCCCGGCACCGCCACCGGATCGCTGACCTGCCCGTTCTGCAAGGCCGCCGCCGCCGCCGCGATCGGATCGGGCAGCTGCTCGGCGCGCACCCAGCCCAGATCGCCGCCCACCGCCGCGGTGGATGCCTCGGAGAACTGGCGGGCATAGGCCACGAACGAGGCGCCCTGCCGCACCTGCGTCACGATACGCTCGGCGTTGGCGCGGGTATCGTTGCTGGTTTCGGGCGTGGTCGAGAGGAAGATCTCGCCGATGCGATATTCCTGCTGGCCCTTGGAGGCGTTGAGCCGCGCCATCACCGCGTTCACCTCGTCCTCGCCCACGTTGACGAACGGCTCCACCTTGCGGCCGAGCAGGCGGCGCCACGAAAGCTCGCCCTCGATCTGCCGCTTGATCGACCGTTCGGACGATCCCTGCTGGGCGAGATACTGCGCGAAGGCGGGCGGGGTGCGCTTGAAGTTGCCGGCCACGCGATTGTAGGTCTGGTCGATCTCGGCCTTGCTGATCTCGATCTTGTTGGCCGCCGCCTCCTGGATCTGGAGCGTCTCGTCGATCAGGTTGCGCAGCACCTGCAGCTTCAGCCGGTCGCGCTCCTCGCCTTCCACCTTGCCGCCGTTGGCGGCCAGCACCAGCGCCAGCCGCTGATCGACATCGGTATCGGTGATGATCGTGCCGTTGACGATCGCGGTCGCCTTGCGGACGTTCGGGTCGCTCTTGCCAAAGATCGTCACGTCGGTCGGCAGGTTCAGCCCGGCCGAGGGCGCCTCCGCCGGATCCTCGACGCCTTGCGCCGGCGCGATCGCGGCGAGCCACGGCCCGGCGATAGCGGAGGTCATGGTGAAAGCGGCGATGCCGAACTTCACGGCCGTCTTGCGTGTCAGCGTCACTCTCGCCCCGTCATTCTGACGCCGATCACCGGCGCCCCATCGTCTGTCCGCCCGCATCCCGGGCGCGGGTATTGCTGCACCGGCCCGGCTGAATGCACGCTTAGCGACCCAAATTCTTGAGCGCCACCCGCAACAGGAAGGTGTTGCCGCGCCGGGCATCGCCGATCTGTTCGTAATCGCGCCGCCATGTCACCCCGAGTTCGAGGCAGTCGTCGTCGTAGAGCAGGCCCAGGCGGTGGCGCACCGGGGAGAAGCCGTCGCCCGTCGCCACCGGATCCTCGCCCGGCCCGGTCAGGTCGATCGTGGTGGAGCCGAAGACCGACCAGTAGCGGCTGAACTGCACGCGCCCGCCCAGCCGCACTTCCTCCCGGTCGCGAAGATCCTCGATCGCGGTGTCGATGTCGCGGTTGAGGCGGAGGTAGGCGGCGGTCACGTAGGTCCGCCTGCTGCCCAGCGTCACGTCCGCCTCGTTGCGGCGGATGCGCAGCGAGCTCTTGTCCAGCCGGTAGCGGTGGGTGACTTCGAGGAAGCGGCCATATTGCAGCGTCGACCGGCCGACGATGTCGGAATAGCGCGCCGACAGGCCGGTGCCGACCGGGAAGATGCTCGGCTTGTCGGTCAGCCGGTAGCTCTGCCCCACGATCGTGCGCAGCGCGAAGCGCGGCCGGTCGAACGCCCATTCCGCGCCGTAGGTGATGCGGCTGCCGTCTTCCCAGCGATCGTAGCCGGGGAAGCGGTTGAGCGCGAAGAGGTTGCTGTCCTCCAGGTCCACCGCGCGCGCATCCTCGTTGGGGATGCTCAGGTTGCGGGTGGGGGGCGAGGCGACGACCTGCACGCGGGGGGTAAGCCGCTGCGTGCCGCCGAAGATCTCGCCCACGAACGGCCAGCGCATGTCCGCCGCGATCGCGGCGATGCCGCGCCCGGTCCAGCCGGCGTCGCCGCGATAGCTGGCGGTGATCGTCTCGGCCGTCTGCGCGGTGTGGTACAGATCGGCGCGGCCGTAGGCGGTGAACGTCACCTCCTGCCCCAGCGGCGTGTAGCGGCGCAGCTCCCACCGCGCGCCGGCAAAGGCGCGCTGCGTGTCCTGCCCGTCGGTCCGCAGGATCGCCAGGCTGTTGGCCTGCAGCTCGATCCGCCCGCCGAGAATCGGGTCGGTCAGCCGCAGGCGGTAGTCGATCGCCGGCAGCGCGATCGGCTGCTGGCCGCCATCGGCGTTCACCCGCAGGCTCTGCGTGGCGTAGCCCGCGATCGACAGGTAGCTGCGCTCGTCGATCCGCTCGGCGTTGATCGTGGAGCGCAGGCGATCGTCGCGCGAGATGTCGTAGCGCCGCAGGAAGGTCTTGTCGGTGACGAGGCGGGAGGAACCGCTGATCGTCCAGTTCGGATCGAGCTGGAAGCGGCCGTTCACGTCGATGTAGCCGCGCACGCCGCTGTCGCGATCGCCGGTGGTGCCGGAGGACGTGCTGGCCGGCAGCCGCGATCCCTTGGTGATCATGCCGGACAGCTGGTACGCCCCGTTGCCGTTCAGCGCGCGATACTGCGCCTCCAGCGCCGGCAGCACCTCGCTGTACACATGCGGCGTCAGCGTCAGGTCGCGGTTGGGGGCGAGCTGGTAGTAATAAGGCAGCGCCACTTCGAGGCCGTTGGTGCGGCTGTAGCGGAAATTGGGGACGAGCAGCCCGGAGGCGCCGCCGGTGCCCGAACCGTCGGGATGCGACAGGCCGGGCAACCACAGGATCGTCGCGCCGAACATCGTCAGCCGCGCATCCTTGTACGAGATGCGGTGCTTGACCGGATCGTGCACCACGCGGACGGCGGTGATCTTCCACACCGGGTTCTTCGGGCAGCCCTTGCTGTCCACCACGGCGCACGGGGTATAGGCGGCCTGCTGCACGGTGGTGACGCCGTTCACCCGCTCGCCGTGCCGCGCGGCGAGGCGACCGCCGCCTTCCAGCACCAGCAGCAGGTTGTCCGCCACGCCGTCGCGCAGCGTGTCGGTCAGCTCGAAGCTGTCGCCATAGGCGGTGTCGCCGCCGGGGTTGACCACCGCGAGGTTGCCCTCGGCGCGCACCTGCCCGGTCTTGCGGTTCCAGATCACCTTGTCGGCGCGCAGGCGGTTGCCGGCGCGGATCATCCGCACGTCGCCGCTGGCCGTCACGATCTGCGCGGCGTCGTCATAGTCGAGCGCGGACGCGCTGAACGTCACTTCCTCGTCGTTGGCGGGCATTGGCGCTGAGCCTGCGGGCGGCGGCGGCACCCGTCGGTCGCCCAGATCCTGCGCGCGGGCAGGCGACGAGGCCATCGCGATGGCCAGCGCGAGAGGCGCAACGGCGCTGAAACGCAAACTTCTCACAATGTTCCGTGCGCCCCGATCCGCCTGCCTGCCGCCTATCGCACCGCCGCGCTTGCTGCAACGGTGCTTCATTCCGCGGCCCGCACGTCCTAGATAGGGGCAACAGAGAAAAAGAGGTTCCGCCCATGCAGGTCCGTTTCGCCGCCCAGCGCCCCACCGGCGCGTTTGCCCTCGCCTTGCTCGTTCCCGGCGGATCGGGGGCGGCCGAGCGCGCCGGGCTCGATGCCGCGCAGGCGCCGCTGGCGCGCGCCGCCGCCGCCGCCGCCCGGTTCGAGGGCGAGGCAGGCAGCATCGCCGAGCTGTTCGTGCCCGAGGCGGACGGCGCACGCCGCGTGCTGCTGGTCGGCACCGGCACCAGGAACGGCAATGGCGAGGGCTTCGAGAAGGCCGGCGGCGCACTGGCCGCCCGCCTGCTGACTTCCGGCGAGACGCTGCTGGTGATCGACGTGTCGGCGCTGGAAGGCGACAAGGCCGTCGCCGCCGCGCATGTCGCGTTCGGCGCGGTGCTGCGCGCATGGCGGCACGACGTGTACCGCACCCGCCTGCCCGCCAAATCCCGCCCCACCCTCGCCGAGATCGTGATCGTCGGCGCGGGCGAGGGCGAGCCGGCCGCATGGGGGTCGCTGAAGGCACTGGCGGACGGCATCGGGCTGACCCGCAGCCTCGTGACCGAGCCGGCCAACGTGATCTACCCGGAGAGCTTCGTCGAACGCTGCGAGTCGCTGCGCGATCTGGGCGTGGAGATCGAGGTGCTGGACGAGGCGGCGATGGCCGCACTCGGCATGAACGCGCTGCTCGGCGTGTCGCTCGGCTCCGAACGGCCGGCGCGATTGCTGGCGATGCGCTGGAACGGCACGGGCGACAGCGGCAACCCGCCGCTGGCGCTCGTCGGCAAGGGCGTGACCTTCGATACCGGCGGCATCTCGATCAAGCCGGCCGCCGGCATGGAAGACATGAAGTGGGACATGGGCGGCGCCGGCGCGGTCGCGGGGGCCATGCACGTCCTCGCCGCGCGCAAGGCGAAGGTGAACGTAGTCGGCGTGTGCGGCCTCGTGGAGAACATGCCCGACGGCAAGGCGCAGCGGCCCGGCGACGTCGTCACCTCCATGTCCGGCCAGACGATCGAGGTCATCAACACCGATGCCGAGGGGCGGCTGGTGCTGTGCGACGCGCTCACCTGGGTGCAGCGCACCCACAAGCCGACGACGATCATCGATCTGGCGACGCTCACCGGCGCGATGATCGTGGCGCTGGGCCACGAATTTGGCGGCCTGTTCAGCAACGACGACGGGCTGGCGGCACAGCTGAAGGCGGCCGGCACCGCCAGCGGCGATCCGCTGTGGCAGCTGCCGCTGGGCGACGCCTACGACAAGCTGATCGATTCGCCGATCGCCGACATGAAGAACGTCGGCCCGCGCCCCGGCGGCTCGATCACCGCCGCGCAGTTCCTCAAGCGGTATATCGACGAAGGCGTGAAGTGGGCGCACCTCGATATCGCGGGCATGGTGTGGGCGGCCAAGCCCGGCACGCTGCACGACAAGGGCGCGACCGGCTACGGCGTGCGCCTGCTCGACCGCTTCGTCGCCGACAACTTCGAGGGCTGAACGGACGACGGCGGGCAGGCCCGATGCAGGTCGATTTCTACCATCTGGCCGCCACCGCGCCCGAACGCGTGATCGCCGCCATCGCCGGGCGTATCCTGGGCGATGGCGGTCGCCTGCTGGTCGTCGCGCGGGACGACCAGCAGGCGCAGGCGCTGGACGAGGGGCTGTGGACGGCGGTGCCCGACAGCTTCCTCCCCCACGGCCGTGCGGGCCAGGCGGGGGAGGCGAACCAGCCGATCTTGATCGCCACCACCGCCGACTCCGCCAACGGCGCGCGCAACATCGCGCTGGCCGATGGCGAATGGCGCGAGGCGGCGCTGGGCTTCGACCGCGTGTTTCATTTCTTCGACGACACCACGATCGCGGCGGCACGCGCGGCGTGGAAGGCGCTGGCCGCGCGCGACGGCATCGAGCGGCGTTTTTGGAAGCAGGACGCGGCCGGCCGCTGGACCCGGGCGGCCTGACCCCGCAGGGGCCGCGCGCTTGCCGCCGCCCCGCCGACCGCCTAGAGAGCCGCCACTTTTCACCCCGTATCATATGGAGCCGATCGCCATGGCGACCGAACGCACGTTCTCGATCATCAAGCCCGATGCCACCCGCCGCAACCTGACCGGCGCCGTCACCACCCTGCTGGAAGACGGCGGCCTGCGCGTCGTCGCCTCGAAGCGTCTGCAGCTCACCAAGGAGCAGGCCGAGGGCTTCTACGCCGTCCACCGCGAGCGGCCGTTCTTCGGCGAGCTGGTCAGCTTCATGATCTCCGGCCCGGTGGTGGTGCAGGTGCTCGAAGGCGAGAACGCCGTCGCCCGCAACCGCGAGATCATGGGCGCGACCAACCCGGCCAACGCCGACGAGGGCACGATCCGCAAGATCCACGCCGAGTCGATCGAGGCGAACTCCGTGCACGGTTCGGACAGCGCCGAGAATGCCGCGACCGAGATCGCGTATTTCTTCAAGCCGGAAGAGATCGTCGGCTGATCGACCCTGACGGGGCGGCCCGGCCGCCCCGTCATCTGGCCCCGGCGATGGTCTCGCCGCCGCCGGATCTGGCGGGATCGCGGATCCACCGCCGGATCACCTTTCTCTTCTCCCTGAACAGTCGATTAAGACTTGCCTTCGCTTCGCGGATATCGGACTTAAGCGGTCGGTCGTGACGAAAACAGACGCTTGAGATCATCTCGTTATTCCGGAGGACACGACAATGGGTATGGGGAAGGCGACAGCCGCGTTGGCATCGGCCACGCTGGCGGTAGTCGCGGCCGGGGGCCTGTGGGTCTACCAATCGGCCAATGCGGCGGACCATCTCGATCCGCCTTCGCGAACCGATGCCGCCGTGACGAGCACGCCCGACGTGGCCGCCGACATCGCCGACGTCTTCGCCTGGAACACCGACTCGACCGTGACGCTGGTCGTGACCAATGCCGGTCCACGCGCACCCGGCGAGGCGCCGTTCTACGATCGCAACGTGATCTATCAGATCCACGTCTCCAACGACGGCAACCCGGCCACCAGCGAGCGTGACATCAACGTGCGCTACGGCCGCGATGCCGCCGGCAACTGGGGCGTGCAGTTCGAGGGCATCCCGGGCGCCACCGGCGCGGTGGCCGGTCCGGTGCAGACGGTGCTGACCAACGGCGCAGTAGTGAAGGCCACCGCCGGGCTGTTCGACGATCCGTTCTTCTTCGATCTGCAGGGGTTCAAGGATACCCAGTCGACCGGCACGCTGAGCATTCGAAACACGCGAAACTTCTTCGCCGGCAAGAACGACACCTCGTTCGTCATCGAATTCCCGCGCAGCGCGATCGAGAACGGCACGAACCCCATCCAGATCTGGGCGGAAACCCGCCGTATCCAGGGGAGCTGACATGAACACCCTCGGAAAAACCGCACCGCTCGCCGCCGCCCTCCTCGCCCTTGCCGCATGCGGTGGCGGCGGTGGCAGCGACTCCGGCTCCACCAGCACCTCGTCCAGTTCCGGCGGGCAGACCGGGTCGTCGGTGGACGTGACGCCGTGCCTGACCCAGCAGGTCACGTCGACGCGCACCGTCACCAACCTCGTCGTGCCGGACGTGCTTCAGCTCAACCTCGCCGCCGCGCAGGGCTTTCCCAACGGGCGGCGGCTGAACGATCCAGTGGTGGACGTGATCCTCGCGGCCGTCTTCCTCGACCTGAAGGTACATGGCGCCGATACCTTCGCCAAGATACCGCTCAACCCGTCGGGGCCTGACGTGCCGCAGCCTGCCGGTTTCCCCTATCTGGCGCCGGCGCAGGGTGGCACCCCGGCGGTGACCGGCGGCAGCGGCTTCGTGTTCCGTACCGATGCGCCGTCCGCCTACACGCGGGTCGATCGCATGGGCTTCCCGGCGGTGGCGACGGCACTGGTCAGCTCGGCCAACAAGACGCCGTTCAACGACGATACCCCGGCGATCGACGCGACCGGCAAATGGGCGCCCGAGTTCAAGGCGACGCTGACGACGCTGGCGACCGCGCTGGCCGACGATCTGCGCGGCCTGAACCTGACGGGCTGCGCCAAGGTCAGCTAGGGCGGCTCTGGGGGCGGGTGACGGCACCTGCCCCCGAAGCGGCACGGGCGGACCGGCTCGATGGCGGTGATCTGGCATGATCGGATACCGCTGCGGATCTGGCTCTTGCGTTGAAACCATCGATCGAAAACGCCTGCGTGGATCCTCCGCGCGGGCGTTTTCGTATGCGGTATCGCCGTGCGGAGGCGGTCGCCAGTCAGTGCGCCGCCCATCGCCCATCGCCCATCGCCCCGCCCGACGCCGACCGCTGCAATATATACTTGGAGCGCCATGGATTCCCGAACCGACCATCATGAGGGGCTGATCGGACATCCCCGTTTTCCCTCCATACCCCGCGCGAGGTCGAGGGGCGGGTCATGTAGGCGGGGCTCCGTCTCTCTCGGCACAAGCGCAGCGCGGCTGGATCCCGCCGAACGCTTGAAGGAGGGGCATCGCCGTTGAACTTTCGGTCCGCCTTTCCGGATGAGCGGGTCACGCCCGGATCATCCGATTCCAGGACGGCAGTGCGCGACGGGGCAGACGGGACGGTGTCCGCGATCGGGCGGGCGCGCAGTCAGCCGGGCGTGGCGTTGCCGGCGATCAGGCTGTTCGGGGCCACCCACAGGACGCGCGGCCGGCGATGTGCGATCAGCCACGCCCCGTTTTCGCAGCGGAACTGGTCCGCATAATAGCCGCTGTGGTCCAGCCCCACGGCGGTGATGACGAACCAGTAGGTCCGCACCGTCGCCGCCGTCGCGCCCGTGACGTCGATCCGGCAGGTGGTGAGGTGGTGGCTTACGAAACCGGGCGACGCCACCGCCGCATCGGGCCGGGCGATGGGCGAGGGGGCGGCCATCCATTCCCGGATCGCCTCCCGGCCATCGAGACGTCGGTCGCCCAGATCGAGCACGCCATCGATCGTGAAGGCCGCGGCATAGACGTCCGCCCTGCGTGCGTCCCCGGCCTGCGTGCAGGCGGCGAGCGTGGCCCTGATCGCGCTGCTGGCGCGATGCTCCTCGTCGGTCATCCCGTTCTCCCCAGGCGCCAGCATCGCCGGATGCCGGGCAAAAGAAAAGGCCCGGCGCCTTGCGGCACCGGACCTTTCCCGAACCCGCCGGAAGATCGATCAGATCTTCAGGCGCACGCCCAGCGTGAGCGTGTAGAACTCGCGGTCGTCGTCGAACTGCGCGTCATAATCCGCCACCAGCGAGAGCGGGCCGTTGCCGGAGATGTTCAGCGCGCCACCGGCGTTGAAGTAATCCCCGCTCAGCGGCGTGGTGGTGAAGTTGAACGGCGTACCGGACAGGCCGGGGGTGTTGAACGCGGCCGTGATCGTGCGGGCCTGGTCACGGAACTCGTGATACCAGCCACCGCGCACCTGCGGACGGATGGTCGCGCCGGCCACCTCGAACTTCATGCCGGCGCGCGCGCCGACGTTCGTCCGCAGCGACACGCGATCGAAGTCACCCACGGTGAGGCCACCCGCGCCGCCGCCGACTTCGGTGAAGCCACGGATGCGGATATCCGAGTAGCGCACCGCGGCGAACGGTTCGATCTCGAAGCGGTTGAGCTGGAAGCTGAGACCGGTGGCGGCGCCGCCGGTCCACACGCGACCGCTCGAGGCGCGGGCGCGAAGCTGCGTGGCATAGTTGCCGACCGAGATCGTCCGCTCAAGCGAGAAGTCGAGATCGGTGTAGCTGCCCCATGCATCGACATAGAGCGGGCCGACGGCGGCGGTGCCGTAGGCGCCGGCGAACCAGCTCTTCAGATCGGCGCGGGCGCCCGGAATGGTGCCGGTCGCGCGCGGCAGGCGGGCGGTGTTGCCGTTGGTCTTGCTGTAGCCGCCGAAGCCGCCGAGCGCGACGGTCGGCGTCAGGCGGAAGTCCGCACCGCCGAGGAAATGATACTCGTCGGTATCGGCGCCGTAGCGATCGGTATCGCCCTTGTAGCGGCCGAAGCGCGAACCGCCCGACACCCAGACGCCGAGCTTGCCGGCCTCGTCCAGCGTGGCGCGCGTACCATCCGGGGTTTCGGCGTTGCCGCGCAGATCGCGCGTGTAGCGGAGCACCGTGTTCTCCTGCACTTCCACCGCGTTGAGCGCGATGTCGGGCAGCTGGCTGAACGCGATCGGCGAAAGCTGCTGCAGCGCCGAGGCCTGCGCGCCGGGGGTGCCGGCCAGGCTGTCGATGCCGTTGAGCAGGCCCGCGACGGTGGGGGCGAGCGCTCCGCCGGTGGCGATGCCGAAGTTGTCGAGCGCGTTGCCCACCGCGATCTGGTTGGCGGTGACGCCCATCGTGCGGAACGGCGCGAGCACCGGCGCGGCGAGGCCGTTGTAGGTGGTGCCGTTGGCCAGCGCGCCCACCAGCGTGGCGGTGCCGTTGGCGAGATTGACCGTGTACAGCGAGGTGACGCCGGTGGTCGGGTTGGTCAGCGTGGCGTAGGCCGTGCCGCCCGTCGTGATGTCGAAGCCGACGTTGCTGTTGGTGGTGACGCCGGTGGAGCCGACGGTGAACAGCGTGCCGCTGTTCGGCGAAACCGCACCCTGGCCCTGCGTGGCGAGGCGCGCGGCGGCTGTGCCGCCGGCGGTGTCGATCACATACAGCGTGGTCGTGGCGGCGCCCGGCACGTTGTTGGTGTAGGCGGCGCCCGAAACGGTTGGCGTGGCACCGGCGTTTGCGTCGGTCGCGGCGTAGGTCAGCAGGCCGTCGGTCGCGGCGAGCGCGCCGTTATCCGGGTTGAGCCGGTAATCGAGGCGGCTGCTGGTGACGAGGCGGATGCGATCCACCGTCGGGTTGAAATCGAAGCCGGTGGCGGGCGAGCCGAGCAGCGACAGCGGCACGGCCGGGGTGGCGCCTACGGCGACGGCGCCGCCGGTGGTGCTGTTCACCGCATAGAGCTGGCCGGTGTTGCTGATCGCGTACAGCAGGCGACGCGACGCGAGCGGCGAGGCGGTGAGCGGACCGGGGCGGTAATCGATGCCCGACAGCGTCTGACCGGCGCCGAGGCCCGTGACCGCGACGGTGCTGGCGATGGTGCCCGGCGTGGCGCTGTCGACGGTGACGAGCGAGGTGCCGCCCCGCACGGTCTGCAACGGAACGGCCAGTGCCGCGCCGGCCCCGCCCAGCGCATAGGCGCTTGCGGTCAGCAGAAGGGCGACTCCGAGACGGCTTCGAGACATGGGACCACTCCGAAAACTTCTTGATGAACCGTGGCTGTCTAGCTGCACCTGCGCGATCGCGGAATGGGCAAGTATAAAAAAGCTCATCCACTGTCAGGACTGTGACAAGAAAGCCGCAGTTTCCGGTGATCGTCCTTCGTCGTGAAGGCGCTATGACGGCAGTTCCACGAAAATCCACACCGCTCGCTGTCATCATCCCGAAACATAGACCAGAGTGGATCGTCCTTCGGCCGCGGCCGTTATCCAGCGGTCCGGTCGCTGACTGGACGAAGTGACAAGAACACGGAGAGAGAGCGATGAAGACTTTCGGATTGATCGGCGGCGTCTTCGCCGGCGCGATGATGCTGGCGGCGGTGCCGGCCGGCGCGCAGATGAACCACGATGCCATGAAAGGCGATGCCAAGGCCCACGACATGACGGGCCACGACATGAAGGCCGGCCACGGCGCGATGATAAGCGAGGCGGACAAGACCAAGATGGCCGGCTGCAACGCGATGTCGCACGCCGATGCCGCCAAGGATGCGCGCTGCGCCGAACTGATGAAGATGCATCCCGACATGATGCATCACATGCCCGCCAAGAAGACGATGTAGCAGACCCGGCGGTGCGGCGGGCGGCATCCCTGCCCGCCGGCCGCGCGGCGACCGGGGAGAATGGATATGAGACGATTTGCGCGATGGCCCGTGCGTGTCGCCCCAGTGGCGCTGCTGCTGGCGGCCTGTGCCTCGACTGCCTCTGCGGCAGATGCGGATCATCCGGTCGTCGTGGAACTGTTCCAGAGCCAGGGCTGCTCCTCCTGCCCGCCGGCCAACGCCAGTCTCAACGCCATCGCCGGGCGCGCCGACGTGCTCGCGCTGAGTTTTGCCGTGACCTACTGGGATCAACTGGGCTGGAAGGACGGCTTCGCGCAGCCCGCCTTCACCGCGCGACAGTGGGACTATGCCCGCGCCGGCCGCCGGCCCAACGTGGCGACGCCGCAGATGATCGTGAACGGACGCGGCGTGCTGGTCGGTAGCGATCCGGCGCGGGTGGCCGAGGCGCTGCGACGCCATGATCGCGGCGCCGGCGGCCCTGCCATCCGGGTGGCGCCCGGCCGCGTGGCGATCGGGCCGGCGCAAGCGGGGGTGCAGCCGGCGACCGTATGGCTGGTGCGCTACGATCCGCGCATCATCGCGGTGGCGGTGAGGGCGGGGGAGAATGCCGGGCGCACGCTGCCCCACCGCAACATCGTGCGGGCGCTGATGCCGCTCGGCCGCTGGAATGGCACCGCCATGTCGTTCGCCGTGCCGCCTGGGCCGGATGCGGCATGGCGCACGGCGGTGCTCGTGCAGCAGGGCAGCGGCGGGCCGATCGTGGCGGCGCGGCGGCTTTAGGGGATTGCCGGGGCAGGCGGGATCAGACGTCGGTTCCGGGATGCGTCGGATCGAGCGGTCGAACCGGGTGCTGCGCCAGCCTGCGCTAAAGCTCGGTTGGCGTGGCCGGCAGGTGGCTGCGGTGCAACTGCCGCTCCCGCCATACGGTATAGAGGCCGCTCGCCACGATCAGCCCGCCGCCGGCCAGCGTCGCCGGCCCCGGCACCGTCGCCCACAGTACCCAGCCGAACAGCATCGCCCACAGCAGTTGCAGATAATCGAACGGCACCACCACCGCCACCGGCGCCAGCCGCAGCGAGGCGGTGTTGCAGATCTGGACGCAACCGCCCGAAACGCCGATCAGCACCAGCAACGCCCACAGCTGCCAGTCGTGCGATCCGGCGAAGAACGGCAGGCCAAGGCCGCTGACCGCCAGCGAGATGACGGTGAACCAGAAGACGGTGGCGGCCACCCCCTCCGTCCGGCCGATCTGGCGCAAGGTGATGTTGACCGCACCCGTGCCCAGCGCGCCCGCCAGCGCGATCGCCAGCCCCGCTGCCGGCAGGGATGCACCCCCCGGCCGCATCGCCACCGCCACCCCGGCCAGCCCGATCGCCACCGCCAGCCAGCGATGCCGGCCGACCTTTTCGCGCAGCACCAGCGCCGAGAGGATGGTGGCGAACAGTGGCGCCGAGAATCCGATCGTGGTGGCGTCGGCCAGCGGGAGCATCGCCAGCGCGATGAAGTTGAGCGTCATCGAACCGAGCCCGAGGCCGGCGCGGCTCAGATGCGCCAGCGGCCGCCGGGTACGCACCGCCCGCCAGCCCGGCGCGAGCGTGAGCCACGTCGCCACCACCGGCAGCGAGAACAGGTTGCGCGCGAAGACCAGTTCGATCGCCGAGACGCCACGATCGGACGCCAGCTTGATCGCCGCCGCCATCACCGCGAAGCTCGCGACCGCGCCCAGCCGCAGCAGGATGCCGGCGAGGCGGCGTTCGGCCGGGC
>NZ_VNIM01000054.1 GCF_007785815.1 Alterirhizorhabdus solaris | reverse complement strand
TTCGTGGAGGGCGGCTGGAGCACGGTCGGCGTGGCTGAGGCGCATGGCGGGCAGGGGCTGCCGTTCGCGTTGCAGGTGGCGGTGCTCGATACGCTGGGGGTCGCCAACACCGGGCTGGTGCTGGTGCCCACGCTCACCGGCGGCGCGGTGGAGGCGCTGATCCACCACGGCAGCGACGACCAGAAATCGCGCTGGCTGCCCCGCCTCGTCTCGGGCGAGTGGACCGCGACGATGAACCTCACCGAGCCGCAGGCCGGCTCCGACGTGGGTGCGTTGAAGACGCGCGCCACGCCCCGGGCGGACGGGCAGTGGTCGATCACGGGAACGAAGATCTTCATCTCCTATGGCGATCACGATCTGGCCGGCAACATCGTCCACCTCGTGCTGGCGCGCACGCCGGGGGGCGAGGCGGGCACGCGCGGAATCTCGCTGTTCCTCGTGCCCAAGTACCGGCTGAACCCGGATGGCACGCCGGGGCCGGCCAACGACGTGCGCGTCGTCTCGATCGAGCACAAGCTGGGCCTCCACGCCTCGCCCACCTGCGTGATGAGCTATGGCGACGACGGCGATTGCATCGGCGAGCTGATCGGGCCGGAGTTCGGCGGGATGCGCGCGATGTTCACGATGATGAACAACGCCCGGCTGCTGGTGGGCCTGCAGGGCGTGCACGTGGCGGAAGGCGCGACACAGGCGGCGGTCACCTATGCCCGCGCGCGCATCCAGTCCGCGCAGGCCGGCGCCCCGGTTCGCGATCCGGTCGCGATCGTCGAGCACCCGGACGTGCGGCGGATGCTGCTGCGGATGCGCGCGCAGACCGACGCGGCGCGCGCGCTGGTCTATCACACCGCCGGCTGGATCGACCGCGCCGCCACGGGCGACGCGGCGGCGGCGGCGCGCGTGGGGCTGCTGATCCCGCTCGCCAAGGCGCATGCCACCGATCTCGGCTGCGAGGTCGCCTCGCTCGGCATCCAGGTGCACGGCGGGATGGGCTTCATCGAGGAGACCGGCGTCGCGCAATATTATCGCGATGCGCGCATCTTCCCCATCTACGAGGGGACCAACGGCATCCAGGCGGCCGATCTCGTCTCGCGCAAGCTGGGGCTGGAGGGCGGGGCGGCCTTTGCCGCGCTGGTCGCCGACATGGCCGGCGAGGCGCGGCACCCCGCGCTTCGCGAGCTGGTTGCGGCCTGCGACGAAACCGGCGGCCTGCTGGCGGCGGCGCCGCTGCGCGACCGGCTGGCCGCCAGCGTGCCGTTCCAGACGATGCTGGCGACGGCGGTGTGCGGCTGGCTGCTCGAACGGCAGGCGCGCAATGTGGACGAGACGGCGCAGGGTGCATCGTTCGCGGCGCTGAAGCGCGCGTCGGCCGGTTTCTACCTCGATCGCATCGTGCCCGAGGCGCTGGGCCTGCGTGCCGCCGCCTGTGCCCCGGCGGACGGCCTCTATGCGCTGGCGGCGGCGGACTTCGCCTGACCGATACCACGGCGGACCGCGCATCTGGCCGTTCCGGCGGCGCGGCGCGGCGCGCGAAGCACGTGGATAATGCGCTAGGGGCTTGCCATTATGGCCTCCTTGGAGCCAAGGAAGCCGCCTATCCCTGGGGAGAGAGTTTTCATGGCTACCGCGCTTCGCGAGATTTCGCATTTCATCGGCAGCTCGGCAGTGGCCTCGACCGCTTCCGACCGTTTCAGCGACGTGTTCGATCCGAGCACGGGCCGGGTGCAGGCGCGTGTCGCGCTCGGCACGGCGGCGGATCTCGACGCGGCGATCGCGATCGCGCGCCCGGCGCAGGCCAAGTGGGCGGCGACCAACCCGCAGCGGCGCTCGCGCGTGATGTTCAACTTCAAGGCGCTGATCGAACAGCACATGGACGAGCTGGCCGAGCTGCTCTCGTCCGAGCATGGCAAGGTGATCGCCGACTCGAAGGGCGATATCCAGCGCGGGCTCGAGGTGGTGGAGTTCGCCTGCGGCATCCCGCACGCGCTGAAGGGCGAATATACCGTGGGCGCGGGGCCGGGCATCGACGTCTATTCGATGCGCCAGCCGCTCGGCATCGTCGCCGGCATCACCCCGTTCAACTTCCCGGCGATGATCCCGCTGTGGATGTGCGGCATCGCCATCGCGGTTGGCAACGCCTTCATCCTCAAGCCGTCGGAGCGTGATCCGTCGGTGCCGGTGCGGCTGGTCGAGCTGTTCCTCGAGGCGGGCGGGCCGGAAGGCATCCTGCAGGTGGTGCAGGGCGACAAGGTGATGGTGGACGCCATCCTCGATCATCCCGAGATCAAGGCCGTCAGCTTCGTCGGCTCGTCGGATATCGCGCAGTATGTGTATTCGCGCGGCGTCGCGGCCGGCAAGCGGGTGCAGGCGATGGGCGGCGCCAAGAACCACGGCATCGTGATGCCCGACGCCGATCTCGACCAGGCCGTGGCGGATATCTGCGGCGCGGCGTTCGGCTCGGCCGGCGAGCGGTGCATGGCGCTGCCGGTGGTGGTGCCGGTGGGCGAGGACACCGCCGATTGCCTGCGCGCCAAGCTGATCCCCGCGATCGAGGCGCTGCGCGTCGGCGTTTCCACCGACAAGGATGCGCATTACGGCCCGGTCGTGACGGCCGCGCACAAGGCGAAGATCGAGAACTACATCCAGATGGGCGCCGACGAAGGCGCGGAACTGGTGATCGACGGTCGCGGCTTCAAGCTGCAGGGGCATGAGGAAGGCTTCTACGTCGGCCCGACGCTGTTCGATCGCGTCACCACCGAGATGCGGACCTACAAGGAGGAGATCTTCGGCCCGGTCCTCCAGATCGTCCGCGCCAAGACGTTCGAGGAAGCCGTCGCGCTGCCCAGCGTGCACGAATATGGCAACGGCGTCGCCATCTTCACCCGCAACGGCCACGCCGCGCGCGAGTTCGCGGCGCGGGTCGAGGTCGGCATGGTCGGCATCAACGTGCCGATCCCGGTGCCGGTCGCCTACCACAGCTTCGGCGGGTGGAAGCGTTCGGCGTTCGGCGACACCAACCAGTATGGCATGGAAGGCGTGCGCTTCTACACCAAGGTGAAGACCGTCACCCAGCGCTGGCCCGATGGCGGCGCCGGCGAGAGCGCGTTCATCATCCCGACGATGGGATAAGCCACGGCCGGCCTGCGGGCCGGCACGCGGAGCGAAAGGCGCCGGCGGATCACCCGCCGGCGCCTTTTTTTGTTGCCCGACACGCATGTAGCAGGGCCGGGTCGACAGGGTCGTCGGCGATACGCTTGCCAGAACCCGTGATCGTCAGGTGACGGTGGGAGGCTCGGGCCGATGCCGCGCACTATCGTGATGTGCGGCTTTCCGCGCGGCGGATCGACGACGTTCTGCACGATGATGGCGAACGCCGGGGCGCATCGGCCCGCGGCGAAATTGCCTTGCCGCCGACCAAGCCATCGGCGCTGTCGCGGGACTGCCGGCGCGGCGGCGGGGTGGCGACTTCTACCGCGTGCGGCGCGCCCCGCCCGCGGACGGTGAGAGCGCAGTGAAGGTAAAGGTTTCGATCCGTCGCCGCCCTATCGCGTCGACCGCAACGCCTTCACGATGTCGCGCCACGCCACCAGCTTGAAATTCTGCGTGGCGGGCGCGTTGTCGCCATCCTGCGCCACCATCAGCCCGCCGGGGAAGGCGGGGCCGAAGTCGCCGGGCACGATCTCGATCCCGTCCGTCTCCGAGGTGGCGCCCACCGTGCCCGCGCCGATGCGGAAGCGGCCCGCCGGCGTCATGTCCGGCAGCCGCCACACGGCATAGGCGCTGTCGCCCTGGCGGGAGGCGACGAGCCACCCGCCGTTCCGCCCGGCGGGTGCGATCGCCAGCCCCTCGGCATCGGCGACGAGGAAGCGGCCGTCCACCCTGGCCACCGATACCGGCACGGGCGAGGCGGCAGGATCGGCGGCGAAACGCCACAGCCCGACATCCTCCTCGGCGACATAGAGCATACCGGTGCGGTCGTCGGCGACACAGCCTTCGGACTGGGTGGCAAGTTTCAGCGTGCGGACGATCCGTGCCGTGGGGGCGGGGCCGGCGGTATCGACCTGCACCTGGTCGATCCGCCCGTCCTTCATCACCACGAAGGCGAACAGCGCCCTGTCCGCCGCGCGGCGCCACAGGCACAGGCCGTAGGCCTCGCCCGCGCCTGCCGCGGGGTTGCCGAGCGGGACCAGCCGGCGGGCCGCCGGATCGAGCCGGAACAGCGCCAGCCGCGCCTGCGCCTCGTCAGCCCGGTCGCTGGCGGCGACGAGGATGCCCGGCCTGCCGGCGATCGACACGCCGTCGCGCAGATCGACGTTGTTCAGCCGGGGCGAGGGCGCGAAATCGAGATGGCGGCCCGTCAGGTCGTACAGGTGCAGCCCGGCGCGCTTGTCCGTCGCGACGATCAGGCTGTCGGCCGGGCGGCGCGGGTTGCGCCAGATCGCGGGATCGTCCGCCGCATCCTCGGCGGTGCCGACCGGCGCGGTCTCGCCGCGCGCGGTGACGGTGGCGGTATCGGCTGCGGCCATTCCCGCCGGTGGCACCGAGGCGCAACCGGCGAGGAGCAATGCGGCGAAGGGAGCCAGCCGCATCAGAAGTTGAACCGCACGCCGCCGGTGTAGCGCCGGCCGAACGTCTCGCGCTCCACGGTGCGCGCGCTCACCCCGGCGAAACGACGGCCCGGGCCGTTCAGCAGGTTCGAGAAATCGGCATATACCTCGACGTTGCGGCTGATCGAGTAGCGCAGCGAAGCGTCCAGTTCGTCATCCGCCGCCCAGAAGAAGTCGCCGCCCTCAAGGCCGCGGAACGTGCCGTTCACCGTGCCGAACGCACCGATCGCGTCGATCCACTTCGTGCGCTTCTGGTAGGAGACGCGCGCCGAGAAACCGTATTTCTCGTAGAACAGGCTGGCGTTGTAGACGAACTTCGAGGTGCCGGGGAACTCGATCTTGCGGCCGTCCGGCGTCTCGGCGCGGCTCTTGTTGTAGGTCGCGTTCAGCAGCACGCCGAAGCCGCCGGTCCAGTCCGGCAGGCCCAGCGCCTGCTGGTTGCCCTCGATCTGCTGCTGGAAGGCGATTTCCGCGCCATAGATATAGCCGTCGCCGCCGTTGGCGATGCCGGTAAAGGTGTAGGCCGAGCGATCGAGGCCGCCCACGTTCAGCGAATCCGATCCAAACGGGCGGGTGGTGTCGAACAGCACGTCCTTCACGTCCTTGTAGAAGGTGCCGATCGAGAAATAGCCCTGCGGCTGCATGTACCATTCGAAGTACAGATCGACGCCCTTGGCCTTTTCCGGCTTGGCATCGGGATTGCCGCCCGAGATCGTCAGGTTCGCATCGTTGACCGTCAGGTTCGGGCGAAGCTGGTCGTAATCCGGCCGCGCGGCGCCGGTGTTGAACGAGAGCCGCAGCTTCTTCGTCTCGTCCACGTCGTAGTTGAAGTGGAGGCTGGGATAGACGAGCGTCCGGCTGTCCGGGATCGAGACGAGCTGCGCGGTGCCGTTGATCGTGGCGAAGGCGGTGCCCTTGTTCTTGATGTGCTCCACGCGCGCGCCGCCGACGATCGAGCCCCAATCCTGCTTCGTCTCGAACATCGCGTAGCCGGAATACACCTCCTCGCGCACGCTGTAGAAATTGGCGTTCACCGGCGCGTACACCGCACCGCCGGCGATGGCCTGATCGACCAGCGCGATCGCGGCGCCCTTGCCGTGGTAGTCGAACAGGTAGCCGAGCGGAATGTCGCCCTTGAAATCCGGGTCGGACGGCAACCGCACCGCCGCATAGCTCAGCGGCAGGCCATAGGGGTTGGCGGCGGACGACACGGTGAAATCGATCGACCGTTCGCGTGACGTCTTGGTGCGGCGATCATATTGGGCGCCGACGGTGATCTTCGTCTCGCCGAGCAGGTCGGTGTCGTAGCTGGCATCGAGCTTGCCGGTATAGGCGCGGGTGATGTCCTTGGCCTTCAGGCTGCGCACGCGCGACAGCGCATAGCCGGGCGTATCCTCGATCTGGGTGATCGCGGCGCCCCTGGCGAAGGTGCCGTCGGCGTTGCGGATCGTGCGGAACAGCCGCACCGCCGGCTGCTGCTTGTCGGTGAGGTCGTAATCCACCGTCAGCCGGTTGGTGCCCTGCGTGGCGCCCGTGCCGAAGCCGGGGCTGTCGTAGTTGAGCTGGGCGGGGGCGGAGCGATCGTCGACCGACTTGGTGTAGTTGCCGCGCCAGCGGATCTTCAGCCGGTCGAAATCATGGTCGCCGCCCACCGTGTTGGTGAACACCGACTGCACATATTCGCGCACCAGCACGTTGGCGTTCAGATCGATGCCATAGACGGTGCCCTTGTAGGGCGTGTTGCCGGTGCAGACGTCGGCATAGCCGGTGGTGCCGCTGCGCGGGGTGGCGCTGGTCGTGGGGCAGGCGGCACGATCCGCTGCGAGGGCGGCGGCGCTGGTGCCGCTGGCGAGGCGGGATTGCTGGTCGTCCAGATCGAAGATGTAGTTGTTGCGTAGCTCGTCGTCGGCGAAGGCGGAATAGATCGACGAGACGAACAGGCGGTGGTCCGGCGTCGGCTTCCATTCCAGCTTGCCCGAGGCGGAATAGTTCTTGCGGGTGAGGCGATAGAGCTTGTTCTCCGTCTCGCGCGCCCAGATGCGGTCGGCGTTGCCCGGGCGGCGGTCCTCGGTCACGGCTTCCCAGTCGGTCTCGTAATTGTCCGTCACCATGTCGCGCTGGTAATAGCTGCCGGAGGCGAGGATGCCGATCTCGCCGATGCCGGTGTTCCAGCGCTCGGAGACGACGAGCTGGCCCTCATATTCCTGACGCTTGCCCAGCTCGACATAGCCGCCGCCCGCCTTGCCGGCGATGTGGAAACCGGAATAATCGAACGCCGAGCGCGTCACGACGTCCACGTTGCCGGCGATCGTCTCGCCCGTCATGTTCGGCGTCACCGCCTTGCGGACGAGGATCTGCGCGGCGATGGCGGACGGAATGGAATCGAACCGCGCGTCGCGCCCTTCCGGGCTGATGATGTTGATGCCGTCGATCGACAGCGTGGTCCAGTTGATCGGCGCGCCGCGCAGGTTGATGTAGCGTGCCTGACCCTGATCGCGCTGCACGCCCACGCCCGGCAGGCGGCTGACGGCCTGCGCGATGTTCTGGTCCGGCAGCCGCCCGACCGCATCGGCGGCGACGACGCTGACGAGCGACGGCGATTCCTTCTGGATCTTCAGCGCGGCCGCCTCGGACTCGGCGATCGGGCGCTTGCCGGAAACGAGGATCTCGCCGCCCACGTCGTCGGCGGCGTCCGCCACGGCGATCTCGCTGGCGGCGGCACTGTCGACCGCGGCCTGCGCGGCGTGCCAGCCCAGGATGCCCCATGCGGAGGTGGTGATGAGCAAGATGCGCGCCGGCACCCGCACGGCCCTGCGCCGCGCGGTGGAAAAGTCAGTCATGTCGGGTCCCCTGCGCGAAGGGCTGCCCGCCTCCGCTTCGGGGCGCTCTATCCGGCGAGGATTACAGTTCGGCGGCACCGCGATGACGGGTCGGAGACGCGGGCCACCGTGGCCGCACTGCCACAGACCGTCGGCTGGAAGCGGCTACCGTCGCCCGGTGCCGCGCCGGGCGGGGAGCAGGTTGAGCGCGAGGAACACCGCCGCCGCGCCCAGCATCAGCGCGCCGAACCACAGCACCGGGCCGAAGACCCGGCCCCCGGCGAAAATCGCGGTGACGAAGCTCGCGGCGATCGCCACCCACGCCGCCCCCCGCAGCCGCCGCCGCTGGATGGGCAGCAGGTGCCCCCCCCACGCGGCGCGCGTGGTGCGCGGGCGTGGCGAGGCCGAACAGCGCGAAGGCGACGGTCGCGAGCAGCAGCGTGAGGATCGTCATTCCGCCGGCTCCGGCACCGCTTCATCGGTCATCACGCCGGCCGGGGCCGCCCGCCGCGCGCGGGCGCGCCGGGCCGACGGGCGATGGCGCAGCACCCGCGCCGCAACGGCCAGCAGCGCTAGCCCGAAGGCGAGCAGCGTCAGGTCCACCCCCACGAACAGCATGTCGCCCTGCGCCATCGCCACGGGGATCCCGCGCTGGCCGGCCACCGCATTATACAGCGGCAGCAGCGCCAGCACCGCCCCGGTCGCGCCCAGCAGCGCGGCCCACGCCCACCCCGGCTGCAACCCCAGCGACAGCAGCGCCGCAGCGCCCCACGCGAGGAACAGCATGTGCACCTCCGTCTCCGCCCGCCCGCGCCCGCCCACGGGCAGCAGCCGGTTGGCCCACAGCATGGCCGCGATGCCGAGCGGGAAGCCGCCGACCACCGCGATGTTCAGCCGCTCGACGAGGCGGAAGCCGAGGGGCGGGCGTGCCGGATCGGGCAGCTTCTCGCGCCGCTTCACCGTCCACAGCACCAGCCCGCTCGCCACCATCAGCGTGCCGCCGATGCCGCAGAGGAAATAGAGCCAGCGCATCGTGGTGTCGGCGAAGCGCCCGGCGTGCAGCCCCACCATCGCGCCGGCGGTGAGCGCCGCCCCGCCCGGCGCGGGCGAGCGCCACAGTGCCGTGCCGGTCACGCCGTCGAAGGTCACGCGCGGCGCATGGCTGGACAGCATCGAGGAGGAGGCGCGCGTCATCGTCACCCGCGCCATCGCATCGCCCGGCTGCCGCACCTCGATGAAGCCGACCGGCCCGCCCAGCCGGCGTTCGGCATCGGGCACCAGCGCGGCCAAATCCACCAGCGGCGCGGGCCGGCCGCTGCGCTCCACCTCCGCCGCGTGGGGGAACAATGCGTCGTTCACCGCGTCGCGATCGGTGTAGTTGGCCACCACCGCCCACGGCATCAGCATCGCCATCAGCGTGACGAGGCCGGTGTAGGTGATCATCAGGTGGAACGGCAGCGCCAGCACGCCGGTGGCGTTGTGCCCGTCCAGCCACGATCGCTGGCCCTTGCCCCGCCGCAGCGTGAAGAAATCGCGGAAGATCTTCTTGTGCGTCACGATGCCGCTCAGGATCGCCACGAGCATCAGCATCGTGGCGATGCCGACGATCCAGCGCGCGAAGATCACGGGCATGTAATGCAGGTCGAAATGGAAGCGGTAGAAGAACTCGCCGCCGCGCGTGTCCCGCACGGTGGCGGGCAGGCCATCGGCGGCGATCAGCGCCTGCGTGTCGCGCCGACCGCGCCCGCCGCGCCCCCGTCCGCGCGTTTCGCCCGGCTTGGGCTGCGGCTGCCAGAAGACGGTCGCGCCCGGCATCCGGGCCCACGGCATCGCGATCGACCAGCTTTTCGCCCCCGGCGCCTTGCCCTGCAGAAAGCGTTGCGCGCCCGCCAGCACGCGCATCGGCTGCTCCACGCGCGGCAGTTCGGGCCGCATGTAGCGGTTCAGCCCCTCGCGCCAGAAGGCGATCGTGCCGGCGACGAACACGATGAACAGCACCCAGCCGAGCAGCAGCCCGGACCATGTGTGCAGAAACGACTGCGACTGGCGGAACCCCTTGCTCACAGCCGGCCACTCGCGGCGATCGAGGCCCAGGCGATCGCGCCGCCCGTACCGCCGAGCAGCGCCAGCGACCAGAAGGCGCGCCAGCCGCTGCGCGCGGCGAACGCCCACATCGCGGCAAAGGCGCACAGGGCGAACGACACGAGCGTGGCCGCCACCGCCGCCTGCGCAGGGTCGCCCGGCAGGATGCGGGCGAGCGCCATCGCCCACGCCGCCGCCACCGCATAGCCGAGCGGCACCGCCGCCACCACGCGCAACGCCATGTCGCCGCCGCGCCGCCAGCCGCTGGCGCTCATGGGGTGCTGAGCCGCAACGTGGCGAACACCGTGCGCGGGCTGCCGTAGAAGTTGCCGCGCCCGGTGCCGCCGAGGCGCGCGTAATAGTTCTTGTCGAACAGGTTGTTGACGTTGACCGACAGGCCGATCTGCTCGCTGATCCTGTAGCCCGCGCGCAGGTCGACCAGCGCATAGCCACCCTGCCGGACGATGCTGGAGCGCGTCCGCAAGCTGCCGTTGGGGTTGTAGAAGGCGGGCGATCCGGCGAACGTCTTGCTCAGCCACGTCACGCTGCCGCCCACGCTGAAGCCGGCGAGCGGCCCGGTGACCGGCGCATAGTTGGTGAAGCCCTTGATCGCGTGCTTGGGGATCACCGGCACGAAGGTGAAGCCTTCCAGCGCGGTGTTGCTGTCTTCCAGATATTTGGTCTTGGTATAGCTGTAGCCGCCGTTGAGCAGCCAGCCGGGCAGGATCTCGCCCTGCGCTCCGGCCTCGAAGCCGCGCGAGCGGACCGCGCCGATCTGGTACACCACGTCGGGCGTCGCAGCATCGGTGAACAGGCGGTTGCTCTGCTTGATCTGGTACACCGCGGCGGACAGCAGCAGCCGCCTGTCGAACAGCGTCAGCTTGCTGCCGGCCTCATATTGCTCGCCCACCAGCGGCTGGATCGCGCCGCCGCCGGCGCGGGGCAGCGCCGAGGTCTGCGGGGTGAAGCTGTCGGCATAGCTGCCGTAGAGGTTGAGCTGGCCGGTCACGTCCCAGACGATGCCGGCATAGGGCGTGAAGCGGTTCTCGATGGTGTAGCCGGTCTGGATCACGCCGTTGGCGGGCACCGGGTAGAGCGTCCGGTTCTCGGTATCCCACCACGTCAGCCGGCCGCCGCCGATCAGCGTGACGCCGTCCAGCGGGCTGAGGCGCATCTGGCCGTAGAGGCCGTATTGCTCCACGTCCGTCTCGGTGCGGCCGGTGGCGTGGGTGGCGATGCCGGTCGGGTTCTGCGGCGTGATCGGCACGCGCAGCGGCGGCAGCTGGACATAGGGGTTCAGCACCGGCTCGGCCGGGGAAACCGGGTCGTACACGTCGATCCGCGCATAGTTGGACAGGCGGGTGAACGCCGATTTCTGGAGGTTGGCCTGATAGTCCGCACCCAGGATCAGCGTCTGGTCCCGCCCGAACAGCGGGAAGCTGCCGACGCCGTTGAAATCGAAGCTGGCCGTCTTCTGCTTGCTGTCGCCGATATAGGCGATGTGGCTGGTGATGCCGTTGGTCGGCGTGATCGGCTGGCTGCCGATGTAGCTGTACACGTCCAGCCGGTCGACATCGGTGAACAGCCCGCTCGCGCGCAGCGTCCAGCGGTCGCTCAGGCGGTGGGTGATGTCGGCGAAGGCGGTCCAGATCTCGGAGCGGAAGCGGTTCCAGTCCGCGCCGACATAGGTGGAGCGCCGCACGTCGAGCAGTTGCCCGTCGCTGCCGTCCAGCCCGCCGATGATACCGGGCAGGCCGGTCTGCACCGCCGGCTTGAAGCGATCGTAGTTGCCGCCCACGGTGATGGTGGTGCGATCACCCACGTCCAGCTTGCCGACGAGGAAGGCGGTGTGGCGGTTGCGGTGGGCGACATCGTAGAACTGGTCCTGATCCTGCACCATCACGCCGCCGCGCAGGCCCGCGCGATCGCCGATCGGCGTGGAGATATCCAGTTCGCCGCGCTTGTTGTCATAGCTGCCGTAGCCGAGCGAGGCGCTGATCTTGAACGCATCAAGCGGCCGCTTGCGGACGAAGTTGACGCTGCCGGCCGGGTTGCCCGATCCGCTGAACAGCCCGGCGGGGCCACGCAGCACCTCCAGCCGGTCGTAAGAGAACAGGTCCGGCACCACGGCGGGAAAGCCGAACGAGAAGGTGGGCGTGCCGTCCACCAGATAGTTGTTGATCGCAAAGCCGCGCGACAGGAACGACGGATCCTCGCTGCCCACGCCCGTCACGGTGATGCCGTTGGTCGCGGTCAGCGCGTCTTCCAGCGTGAACAGGTTCTGCGCCTCGATCTGCGCGCGATCGATGATGGTGACGGTGTTCGGCACGTCCTTCAGTGGGGTCAGCGTCTTGCCGACCTCCTGGCCGTAGCTCTTGCCGATCACGGTGATGTCGTTGTCGGTGTTGCGCGTCTGGGCGGCGGCCTCCGCCCCGGCCGCTTCGGCGACCTCCGCCTGTGCCACCTGCCCCATCATCGCCAGCAACGCGACCATGCTGACCGAACCGTACCGAATACTGCGCAACTGATTTCCCCCGGAATGACGCGGCGCAGCTACCGCATCAGCGTATGAGAGTCATTCGCAATATCATCAGCATCTGTTAATTTATGTTTCCGACGACGGAGTCAGTGCTGCTCCAGCCAGTCACGCAGCAGCATCGTCACCTCCCCCGGCCGCTCCAGCGGCGACAGGTGCCCGCACGCGCGGATGATGTGGAAGCGGGCGCCGGGGATGCGATCACCCAGCGCGCGTGCGTCGTCCGGCGTGCAGATGCGGTCGCGGTCGCCCACCGCCACCAAGGTCGGCACGTGAATGGCGCCCACGGCATCGCTGATGTCGGGCCGTTCGAGCAGTGCGCGCTGCTGCCGCTCGAACACCTGCGCGCCGACCCGCTCGGCCATCGCCTGCGCGCGGCCCGACACGATCGCGCTCAGGCGCGGGTCGGCATGGGGTGCGGTCGCCAGCAGGCCCTGGCCCGCCACGGTGCGCGCGCGGATCTCCATCGAGGCGCGCACGCCGAACAGCGCGATGCGATCGACCCGTTCGGGCGCCTGCCGCACCATCTCCATCGCGACATAGCCGCCCAGACTCACCCCGGCGACGGCGAAGCGCGGCGGTGCCTCGGCCAGCACCCGCGCCGCCATCGCGGCCAGCGTGTCGTCCTGCGTGAGATCGCCGAATTCGGGGTGGGCGAGGTCGGCCAGATCCATGATCTGGCGTGCCCACAACTGGCCGTCGCAGCCCATCGCGGGCAGCAGCATCAGCGGTACGGTCGAACGGTCCATGAGGCGGCTCCGGTTGGCGAGGGGTGGGGTCAGCGAGGGGGAGAGGTGCGAAAGGCGATCGGCGCGCCGACCAGCACCAGCACGACGCGGGCGAGATGGTGGATCACGACGAAACCGGGTTCGAGCGCGAGGCTGAGCGACACCATGCTCATCTCCGCCAGTCCGCCCGGCGAATAGGCGAGCGTGAGCAGGACGGGATCGATCCCGGTGACGGCGGCGATGGCGACCGCCCACAGGATCGTGACCGCCAGCAGGATGACGGTCGATCCCGCCGCCAGCAGCAAGGTGCGAAGCAGGACGCGCAGCGACAGGCCGACGAAGCGGCAGCCGATCGTGGCGCCCAGCCCCACCTGCGCCGTCGCCAGCGCCCAGCCGGGAATGCGGAAGTCGGCGATCCCGCTCATGTGCACCGCCGCCGACACCGCGAGCGGGCCGACCAGATGCCACGCCGGCAGCCGCAGCAGGCGGCCGAGCACCAGCCCGACGATCACGCAGCCGGTGGCCCAGGCGACCAGCGCCCAGTTCGCCGTGTCGCCGGTGACGGGCGGCAGCGGTGCTGCGGTGACCGGGGCGGCGACGAGGCGGATCAGGAACGGCAGGATGAACACGACGAGGAAGATGCGCGCGGCGTGGATCAGCCCCACGGTGCGCTCGTCCGCCCCGCGCTCCGCCCCCATCACCACCATCTCGGCGATACCGCCTGGCATGCCGGCGAAATAGGCGGTGGCGGGATCGAACCCGGCCACCCGGCGGAAATAGGTGACGCACAGCAGCGCGGCGCTGGTGAGGAACAGCGGCAGCATCGCGAGAGGGACGATCCACTCGCGGGCGTGATCGAACAGGTCGGGGCGGAAGCTGCTGCCCAGCACCACGCCGATCACCGCCGCCATCGGTCGCCGCGTGGCGGCGGAGGCGGCGATCGGCAGGCCGGCGATGCTGGCGGCCGCGCAGGCCGCCATCGACCCGAGCACCCATGGCAGCGGCGCCCCGGCGGCGAAGAACAGCACGCCGCCGGCCGCGCCCACGGTGAGCGCCGCCGCGAAGCGCAGGATCACCCGCGCCGCATCGTCGCGCCCGCCGGCCACGTCAGGCGACGAACGGGAAGGCGAGCGCGATCATGCCCACCAGCGTCATCACCACGCATACGATGGTCGCGGGCACCAGCGAGAACCGCTGGTGATCGGCCAGATCGATGCCGACGAGGCTGACCAGCAGGTAGGTGGAGGGCACCAGCGGGCTGAGCAGGTGGACCGGCTGGCCCATCAGCGAGGCGCGCGCGATCGCCATCGGCGACACGCCGTAATGCGCGCCGGCTTCCGCCAGGATCGGCAGCATGCCGAAGTAGAAGGCATCGTTGGAGATGAAGAAGGTGAACGGCAGGCTCAACAGCGCGGTGATCGGCGCCATGTACGGCCCCAGCGCGGGCGGGATCACGCCGACCACCTCCTTGCTCATCGCCTCCACCATGCCGGTGCCCGAAAGGATGCCGGTGAAGATGCCGGCGGCGAAGATCAGCGACACCACCGCCAGCACGTTGCCGGCATGGGCGGAGATCCGCTCCTTCTGTTCCGCCACGCCGGGATAGTTGACGATCATGGCGACGGCGAAGGCCAGCATCATCACCACCGACAGCGGCAGGATGCCCCATACCAGCAACGTCAGCAGCGTGACGACGAGGGCTGCGTTGAACCAGATCAGCTTCGGCCGGCGCGCCTCGGGATATTGCGACACGGCCATGCCGGTGAAGGCGGTCGGCTGGTTGGCGCGGACGTGGCCGAGGCGGCGGCGCTCCTTGCGGCCGAAATACACCGCCAGGCCGATCAGGAAGGCGAGGCCGGCGAGCATCCCCGGGATCAGCGGCAGGAACAGTTCGGCCGGGTCCAGCTTCAGCGCGCTGGCGGCGCGCGCGGTCGGCCCGCCCCACGGCGTCAGGTTCATGATGCCGCTGGTGCACATCAGCAGGCAGACGAGGTACAGCCGGTTCATATCGAACCGCTTGTACAGCGGCAGCAGCGCGGCGATGGTGATGATGTAGGTGGTCGATCCGTCGCCATCGAGGCTCACGACCGCGCACAGCACCACGGTGCCGATCAGGATCAGCAGCGGATCGCCGTGGACCAGCCGGATCAGCCGGCCAACCAGCGGATCGAACAGGCCAGTATCGGTCATCGTGGAAAAGAACAGGATGGCGAACAGCAGCATCACGCCGGTGGGCGCGAGGTTCTTGATCCCGTCGATCATCATGGGCCCAAGGCCCGCGGCCTCGCCGGCGATCACGCCGAAGATCGTGGGGATCACGATGAGCGCCACCAGCGGCGTCATCTTCTTGGTCATGATGAGCGTCATGAACGTGGCGACCATCAGGAAGCCGAGCAGGGCAAGGTTCATCGCGGCATCCTCGAAGGGGAAGGGAAGCGGATCATCAGAAGGTGACGCCGACGCGCGCGCTGAGCGTCTGGCCGTCGTCGCCGCCGGTGTAGGGGCGGGCGCGGTTGTCGGTGTGCCACTGGATCGCGTTCACCTGGAAACGGGTGAAGTTGTTGAGATACCATTTCCCCCCCAGGGGGGGGGCCCAGCCATCACCGCCGGTGACGAGATCGGTGTAGTCGAGGTTCTCGTATCGCGCGGTCAGCTCGATCGCGCCGGGGCCGCCGTCGAAGGTGGGCTTCAGCACCTTGGGCTGGCCGAAGCTGCCGAGGCGCGGGTTGTACGGCGGCAGATCGCCGGTGATGAAGAAGCCGCCGGAAACGCTCCACGCCTCGCTGACGAAATCGGGGCGCCCGGCATCCAGCCGCGCCTTGCGGCGGCCGGCCTCCGCCATCAGCCACAGCGGGCCGCGATAGCCACCCAGTTCCACGCCGTAGCCGGTGGTGCCGGTGCCGCCGGTCAGCGTGCCGGTGGAGACGCGCAACGCGCCGTTGAAGCGTCCGCCGATCACGGTGTTGCGGGTGAGCGACCCCGCCACCGACGACAGCGACTCGTCGAAGCCCCATGCGCCGACATGCAGCACGCCGCGATCCGTCTTGATCGGGTTCCAGTGCACGCGGGCGAGCGCGGTGCGGCTGTCGCTGACCGCCTGCGTGCCGTCGATGCGGTCGCCGGTGACGGTGAGCGAGACGTGGCCCGTCTTCCAGAACAGGCGGGGCATGATACCGATGCCGTAGAAGCCGCGCTGCGGGATGATCGCGGTCGCCACCGTGGTGCGTTCGAGGAACGGGGTGGAATCCGATCCGGTCGACCCCTCGAACCCGCGATCGTTGAACAGGTGGCCGGCGCGCACGTCGTAATCGAGGCCGGGGCGCAGGCGGTTGCGCCAGCCGACGAAGGCGGTGACGACATCGACCTCGTTCTCCGAGAAATCGCTCTCGAACTGGTAGAAGAAATGCGTGCCGACCGCCCCTTCGAGGCCAAGGCGCAGCGCGCGCATGCCCGTGGTGGTGAGGTTGCGGCCCTTGTATTTCGAGCCGAACGAGGTGCTCACGTCCGTCAGGATGCGGCCGCGCGGCTTGAAGGTGTACACCCCGTCGGCCGAGTGGAACACGGGCAGGCCCGCGCCCCATTCGGTGGTGACGCCCGAGGGGTTGTCGCGCGCGGCGATGGCGCGCTCCACGTCGCGGTCGGCCGGGCCGGGGGGCGCCAGCTGCGGCGCGAACGGCTGCGTGGTGCGCGGCGCGCCGGCCTGTGCGCCGGGTGCGGGCGTGCCGGCGAAGGTGGGAACCGGCGCGGCGGCGGCGGTGCCTTCGAGCCTGTCCAGCCGGGTCTTCAGCGCCGCGATCTCGGCCGCCTGCGCGCGCACCAGCGCGGCCAGATCGGCATCGGGGGCTTGCGCCAGCGCGGGCGTCGCCGCGATCAGCGCGAGGGCGGCGCAACCGCCGCGAAGGAGGGGCGATATCATCGTGTGGTGGCTCCGGTGGAAAGGATCGCGGCCCACTCGCGCAGGAACCGCTGGCGCTTGAGGCGATCGAGATTGACGAGCAGTTGCGGGCCGATGCGGATCGGCCGGGCCTGTGCGGCGGGCAGCCGGCGCGCGGGCACATCGGTCCGCACCGGCCACAGGCTGCGTTGCGCGAGCAGCGACTGTCCCTCGCGCGACAGCAGGAAATCGAGGAACAGCCTGGCCGCGGCCGGATGCGCCGCCTCGCGCGCGATGAAGGCGATGCGCGAGGTGACGATCGTATAATCCTGCGGGAAGACGACGCCGATGCGCGGATCGTGGCGCACCCGCTCCAGCGCGTAGGATCCGATCACGTTGTACGCGATCGCCTGCCGCCCCTCGGCCACCGCCTGCAACATCGGCTCGGTCGTGGTGGCCAGTACGGGGCGGGTGGCGGCGATCGCCTCCAGCAGCGCACGGGTATCGCGGGTGATCGCGAAATCCTCGCTCAGGTACAGATAGCCCACGTTCGACCGCGCCGGATCGAAGGTGGTGACGCGGCCGGTGAGTACCTTGCGGTCCCGCCGCAGCAGCATTTCCAGCGCGGCGTGGGTGCGGGGCACGTTCGCGGGCGGGATCAGGCGCCTGTTATAGACGATGCCGATCGGCTCGGCGGTGATGCCGAAGCCCATGTTCTTCCACACCGCCAGCGGCGGCAGCGCCGGCTTTTCCGGGCTGGCATAATCCTGCGCCAGCCCGTCGTTGATGAGCTTGACCTGCAGGTCCATCGCCGAGGACCAGACGAGATCGGCGGACGGGCGGCGCGCGCGCGTCTCGGCCAGGAAGCGGCGGTACAGTTCGGTCGAGCCGAGATCGGCATAGGCGACCGCGATGCCCGGATAGCGGCGGCGGAAGGCGGCGATCACCGGCAGCATCTCGGCGCGGTCGGCATTGGCGTAGATCCGCACCTGGCGCTCGGCGCGGGCATCCTCGATCAGCCGGTCGTAGGAGCGCGGATAGGCGGGCGGACGCTGCGCGGCGGCGGGCACGGTCAGCCCGATCAGCAGCGCTATCGTCGCAATCACCTTCGGCATCGTCTCTCTCCTCGCCTTCCGCCTCTTGGTTCGGATAGACAGCGAGGGTGGTGTACGAGGCCAAGCTGTCAGCAACCTTTCACGCGGGTTTTCGCGGGGGCTTTCGTGTCGGCTCCCGTGGGGGCGGGCGACATTGCGCATCCTGCTGATCGAGGACGATGCGCCGCTGGCGCGCAGCATCGCCGCCCTGCTGCGCGCGGGCGGCCATGCGATCGATCATGTCGCGGGGGGCGAACAGGCGCTGGCGGTGGTGGCGAGCGAGCCGTACGCGCTGGTGATCCTCGACGTGGGGCTGCCCGATATCGACGGCTTCACCGTGCTGGCGCGACTGCGGCAGCGCGGCGAGCGGGTGCCGGTGCTGATGCTCACCGCGCGCGACGCGCTGGACGATCGCGTGCGCGGGCTGGATCTGGGCGCCGACGATTACCTGCGCAAGCCGTTCGACCCGGAGGAGCTGGAGGCGCGGGTGCGCGCGCTGGGGCGCAGGCGCGGCGGCGATCCGGCGGCGGTGCTGCGGGTGGGCGCGCTGACGCTCAACCGGTCGACCGGGGAGGCCGAGGTTGCGGGCCGCGCGCTGGATCTGCGCCGGCGCGAGCGATCGGTGCTGGAATCGCTCGCCACCCGCGCCGGGCGGATCGTGCCGCGCGAGTTGCTGATCGGCGAGGTGTTCGGCTTCGACGAGCCGGTGGGCGACAATGCCATCGAGGTCCATGTCACCCGGCTGCGCGGCAAGCTGGCGCCCGACGGCCCCGGCATCCGCACGGTGCGCGGCGTGGGCTACATGCTCGATGCCGGCTGACCGCCAGGCGCTGGCGCTGCGGACGCGGCTGCTGATCGCCATGCTCGGCCCGTTGCTGGTGGCGGCGGCGGTGATCGGGCTGGTCGGCGCCACGCTGATCGCCGATGTCGTGCGCCGCACCAACGATCGCGTGCTGGGCGGCGCGCTGGGCGCGATCGCCGAGACGGTGGCGGTGGAGCGCGGCGAGGTGACGCTGGATCTGCCGCCCGCCGCCTTCGGGATGCTGGAGAACAACGAACGCGACAACGTGTATTACCGGGTGGCGGTGGGGGGAGAGTTGCTGACCGGCTATGCCGACCTGCCCGCGCCCGAGTTCGCCTTCCCCGCGCCCGACCAGCCGCGCTTCCGCTTCGCCCGCTATCGCGGCCAGGACATCCGCATCGCCGAGGTGCTGCGATCCCTTCCGCGCATCGACCGGCCGGTGCTGGTGCAGGTGGCCGAGACGCTGGACAACCGCGCCGCGCTGACCCGCCGGCTGATGCTGGCGCTGCTGATCGGCGAGTGCGCGCTGGTGGGCGGCGCGGCGTTGCTGCTGCGCCCCGCGCTTGGCTGGAGCCTGCGGCCGCTGGCGCGGCTGCGCGGCGCGATCGAGGCGCGCGACGATGATGCCCGGCCCGACTTCTCGCCGCTGGAGGCGGGGCCGCTGCCCGCCGAGCTGCGGCCTTTGGCGCATGCCTTCGATCGCCTGTTGGCGCAGCTCGGCACCGCGACCGGCGGGGTGAGGCGTTTCACCGCCGATGCCTCGCACCAGATGCGGACGCCGCTGTCGGTGCTGAAGGTGCAGGTGGCGCTGGCCCGGCGCGGCGGCGCGCGCGAACGGGCCGAGGCACTGGACGAGATCGGCGAGGCGGTGACCCGGCTGGAGCGGCTGCTGACGCAACTGCTGGCGCTGGCGCGCGCCGAGGAGGCCGGCGTCTCCGCACCGCTGGAGGCGGTGGACCTGCGCGAGGTGGCCGCCGCCGTCATCACCCGGCGGATCAGGCAGGCGATCGAGGCGGGGGTCGAGCTGACGCTGGATCACGATCAGGCGTGCGACGACTCCGGCGGCTATGTGGTGCCGGGGCACCGGACGCTGATCTTCGAGATCCTGTCCAACCTGATCGACAACGGCATCCGCTACAACCGGCGAGGCGGCACCGTCTCGGTCGGGCTGGCGGCGGATAATGCCGCCGTCACGCTGACGGTGGCCGACGACGGCCCCGGCATCGCCCCCGAACAGCGCGAGCGGGTGTTCGACCGTTTCGTGCGGCTGGAGCGGGCGGATGATCCCGGCGGCACCGGGCTGGGGCTGGCGATCGTGCGATCCGCCGTGGAGCGGCTGGGCGCGACGGTTTCCTTTGCCGATCGGCCCTGTGGCACCGCTTTCGTCTTGCGCTTTCCGGTCGGCGGGCGGGCGGTGCACGCATGAGCGGTGGGGCGCCTCGGGCTACGGGCCGTTTGCGATGCCGCCTCCGGGCGCCGCGATAAGGATCAGGGGCGGTCCAGTCGGCGTTCGGCGTGGGCGGCGCGCAGTTCTTCGAGCCGGGCAAGCAGCATCGCACGCCGTTCCTCCACCGCGCCTGCCGGGCTGAGCTGCGGCGTCACGTTCGCGGCGATCGCGCGAAGGGCCGCCCCCATCTGAACCGGGGAGACGCCGCTGATCCGCTCGCCGATACGGGCGATGATGGCGCGCGTGATCCGGCCCGGGGTGTAGCGCGCGGCGGGCCTGGCATCCTCCACCCCCCAACGGGCGAAATGGGCGAAGGCCTGCTCCTCGCTGATCGAGACCGGCCGGCCGGACGCGCCGATGCCGGGGCGGCCGAACGCGGCCAGCGCGGCGGGCGAGGGCGGCCGCAACGGAACGAGGCGGAGCGGGGTGGAGACCGAGGCCGTCCAGTCGAACCATTTGAACAGCGGCAGGTTGGCGGTGGTGACGATGGCGATCCACGGCACGCGCAATACATCGGCCATGATCGCGCCATGCAGCGATTCGGTGAGGACCAGCGGCGCCGCCGCGATCGCCGCGATCACCGCCGCCGGGGGCTGCATCGGATCGACCAGCGTGTGCCCGGCCTGGTCGCACGCCTCGGCCCAGCCGCCCAGCAGCTGCGATTCCCAGTGCGGCACCACCACGGGGCGAGCGGCCGGCGCGGCCGCGCGGGTGATGCCCAGCAGCTCGGGCGCAAGGATGCCGCCATCCACGATCGCGCGATCGGCCGGCAGGTTCAACGCGCGCGCCGATAGCGGGCCGCGCACGCACCAGTAGCGATAGTCGGCCTGCGGTCCGGGGATCGGATCGTAACCGACGCCGCTGGAGAAGACGTGGATCCGCCGTACCTCGGGAAACGGCCGGCCGATCAGCGTGCCGATTCCGAGCAGGCCGTCTTCCGCATCCGCCGCGTCGAACAGTTCGGGCGCGAGGTGCGGCCAGGTGAGCGGGTTGAGATCATCCCCGAAATTGGGGTGTTCTCCACGATAATATAACAAGCGCATCCGACGGATTCATGCCCGCTAATCAACGGGAAGACAAGCCGGAGCCGTTACATTCGCGCGGAAACGAGGCCGCAGCCCGTTGGACCGACGCCTGCGAATTCGATGTTACCTCCGAGCCATATGGCCGCAACAAATCACCGGCAAGGCGCGTCGGATGGCAGCCGTCCCGGTCCGGGATGATTGCACGCTGCTGTGCGCGGCCGTTACATTCGCGGGTAGAGCAGCGCCGCGCCGACGCCGCCGCCGGCCAGCCCCGCCGCCGCCAGCACCGCGAAGATCGCCAGCGGCGTCCCCGCGCCGAGCAGCGCCGTGACGATCATGCCGGCCGCCACCGAGACGACCGCCACCGCCGCCAGCGGCAGGAAGCAGTTGTGCAGGAACAGGCGCCACAGCTGCCCTTTCGCATCGCCCGTCATATGGAACTGGATTCCGGTGAACACGATGTTGCGCGCGAGGACCCCCGCCGCCACCACGGCGACGCCGAACGAGGCCAGACCGAAGATCATCGCCACGCTGATCGCCGCCGCCCAGAAACCCATCCGCAGCAGCAACGCGTTGCGACCGGATACGGTGAGCAGCGCACCCGCCACCCCGCCCAGCGCGCGGGCCAGCCCGCCGAGGCCGAGAAGCGCCACCACCGGGGCGGCGGGCAGCCATTGCGCGCCGAAGATGAACGGCACCGCCAGCGATGCATGCAGCGCCAGCACCACCAGCGGCACGCCGCACACCAGCGAGATCGCGGCGATGCCCCGGCCCATGTGGTGCGCGCGGTGGCCCGGATCGGCGGTGGCGAAGACGGGCTGGAACATCATCTGGCCGAACGACGAGACGATCGTGATCGCGACCACCTCGATCCGCTTGCCCAGATTGTACAGGCCCAGCTGCGCCGGCAGGACCATCGCGCCAAGCATCAGCTGGTCCAGATAGTTGAAGCCCACCGCCGTCAGCCGCACGCCGGAGGCGCGTGCGCCTTCCGCCGCCATCTCACGCATCGCCGGCCGGTCCAGCCGGGGCGGCATCGTGGCGCCGGTGCCGACCGCGGTCAGCAGATAGACCATCAGCGACTGGAGAACATAGTAGCTGGCCAGACCGAGCAGCGGGGACAACAGCGCCGCGATCGCCAGCCCGCCCGTGCCGGAAACGATCCCCGCGGTCAGCCCGCGCGCGCCCAGCCGGCGGAAGGCCATCCGCCGCGCGAGGATCGCCTGCGGCTGCATCACCAGATAATCGAACACGATCTTGAGGCCGAGTATCATCAGCACCGGCGGCAGCGTGATCCGCAGGATCAGCGGCGAGATGAGGACCAGCCCGCAGAACACCGCGGCGAGGCCGAGGCCGAAGATCAGGAACAGCGCGGCGGCGCTCTCGTAATGGCGCGTGTCGCTTTCGGGCTGGCGGATCACGACATCGTACACACCCTGCGGGCCGAGCGCCTTGACGATCTCCAGCATGGCGACCGCGAGCAGGATGGGTGACAGTTCGTGCGGGCTCATCATCCGCGCGAACAGCACGAAGACGCCGAACGGGATGACCACCGCCGCGCCGCCGTTGACGATCGACCACAACGCGCCGGAGCGGGTGGCGGGAGGAGCGGTTTCGCTCATCCGGCGTGGCCGGCCGGACGCGTGGCCGCGACGCGGTTATCGCGCGGGGGGAGCAGCGGGCAATCCGGAAGCGGCAACACGAATCTCCCCAGGCGGAACGGCCGGCGTCACCGTCGTCTGACCCGCCGGATGGCGTCCCGGCGGCGACCGGCCTGTTTCAGCGGCTTTGCAATGGCAGGCGTTAGAGAGTTCTGAATGACGGGGCCATGTCCGTGTCGCGTGTTGGCGGCGTGTCCGTCGATCAGTCCCGTCGCCCGTCCGTTAACATGCCGGGCGAGAAATGAAACGTAAAGCAATATGGACGTAATTCTCTCGGTGGGCTTATCGTCGGCCCGGGGGCGAGCATGAATAAGGTTACGTCGGGCTATCTGGACATGTGGCGGGTCATCGCGGCAGTCGTCGTGGTGCTGGGGCATCTCAATGACTGGAGCGGCAAGGGACTGGACCTGTTCCGCCCGGCGGCCGGGGCGCAGGGGGTACTCGTTTTTTTCGTCCTGTCCGGTTTCGTCATCAGCCATGTCGTGACGCGGCGGGAGGGCGATTGGCGCAGCTATGCGATCGCGCGGGGGGCGCGGCTCTATTCGGTCGCGCTGCCGGCTCTGGTGCTGACGTTCGTGGTCGATGCGCTGTGCGCGCCGCTGCCGCACTGGATCCTGGGCGACAGCGTGACGGGGTCGCCGGTGCTGCAATATGCCGCCGGCGTCACCTTCCTGACCGAAGTTTGGGGGCGGCATATCCAGATCGGCTCGAACACGCCCTACTGGTCGATGGGCTACGAGGTGCCGTTCTACATCTGCTTCGGGCTGGCCTGGTTCCTGCCCGGGCGCTGGAAATGGCTGTCGCTGGGCGCAGTCGCCATCTTCGGGCCGCGCATCGCGATCATGGGGCTGCTCTGGCTGCTCGGGGCGGGAACGCAGTTCGCCTGCCGCCGCCGCTGGCTGGGCGCGCGTGCGGGCGCAGTGCTGTTCGGGGCGGCGATGCTGTCGTGGGCGGTGTTCCAGGTCCTCGTGCATCGCGGCGCGATCGGCTGGAGCAACACGCCGCTCTACTGGCACAAGCTGCGCGACCTGCCGGGCGACTTCTTCGTCGCGGGGCTGTTTGCGGCAAGCATCCTGGGGATCGACGCCGCCTGTCGCGAGCGGGCGGTGCCGGCTGCTTTGATGCGCGGCGTGCAATGGATCGCGGGGGCCACCTTCACCCTGTACCTGATGCACGTGCCGATCGCGCAGGCGTTCCTCTCGCTGGTGCCGGTCCGGCTCGACACGGCGGCGGGCAAGGTGGCGCTGCTCGCGACGATATTGCTGGCGACGCTGGCCATCGCCGAGGTGACCGAGCGGCGCAAGCAGGGGTGGCAGCGGCTGTTCACCCGGTTGCTGGCGCCCCGCGCGGCGGCGCCGCTGCCGGTGCGATAGACGCGAAAGGACCGGCCAGCGCGGGTGCACCGGCCGGTCCTTCATGCCGTCGCGATCAGAGCAGGGTGTGCCAGTCGGCCACCTTCAGCCCGGCGATCAGGATGTCGCCGCCCGAAGACAGGTGCAGCAACGTGCCGGCGCTCGAATAGGACGTGCTCGTCACCGTGATGCCGTCGCCGAACTGCAGCTTGTCGGCGCAGCGATCGAAATCCTTGATGACGTCGAGGCCCTTCGACTGCCAGCCGAACGCAAAGGTATCGCGGCCGTAGCCGCCCCACAGCGTGTCGTTGCCCGAGCCGCCGACGAGCAGATCGTTGCCCCAGCCGCCGACGAGGCAATCATTGCCCGCGCCGCCGTACAGCTTGTCGTTGCCGAAGCCGCCGATCGACGAACGTGTCGATCTCCCGCGCGTAGATCTTGGTGGGGTCGTCGTTCGGCGAGAGGATGCCGAGTGCCTCGACCGAACCGACCTTGAACGCGTCGAACACGCCGCCGACCGCGCTGACCTTCAGCCCGGTGAGGGCGATGCTGGTCTTGTCCGCCGATACGGCCGACCACGTGGAGGCCGAGCCGAGATCCACCGTCTTCACAGCGGCATTCGGGGCGGCGTCGCCATACACCCAGTCGTTGCCCCACAACGCGAAGATGGTGTCGTTGCCGTTCGAGCCGGTGATCGAATCGGACCGCGGCGTGCCGAAGGTGATGCCCAGAAGCGAGGCAAGGGTGTTCAGGACTGGCATGGTTATTCCCCCGTTATTCGTTCGATATGGCGGCTATCGTCCGGCGGGGCGGCCTGCGACAAGGAAGGATAATCGTTAACCGAAGGTCCAAAATGGGATGATCATTACGGTTCCGCATGTTTTCAATGGGGCGGTCCCGATAAGGGACAGGCAGCGGCGAGATCCGCGCTGAAAGGGGGCGACCGGACCGCACCGGGAACGACTTCTTAATCGGTGCGGGGCCAAGGTCGGGTACGCCATCGGGACCGGATCATGCTCGCTGCAACCCTGAACTTCATCGACGAACAAGGCCTCGAGGCGGATCAGCGCGCGGGCGGCCCGCGTATCGCGATCGACCGGCCCAGCACCGTGCGCCCGCCCGCGCGGGCGCCGCTGGACGTGACCGTGCAGGATCTGTCTTCGCGCGGGTTCCGCTTCGTCAGCGCGGCCGATCTGCCGATCGGCACGACCGTGCGGGTGGGGCTGAACGGCGCGGGCGCGCAGGATGCGCGGATCGTCCGGCGCGACGGTGCGGCCTATGGCTGCGCCTTTCTCGAACCGTTGTCGGCGGCGCGCATGGCCACCGCCTTCGGTGCCGCCACCGTGGTGAAGGGGGCGTTCCCGATCGCGGACAATGCGGTCATGCCGGAACCGGCGACGGAGAAATGGCCGGGCAGCGTGCGGCTGGCGATCCTCGCCGGCAGCAGCATCGCCTTGTGGGCGGGCCTGCTGGCAGGCGCCGGCGCGATCCTCCGCTGATCGCGGGCGCGGGGCCGCCCGAGGCGGCGGTCTTGCTCGAAAATGGTGGATATCATATCGGGACCGGTGCTGCCATTTCGGCGCGGGAAGGCCGGTGCCCGCACGTCCGCGGCATGTGGCCGGCGGACGCGGGCATGTGACGCGCGGGTTACGACGCTTCAGCAGCCCATTACCGCCACCAACGGCGATTATATTCTCGGCGCGGGCGACAAGCTGCGCATCACCGTGTTCGGCGAGGCGGACCTGACCGGCGAATACAACATCGGCGGCGGCGGCAGCATCGCCTTTCCGCTGATCGGCGACATCGCCGCACGGGGCCGCACGCCCACCGAGATCCAGGATACGATCCGCACGCGGCTCGGCGCGGGCTACATCAAGGATCCGCGCGTCGCCGTGGAGGTGCTGGAATATCGCACCTTCTATATCCTCGGCGAGGTGAACAAGCCCGGCGAATACCCTTATCGCACCAACCTGACGCTGGAGCAGGCAGTGGCGACGGCCGGTGGCTATACCTATCGCGCCAACCGCAAGCGGTTCGCGATCACCCATCCGAACGGCGCCGGCCAGGAACTGCGGCCGACGTTCAAGAGCTCGCTGGGGCTGCAGGTGCAGCCGGGCGACACGATTCGCATCCTGGAGCGGTTCTTCTAGGCGGACGGTCCCGAAGGGCCGTTCGGCCCGGACCATTACCAGTCCTGTGCCCGATGGCCGACAGTATAGCTGCGCCATTATCTGGAGCGGAATGCGCCCGGACGCGCTCGTTTCGCTCGCCGGCCGCCGCGTGGCGGCCGGACGCCGCCGTGTGCAGGGCTGTTTCCGGGGCGAAACAGCCTTTCTTCGCGACGAAACAAAGTCTGTCCCAAATAGGAACATGTCGGCCTTTGCATGTGAGTGCATTTTTAGCCAACAAGTCGGACTCGACCAGTCAAAATACAGTATAATGTCTTAACCATGACAGCAGTTCTGATCTATAAATAAGGGATAAACTGACGTCGTGCCGAAATATGACGGGGACTCCATAAATAACAACTGACGGCAACCTAGTGGCAGCATCGGCTAGAGCGGTTTCCTATCAGTCTGCATCGTAACCGGCGTTGGCGAAGTAGTTGGCGCATTCCTGCGGCGGGTAGAGGTCGAGGATGCGGCCGATGGCGTTCCACAGGCCGTGAATGGTGCGCTCGGCGGCTTTGCGCAGGTGCGCCTTGAGCTTGGAGAAGGCCTGCTCGATCGGGTTGAAGTCGGGGCTGTAGGGCGGGAGGAAGAGCAGCGTCGCACCCGCCGCTTCGATCGCCTCCCGGGCGGCCGGGGCTTTGTGGCTCGACAGATTGTCCATGAT
>NZ_VNIM01000053.1 GCF_007785815.1 Alterirhizorhabdus solaris | reverse complement strand
CGCTGGGCATCACCGACAGCCACCTGCTGTTCATGCGCGGCGCCGGGCCGATCGGCTATCCCGGCGCGGCCGAGGTGGTGAACATGCGGCCGCCCGCCTACCTGATCCGCGAGGGCATCCACGCCCTGCCCTGCATCGGCGACGGCCGACAGTCCGGCACCAGCGGCTCGCCCTCGATCCTCAACGCCAGCCCGGAAGCGGCGGCGATGGGCGGGCTGGCGCTGCTGCGTACCGGCGACAGGGTGCGGATCGACCTGGGACGCGGCACGGCGGACGTACTGATACCCGCCGACGAACTGGCCGAACGGCGGCGCGCGCTCGTAGCGGAAGGCGGCTTCCGCTACCCGCGCTCGCAAACCCCGTGGCAGGAGATCCAGCGCGGCGTCGTCGGCCAGATGGATACCGGCGCGATCCTCGAAGGGTCCGAGAAATATCAGCGGATCGCCCAGACCGAAGGTCTGCCGCGCGACAACCACTAGAGGCGGGCGACATGGCCGACTGGACGATCGTCTCGCGCGATACGCAGGACAGTCTCGGTGAAGGGGCGCTGTGGTCCGCGCGGGCGAACGCCTTCTTCTGGGTGGATATCCTCGCGCCCGCGCTGAACCGGCTGTCGCTGGCGGACGGGCAGCTCACCCGCTGGCCCATGCCCGAGCCGATCGGCTGGGTGGCGGAGCGGGCCGGCGGCGGCTTCATCGCGGGCTTTCAGGGCGGGTTCGCCGAACTCGACCTCGACCCGCTGTCGATCCGGCCGATCGGCGATCCGGAACCGGATTTGCCCGGCAACCGCATGAACGACGGCAAGGCCGACGCCGCCGGCAACATCTGGTGCGGCACGATGGACATGGCCGAGGAACAGGACAGCGGCACCTTCTACCGCCTCGCCCCCGATCTGCGCTGGGCGAGGATGGACGGCGGTTACCGCGTGCCAAACGGCCCGGCCTTCTCGGCCGATGGCAGGTGGCTCTATCATTCGGATACGGCCCGCCGCACCGTCTATCGCTACCGGCGCCTGCCCGACGGCGGCATCGCCGACCGTACCCCGTTCATCACCTTCACCGCGGCGGACGGCTATCCGGACGGGATGACCGTCGATGCTGCGAACGGTCTGTGGATCGCGCATTGGGGCGGCGCGCGGATCAGCCGGTTCCACGAGGACGGGACGCTGGACCGCGCCATCCCGCTGCCGGCGCAACAAATCACCAACATCGCCTTCGCCGGGCCGTCGCTCGACCGGATGTTCGTCACGTCGGCCGCTACCGGCCTGCCCCCGACCCCGATGGACGGCGCCTTGTTCGAGATGGATGCGGGCGCCATCGGCCTGCCGCCCGGCCTTTTCGCCGGGTGACGCACGACCTGTAAGGCGGTTGAAGGTGCCGCCGGCCTGCGTCGTAATAGCCGAGATCAGTCATCGTCATCGCCAAAGGACTGACGCGGCAGCAACAGTCTGACATGATCGACACCCGAATTTCAGCGCATTCCTTCCGCCGGAACGCGGTCTTTCGATGACGACGACTTGACGATCGGGACATGATCTCGCCTGCGCTTGGCCGCCCGACCGAAATTTTCGCTTGGTCCGACTATTAAGTCCGGTTCCTGTTCGGCTGATCGAACCTTTCCGCACGCCAAGTCGACGATGCTCATCTGTCCTGCGATGCGTCACCCGTCGCGTAAAAATCTCGACAAACCTTTTATTGCAGGCTGGCTGACCGCTCCCTGATCTGAACCGTCGCCAGCCCTGATCCGGGGAAGACTTCCCCGTGCTAATTAGACCAAAGTCGATATTCTTGATCTTAACTCGAACTATTGACTTTGGAGGGGCTGGCCGTATGGGTGGCCGTCACGGGACATGGCAAAAGCCATACCGTACGCCATCATGCGTGAAAGACGTTGTTTTAGGGGGGGTTATGCGTAGCACGAAGCTTGATCGTCGTGGATTTTCGCAGCGCGTGAAACTGGCGGCGATGGCATCCGCAGGGCTTACCCTGTGTGCAGCCACCCCCGTTTTCGCCCAGGCCGTGGCGGTCGATCCGACACCCGAGGCGCAGACCGGCAACGAGATCCAGCCCGCATCGCCGCGCACCCCTCAGGCCCAGGCCCAGTCCGACGGGATCGAGGACATCGTCGTCACCGCGCGCCGCGATGCGGAAAACGCGCAGCGGGTGCCGGTCAGCGTTCAGGTCGTCACCGGTTCCAACCTCCAGAAGCTGGCGATCACCTCGGTCGAGGAAGTCTCCAAGCTGGCGCCGGGCCTGACCCTCGTCAACGCCGGGTCGAGCACCTCCGTCACGCTGCGCGGCGTCACCTGGCAGCCCGGCTCGGGCACGCCGGCCACGCCGATCTACTTCAACGACGTGCCGTTCGATCCCGGCAACACGATCGTCTCGTTGTTCGATGTCGGACAGATCGAGGTACTGCGCGGGCCGCAGGGCACCACGCGCGGCGCGCCATCGATCTCGGGCGCGGTCACCATCACCACCCGCAAGCCCGATCTCGAAGAGTTCGGCGGCTACGTGCAGGGCCTGTACGGCTCGGGCGATCATTATGACGTGCAGGGTGCGATCAACGCACCGATCATCAAGGGCGTCCTCGCCCTCCGCCTCGCCACGAACATCGAGGGGATGAACGGCACGCGGATCACCAGCGTCAACAGCAGCATCGACCCGACGTTCCGCGACCGCACGTATCGCGCCACCGCGCTGTTCAAGCCGACCGATACCTTCTCGCTGCAGGCGATGTACCAGCGTCGCAAGACCTTTACGCGGGACTTCACTCAGGTCGTCGGCAGCGGTAGCCCCGGTCTCGCCGCGCTCGGCATTCCGGCGAACTACAACGGCCCGGCGCTGACGTTCGAGGATCGCAAGTCGGTCCAGGATCAGCCGACCTATCGCCCGCAGCATGTCGACCTGCTGACCGTCAACGCCAACTGGGAAGTGCTGGGGCACAACATCAGCGCCAACTACGGCCGTCAGTTCAACCGCAGCCCGACCGTGTTCAACGCCGTCGATCCGGTCAACATCGTGCCCGGCTACGAGCCGTTCACGACCCCCGGTTTCGATCGCGGCATCCCCAAGTTCGAGACGCGCGAGGTCCGCATCTCGTCGATCCCGAACCCCGATCGTCCGTTCGATTATGATCTCGGCTGGTTCTCCAAGCACAGCCAGGGCGTGACCACCTTCGGTCTGGTCAACTTCACGCCGGGTGCCTTCGGTGCACCGTTCCAGGCGCGCCCCGGCCAGGTGACGACGCCGAACCCGAACTATGTCGTGACGACGCAACTCGACAGCGACATCGGGCAGCGATTCGACTCTTTCTACGGCAACGTCCGCTTCCACATCGATGACGATACAGAGTTGAGCGGTGGTCTCTCGATCCTGCGCGATCGGGTGCCGGTCACGACGACGATCAACTCCAGCGGTGCGCGCGTGGCGTTCCCCCGCTTCCTGCCCGCCGCCGCCGGTGGTTGCCCCAGCCCGCTGCTGCCCAACAGCGCCGATTATGGGGCACTCTACTGCCAGGTGAACGTCCCGGCAGCGTCGCGAGCGCCGCAGGTCAACAACGACAAATTCTCGAAAGCGCTCTACAACTTCTCGCTGTCGCACCAGTTCACCGACGACATCCTCGTCTACGGCACCACGGGCACCTCGTTCCGCTCGGGCCTGCCGTCGGTCGGCAACGCGGGCCTGCCCTTCGCACTTCAGACCCCGGCGCCCGAGACGGCGACGTCCTACGAAGTCGGCGTGAAGACCACGATCAGCCGCGCCCTGCGGGTGAATGCCGCGATCTTCCAGCTGGATTACAAGAACCAGCTGACGACGCTGGAAGGGGTCCGCTACTTCAGCAGCATCGCCGGTGCGAACGTGCAGGCGGCCAACGTGTCGTTCTACGGCAATCTCGATGCCCGCGTGCGCGGCGCCGAGCTGGAGATCGTGGCGCGGCCGTTCGATCGGGCGTCGCTGGGGGCCAACCTCAGCTACTCCAAGATCAAGTCGCAGGGCGGCATCATCCCGTGCAACACCGCGACCGCGCCGACGGCCGCCGTTCCCGTGCAGCTCTGCACCTCGCCATCGGGCCAAGTGCTGAACACGCAGGCGCCGTTCCAGGCGACCGTCAACGGCGGGTATGAAATCCCGTTCAGCGACGCGATCGGCGGCTACTTCCGCTTCAACGTCAACTACCAGGGCAAGAACCCGAACTTCGGCAACTTCCGCTCCAACACCGGCACGTTCCGCAAGACGCCGTCCTACGCGATCGTCGATCTGTTCGCCGGCCTGACGGGCACGGACAGCGTCTGGGATCTGGGCGTCTATGCCAAGAACGTGTTCGACAAGGACGTCGAACTGGCGCGGATCGACACGATCAACACCGTCTACCCGCTGTTCGCGGCGCCGGACGGCTACGATGTCGTCCGGGCGAACCGCCCGCGCGAGATCGGCGTGACGATGCGTTACGCCTTCGGCTCGCGCTGAGGCTGCCTATCGGTGGCAGGCGGCGGGTTCTCCCGCTGCCTGCCACCGGCGGCATGGAAGCGACGCGGCAGGCTGGTGCCTGAGAAGCAATGAAGTGATCGCCAAGGAAAGGCGATAAAGTTGCCGCGCAGGCAGCATGATGGCATGATGCTCCGGGCATCGACGAGCCGTCAGCATGTGCATGACCAGCGCGAGACAGACTTTCCAATGGATTGAGGGCGCCCTCTTCGGGGCTTTTCGGACTACGAGTTGCAGGTAGCGATCCCGCGAGAGAACGCGGCGCGACCGAGAAGCACCGAGCGCCCCCCTCTCTGAATGACCGCACATCCGGTGGCCGACGACGGTTCCGAGACCGCGTATCTGCACCAATCATGGATCGATCGAGGGCAACACGTCGGCCACCTGACACGTGCTTGCGGGGGGTGCGCCGTATCACCTGTAAGCGACGCCGACCCTCGCCCGTCGCGTTCGGGATCGATCGTGGGAAGAGTTGGTGCGGGCGGTCGGAATCGAACCGACACTCCTTGCGGAACCGGATTTTGAGTCCGGCGCGTCTACCAGTTTCACCACGCCCGCGCAGGCCCCGCTATAACGCGCGCCGCCGCGCGCGCAAGATCGGGCGCGCGCCTCACTGCTTGCGCAGCACGTTGCGCTTGCCGCCGATCCATGTCTCGATCACCTGCGTGCCGCGGATCGCCGCCGGGGTCGCCTCGAACGGATCACGGTCGATCAGGATGAAGTCGGCGAAGTGGCCGGCCGTCAGGCTGCCGATGCGATCCTCCGCGAAGCCGGCATAGGCCGCGCCCGTGGTGAACGCCGCCAGCGCCTCGGTAAAGCGCAGCTTCTGGTCGGGCCGCCAGCCCCCGGCCGGCTGACCGTTCGCATCCTCCCGGCTGACCGCGGCCGCCAGCCCCGCGAACGCATCAGGCCGCTCGACCGGAAAGTCCGAGCCGAACGCCAGCGGCACCTTGTTGTCGAGCATCGTGCGCCACGCATAGGCGCCGCCCAACCGCGCCGGCCCCAGCCGCGCCTCGGCCATCAGCCGGTCGGACGTCGCATGGACCGGCTGCATCGAGGCGACGATGCCGTTGCGCCCGAAACGCGGCAGGTCGGCCGGATCGACGATCTGGGCATGTTCGATCCGCCAGCGGCGATCGCCCTTGTAGGTCTCGGCCAGCTCGTCGATCGCCCCCAGCACCTGCGCGTTGGCGGCGTCGCCGATGGCGTGGACGGCCACCTGAAAGCCGTCCATCGCCGCCCGGCTCATCAGGTTGCGCAGCTTGGCGTCGTCGAGAAGCTGAAGCCCGCGTTCGCGCGGCGCATCGGCATAGTCCGCCTTCAGCCACGCGCCGCGCGAGCCGAGCGCGCCGTCGGCGAACAGCTTCACCCCCGCCATCTTTAGGCGGCCGTCATACAGCCACGGTGTCGGCGCTGTACCGGCGATCGCGATCATCGGCTCGATGCCGGCGGCATAGCTCATGATGCGGACGGAGAGCCGGCCCGCGTCGCCCGCGCGCCGTATCACGTTCCAGTCCGCCACCGAGGTGCCCATGTCGGCGACGGCGGTGATCCCGCCCGCGAGCAGCATCTCCTGCGCCCTGGCGAACGCCAGATCATAGTCGCGCGGCTGCGGCGGCGGCACCACGCGCGCCACCAGATCGGTCGCGGCATCGACGAACAGCCCGGTCGGCTTGCCCGCCGCCAGCGCGATCCGCCCGCCGACCGGCTGTGGCGTCTTGGCCGTGATGCCGGCGCGTTGCAGCGCGGCGGTGTTGGCGAGGCCGGCGTGGCCATCCACCCGCATCAGCCACACCGGGCGATCGGGCACCGCCGCGTCCAGATCGGCGGCGGTCGGCATCCGGCCGAGGCTCCATTGCTCCTGATTCCAGCCGCCGCCGGTGATCCAGCGCAGGTTGGGCCGCTCCGCCGCCCAGCGACGCAGCTTCTCCTGCGCCTCCGCCAGCGATTTCGTGTCCGACAGGTCGAGCGACAGCGCCTGCAGGCCCAGCTGCATGACATGCCCGTGCGCGTCGATCAGGCCGGGCAGCAAGGTCTTGCCGCCGGCATCCAGCTTGTAGTCGAGCGCGACGGTCGGTCGCTTCTCCCTGCCCGTCAGCAGGCGCGCGACCTTGCCCTGCCGGTCGATCAGCAGGCCGGTGAAGCGCTGCACCGTGCCCTTGCCCTCCAGCGTATAGCCGTTGACGTTGTCCACCAGCCCGTCGGCATGGGCGGGCGCCGCCAGCGCCAGCAGCGCCACGGCCAACGGAAATGCACGCGCGCTCATCGCTTGATCCTTCGCACCAGCGCCGACATGTCCTGACGGCCGCCGCCCAGCGCCTGCACCTCCGCGCAGAACTGGTCGATCAGTGCCGTCACCGGCAGGGTCGATCCGTTCACCCGCGCCTCTTCCAGCGCGAGGCCCAGATCCTTGCGCAGCCAGTCCACCGCCAGCCCGAAATCGAACTGCCCCTCGGCCATGCTGTGCCAGCCGTGGGTGAGCATCCAGCTGGAGGCGGCGCCGGCCGAGATCACCTCGAACACCTTCTCCAGATCGAGGTTGGAGGCCTGGGCGAAGCGCAACCCTTCGGCGACGCCCTCCAGCGCGCCGACCAGTGCGATCTGGTTGACCATCTTGGTCTGCTGGCCGCTGCCCGCGCCGCCGATATGCACGATCCGCAGCGCATAGGCGCGCATCAGCGGCTCGCCCGCCGCGAACGCCCTGGCCGAGCCGCCGCACATGATCGACAGCGTGCCCGATTCCGCGCCGGGCTGCGCGCCCGTCACCGGCGCATCCAGCACCAGCAGGCCGCGATCCTTGCCCTCCACCGCCAGCTGCCGCGCGATCCGCGCCGAAACGGTGGTGTGATCGACGAACAGCGCGCCCTTGCGCATCGTGCGGAAACAGCCGTCGCGGTGCATCGTCACCGCTTCCAGATCGGGGTCGGCGCCGACGCAGCTGAACACCGCGTCCGCCCCTTCCGCCGCCGCCGCCGGGGTGGGCGCGGATCGCCCGCCGTTCGCGCTCACCCACGCCTCGGCGCGGGCGGCGGTCCGGTTGTACACGGTCACGTCATGTCCCGCCCGCAGCAGGTGACGCGCGATCGGCGATCCCATGTTGCCGAGCCCGATGAAAGCGATGTTTGCCATCCCCCGCGCATAACCATGGTTTCACCGGTCCGCCAGATGGGGTAGGCGGCGGGGATCATGGCGACCCTGCAGAATTCCGCCGCGCCGGCCCCCGCGCCCGCGCTCCCCGTCTCGATCGAGGATGTCCGCGCCGCCCACGCGCGCATCGGCGCCTCGATCGTGCGGACGCCGACGCTGCACAGCCGCACCCTTTCCCAGCTGACGGGCGCGACCGTCTACCTCAAGTTCGAGAACCTCCAGTTCACCGCCGCCTACAAGGAGCGCGGCGCGCTGAACAAGCTGCTGCTGATGCCCGAGACGGCGCGCGCGTGCGGGGTGATCGCGGCCTCGGCCGGCAACCACGCGCAGGGCCTCGCCTATCACGGCGCGCGACTGGGCATCCCGGTCACGATCGTGATGCCGTTGCAGACGCCGACCGTGAAGATCTCCCAGACCGAGGGGCATGGCGCGACCGTGATCCTGCACGGCGAGCGGTTCGACGATGCCTATGCCCATGCGTTGACGGTGGCCGGCGAACGCGGCCTCACCTTCGTCCACCCGTTCGATGATGCGGACGTGATCGCGGGACAGGGCACCGTGGCGATCGAGATGCTGGCCGACGTGCCGGCGATCGACACGCTGGCGATCCCGATCGGCGGCGGCGGGCTGATCTCCGGCTGCGCCACCGTGGCGCGCGCGCACCAGCATCCCGTCGAGGTGATCGGCGTGCAGGCCGAACTGTACCCGTCGATGTACAACCGCATCACCGGCAGCACGATGCCCTGCGAGGGCGACACGCTGGCCGAGGGCATCGCGGTGAAGGAACCGGGGGTCATCACCGCAGGCATCGTCGCCAAGCTGGTGGACGAGATCCTGCTGGTGGGCGAGCGCGACCTCGAACGCTCGGTCGCGCTGCTGCTCCAGATCGAGAAGACGGTGGCCGAGGGCGCCGGTGCCGCCGGCCTCGCCGCGCTGCTGGCGCATCCGGAACGCTTCGCCGGCAAGACGGTGGGCATCGTGATCTGCGGCGGCAACATCGACACGCGCCTGCTGGCCAACGTGCTGCTGCGCGATCTGGCGCGGTCGGGCCGGCTCGCCCGCCTGCGCATCCGCTTGCAGGACCGGCCGGGCGCGCTGTTCAACGTCGCCCGTGTGTTCGACGAGCTGGCGGTGAACATCCTCGAACTCGCCCACCAGCGCATCTTCACCAACCTGCCCGCCAAGGGCCTGAGCCTCGACGTGGAATGCGAGACCCGTGACAAGGCGCACCTCGACCGGCTGGTCGCGGCACTCGGCGCGGCGGGCTATGAGGGGACGCCGGTGGAGCTCGCTTGACGGGATAACCATGATTCCGGGCACCTGGGCCGGCCTTAACCCTTTATCTATGGTAAACGCCCTTTTCACGAGGCGCCCCCGTCGCCATAGTCCGGTGGTGCCGCTGGCCTGCGGCTGGCCCCGAGCGACAGGGACGTGCCCGAAACGTGACCGCGCAATTCCGCTTCCCGCGCTTCTTCGTCACGACGCCCTCGCCTTGCCCCTATCTGCCGGGCCGGACGGAGCGGAAGGTGTTCACCGAGCTTGCCGGCCCGCACGCCGCCGAGCTGAACGACGCGCTCGGTCGCATCGGTTTCCGCCGCAGCCAGGGCGTCGCCTACCGGCCGAGCTGTTTCGACTGCTCGGCCTGCGTGTCCGTCCGGGTGGTCGCCGATGCGTTCAGGCCCAATGCCAGCCAGCGCAAGCTGATGCGCCGGCATGACGACCTGACGATCTCCGCCTGCAAGCCGTGGACGACCGAGGAGCAGTTCGCGCTGCTTCGCCGCTACCTCGCCGCCCGCCACCCCGGCGGCGGCATGGCCGACATGGACGAGCAGGACTTCGCCGACATGGTCGAGCAGACCCCGGTGAACACGTATGTCGTCGAATATCGCGAGCCGGGCGGCCGCCTCGTCGGCGCCTGCCTCAGCGACCAGCAGGCCGATGGCCTGTCGATGATCTACAGCTTCTTCGAGCCGGACGATGACACCCGGCCCGGTCTCGGCACCTATATCATCCTCGATCACATCGTCCGCGCCGCGCGCGCCGGCCTGCCTTACGTCTATCTCGGCTATTGGGTGAAGGGCTCGGCGCGGATGCAGTACAAGGTGCGCTTCAAGCCGATCGAGCGGCTCGGCCCGGCGGGATGGCAACGCTTCGATCCGGACGCGGCCCCCGCCCCGCTGACGGCACCGACGCCGGCATCATAGGCGCGCGGCGATGCGACGCCGCCTCCACGATACGCCGGTAGGCAGGCTCACGCTGGTGGCCGATGATACCGGCCTCGTCGCGATCCTGTGGCCGGACGACGACCCCCGTCGCGTCCCGCTGCCGTCGCTGGTCGATGCGCCGGATGCGCCGTTGCTGAGCGACACAGCGCGCCAGCTCGACGCCTATTTCGGCGGGACGTTGCGCCGCTTCACCCTGCCGCTCGCCCCGCGCGGCACGCCGTTCCAGCAGGCGGTATGGCGGGCGCTGGCCACGATCCCCTATGGCGAAACCCGCAGCTACGGCGACATCGCCCGCCAGATCGGCCGCCCCGCCGCCGTGCGCGCCGTGGGGGCGGCGAACGGGCGTAATCCGATCTCCGTCGTCATACCATGCCACCGCGTGATCGGCGCGGGCGGTGCGCTGACCGGCTTTGCCGGTGGCCTCGCCGCCAAGCGCCACCTGCTCGCGCTGGAGGGGCCGGCGCGGCTGCTTTAACCCCTCACTCCACCGTCACCGATTTCGCCAGGTTGCGCGGCTGGTCCACATCCGTCCCCTTCACCACCGCCACATGATAGGCGAGCAACTGCACCGGGATCGCATAGACGATCGGGGCGATCAGCGGGTGGACCTTGGGCATCGTGATCGTGGCGAGGCAATCGTCACCTGCCTCGGCGATCCCGTCATAGTCGGAGATCAACACCACCTTGCCGCCTCGCGCCTGCACCTCGTGCATGTTCGAGATCGTCTTCTCGAACAGCGGGCCGGATGGCGCCAGCACGATCACCGGCACATGCTCGTCGATCAGCGCGATCGGACCGTGCTTCATCTCGCCCGCCGCATAACCTTCGGCGTGGATGTAGCTGATTTCCTTCAGTTTCAACGCGCCTTCCAGCGCCAGCGGATAATCCGGCCCACGCCCCAGATACAGCACGTCGCGGGCCTGCGCGATCGATCCGGCCATCGCCTCGATGGCGTCGTCATAGGCGAGCGCGGCGTTGATCGCGGCGGGCGCCTCGGCCAGATGCCGCACGATCCGCCGCTCTTCCTCGGCCGAGAGCCGGCCCTTGTCACGCGCCAGGTTCACCGCGAACGCCGCCAGCACCGCCAGCTGGCAGGTGAACGCCTTGGTGGAAGCCACGCCGATCTCCGGCCCGGCGTGGGTCGGCAGCAGCAGGTCCGCCTCGCGTGCCATGGTGGAGGTGGGCACGTTGACCACCACCGCGATCTTCTGCCCGCCCTCGCGCGCATGGCGCAGCGCCGCCAGCGTATCCGCCGTCTCGCCGGACTGGCTGACGAACAGGGCCAGCCCGCCCTCCTCCAGCACCGGCGCGCGATAGCGGAACTCGGAGGCGACATCGATCTCCACCGGCACGCGGGCGAACCGCTCGATCCAGTATTTGGCGACCATGCCGGCGTAATAGCTCGTCCCGCACGCCACGATGGTGACGCGTCGGATGCCGGCGAGATCGAACTCGGGCACCGGCAGCGATACCCGCCCTTCGAGCGGCCGCAGGTACGAACCGAGCGTCTGCGCCACCACCACCGGCTGCTCGTAGATCTCCTTGAGCATGAAGTGGCGGTGATTGCCCTTGTCGATCATCGCGCCGACGACACCGGAGATCGTCACCGGCCGCTCGACCGGCTGATCCTCGCGATCGTAGATCTGCGTGCCCTCGCGCGTGATGACGACCCAATCGCCCTCTTCGAGATAGGCGATGCGCTGGGTGAGCGGCGCCAGCGCCAGCGCGTCGGAACCGAGATACGTCTCGTTCTCACCATAGCCCACCACCAGCGGCGAGCCGAGCCGCGCGCCCACGATCATGTCCGGCCGCTGCCGGAACAGGATGGCGAGCGCGAACGCGCCACGTAGCCGCTTGAGCGAGGTGCGGACCGCCTCGACCGGCTCGACCCCCGCCTCCACCTGTGCCGAGATCAGGTGCGCCACCACCTCGCTGTCGGTCTGGCTCTCGAACACATGCCCGGCGGCGGCAAGTTCCTCCCGCAAGGGCTTGAAGTTCTCGATGATTCCGTTGTGGACGATCGCCACTTCGCGGGTGGCATGGGGGTGGGCGTTGCTCGTCGTCGGGCCGCCGTGGGTCGCCCAGCGGGTGTGGGCGATGCCGACGTCTCCCGCCAGCGGCGCCTCGGCCAGCACGCGCGCCAGATTGTCCAGCTTGCCCTCGGCGCGGCGGCGATCGAGCGCGGCATCGTGGATCGTGCAGAGACCGGCAGAGTCATAGCCGCGATATTCGAGGCGACGCAGGCCCGAAAGCAGCCGGTCCGCGACCGCGCCCGATCCGAGGATGCCGATGATACCGCACATGAGACTGGTCCTTCCTGGGCGTCGCAGGATCGATTGACGAGCACCCGCGATGCCGCCAGCTATCGCACCGGGGAGATATGCAAAAGATGAAACCGTTCGCGCTCGCACTGTTCGCTCTCGTCACCCTCGCGCCGCCGCCCGTATGGGCGAAGCCGCCGGCGACGGAGGCCCCACGGCGCGATCCGGACGAGGCACGGTTGCAGGAGGCGCTGGTGCTGATCGCCAGCGGCCGCGTGACCGAGGCGATGCCGCTGCTGGACCGGATCGTTACCGCCAAGACGAAGGAATATGCCGGCGAGAAGCGGCGCATCTACTGTGCGCGTTCTATGGCCGAGACGCTCGCCTACATGACGATGGCCGCCGCCGCACGCGAGGATGCCGTGGCGATGCCGCCGGTGCTGGCGGATGCCATTTTCTACAAGGGCTTCGTGCTGGTCGACCTGCACCGCGACGACGAGGCGGAAGCGGCGTTCAGGCGCGCCATCACGCTGTCGCCCTCCCACGCCCGCTACCTTGCCGAACTGGGGGAGCTGTACAAGCGACGGCGGGACTGGCCGACCGCGCTCGCCACCTTCCAGCGCGCCGACGAAGCCGCGGCGCTCTCACCCGACGACCATCGTGTGTTCGAGCAGACGCGGGCGTGGCGCGGCATCGGCTTCGTGATGATCGAGCAGGGCCGGCTGGAGGAGGCACAAGGCTGGTTCGAAAAGTCGCTGGCGCTCGATCCGAACGACGCCAAGGCCCGGGCCGAGATCGATTACATCCGCCAGCAACGCGCCAAGGCTGCGCCGCCCGCCTGACCCGCTGGCGCCGCGTGCCTGTCCGACCGCCCGTCCCGAGGAGTTGTCGAGCCTGCCGAAATGGCGCCAGCCTCAAGTCTTTTCACTCTGGCGGCGCAACTTGGCCTCCGCCATCCGCGCGCGGAAGCTTGCCGCCCAGCCCGGCTTCTCGGTCTGCGCCGGGCGGACGAGCGCGAGCGCACCGGCGGCGACATCCCGCGTCAGCACCGAACCGGCGCCCACGATCGCGCCGTCGCCCACCGTGACGGGGGCCCCCAGCGCGCTGTTCGAGCCGATGAACGCACCCGCGCCGATATTCGTGCGGTACTTCAGGAACCCGTCGTAATTGCATGTAATCGTGCCCGCGCCGATGTTCGCCCCCGCGCCAACCTCGGCATCGCCGATGTAGCTCAGGTGGTTGGCCTTGGCCCCCGCGCCGAACCGCGCCTGCTTCACCTCGACGAAATTGCCGATCTTCGCCCCCGTGCCGATCTCCGCACCGGGCCGCAGCCGGGCGTAAGGGCCGATCTCCGCGCGCCCGGCCACGCTCGCGCCCTCGATATGGCTGAAGGCGTGGATCGTCGCGCCGTCCGCAATGCGCGCGCCGGGGCCGAACACCACGTTGGGCGCGATCGTCACGTCGCGGCCGATCTGCGTGTCGTGGGCGAACCATACCGTCTCGGGCGCGGTCAGCGTGGCCCCTTCCGCCATCGCGCGCAGACGACGGCGCTGCTGCCAGGCCCGCTCCACCTCGGCGAGTTCGGCGCGGCTGTTGATGCCCGCCACTTCCCATGCCTCGGCCTCGATCACCGCCGAGTGGCGGCCCTCGGCGGCGGCCAGCATCACGACGTCGGGCAGATAATATTCCCCGGCGGCATTGTCGTTGCCGACCAGCGCCAGCAGTCGCCACAGATCGGCCGATCGCACTGCCATCAGCCCGGAGTTACAAAGTGTTAACGCCCGTTCCTCCGGCGACGCATCCTTATACTCGACCATCCTGGCGATCACGTCGCCCTGCGCGGCGATACGGCCGTAGGCCAGTGCGTCCGCCGGGCGAAAGCCGAGCACCACCGCCGCCGGCGCGTCGGCCGCGTTCAGCCGGTCGAGCATCCGTGTCATCGTTTCGCCACGCACCAGCGGCACGTCGCCGTAGAGGATCAGCACGTCTCCCACGAAGCCGGTCAGCGCCTGCTCCGCCTGTTGCACGGCATGGGCGGTGCCATATTGCGGCTCCTGCACCGCCAGCGCCACGCCAAGCGGGGCGGCCAGCCGCTCCACCTGATCGCGCCCGCTGCCGACCACGACGACCTGTTCGGCCGCGCCCGCCCCGGCCAGTTCCGCCAGCAAATGCGCCAGCATCGGCCGTCCGGCGATCGGGTGCAGCACCTTGTGGAGATCGGATTTCATCCGCGTGCCTTTTCCGGCAGCGAGGATCACGGCGGCAAACGGAGGGCGAGACATGCGCGCATCCCTGCCACGTCGCGCTTGCCATTGCCATATCGGGCGGGGCAGAGCCGGTGCATGACCCGCTTCCCCTTCGACGTCGTCGCCTTCGATCTCGACGGCACGCTCGCCGACACCGCGCCCGATCTTACCGCCGCGCTCAACCATGCGCTCGGGCGGCTGGGCCGCGCGGCGGTGCCGGCCGAATCCGTACGGCACATGGTGGGGCATGGCGCGCGGGCGCTGTTGCAGAAGGGGCTGGCCGCGACCGGCGAGGTCGACGAGGCACTGGTCGAGCAGGGTTTCCCCATATTTCTCGAATATTACGAGACGAACATCGCTGTCGGCACGAAGCCTTTCGACGGGCTTGAGGCAGCCCTCGATACGCTCGCGTCAAAAGGCGTGAAGCTGGCGATCTGCACCAACAAGCTGGAGAGCCTCGGTCGCCGGCTGGTGTCTGCACTGAACTGGGACGACCGCTTCGTCGCGATCGTCGGCGGCGATACGCTGCCGGTCCGCAAGCCCGACCCCGCGCCGCTGTTCGAGGCGATTGCGCGCGCGGGCGGCGGGCGGGCGGCGTTCGTCGGCGACTCGATCACCGACACCGATACCGCGCGCGCCGCCGGCCTGCCGTGCGTGGCGGTGACGTTCGGCTTCTCCGACCGCCCGCCCGCGCAGCTGGGCGCCAGCGTGCTGATCGATCATTTCGATGAGCTGATTCCGGCGCTGGAGCGGCTGGGCTGACGCGGGCTGGCCCGACCACCTCGCAACCCGGAAAAGGACGGACCCGAACGAAGCCCGGTATCCGGGATTTGACTTAGACCCTCATTCGAGACGCCATTTCGACGGGCTCGATGGCTTCTCAGGATGCGCGGTCGGAGGATGTCGTCCCGCGCTGGCCACGGCGAAATTTCGTCCACAGGTGGCGCGCCAGCAGCAGCGGCGGCATCCGGATCCAGTGCGAGCGGATGTAGAAGGCGAGGCGCAGCGCCGGCCGCGTTTCCCGCCCCCAGCCGTCGCGGGCCAACAGGCGGCGCGCGTACAGGCGGTCCGCCCACCGCGCCCGGCCGATGGGCAGCCCCTCCATCGGCGTCGCGTAAATCGGCGCGGACAGCCTCAGCGCGCGCGCCACATGGGGGATCAGGTTATGCCGCCGGGCGGAGGCGGCCAGCGCAGCGGGAAACTCCGCATCACCCGCGTGCTCCCGCACCAGCCGGTCGATATCCCACAGGTTCCGCAAACCGCCGGCCAGATCGCCATCGGCGAACAGGTGCGCGGCGGCATGCACGATCATGTCCGCAGGCGACGGCACGCGCAGGCCGTTCTCCAGCGCCACGCTGTCCGCGATCAGCGCCGTCGCATCGGGCGTCGGGCGGGCGGTGAGCGGCAGGATCGTGTGATGGACGTCGATCATGCGATCGCGCTCAGGGTGGGTCAGCGGCGGCAGTTCGTGCATCCAGCGGCGATAATAAAGGTGGTCGTAGGGATCGGGCTTTACCCATTCCCAGCCCGCGGCGAGCAAGGCTGCCTCCACCGCGTCCAGCGCATCGCGCGGTACGAGGATGTCGAGGTCGCCGATCGAGCGCCCCTGCCCCGCCGCCAGCCCGGCCGCGACGAAGGCGGTGCCCTTCAACAGCACCACCGGCACGCCCAGCGTCACGAGCGCCCGGCGGGCCATCTCCGCCTCCCACAGCGCCTGCACCCGGCCGTGCTCGGCGGAAGTGCGCGCATCGTCAAGGATTGCCCTCACCGCCGGCGGCAGGGCAAGCCCGTGCAGGCGATGGGCGAGGCTGCCGATCAGCAGTTCGGCGCGGGCGACCGTCAGCACATCCTGCCACGCGCCCGGGCCGAGGGCGGGTGCCGCCTGCGGATCCGCCAGTACCGCTACGAGCAGGCGCGTCGGGCTCATCGCGCCGTCTCCGCCCACAGCCGCTCGACCAGATCGATCGCCGCCGCCGTATCGGGATAGTCGATCGCCATCGCCGGAACGCCCCGCACCAGCCCGGTCAGCGCGGCGAACCCCGCTTCGCCCAGCACGACATAGTTGGTCGAGGCCTGCGTCAGCCGCACGAACGTCTCGATCGCGCCCATCGGCCGCACGTCCGCCGACGCGCCGAAACGGGGGAACAGCAGCATCGCGGGGGTGGCCGGCTCGTCCATTCGCGCCAGCGCGTCGGCGGCGGGGCGCAGGTGGCGGATGTCGCCCTTGGGCGTGCCGGGGATCAACGGGCCGAGCCGATCGGCCGCCACCTCCGCCGCCATCACCGCGATCGCCTCGTTCTTCAGGCTCACCGGGCGGGGGAACGGGTGGATCACGCCGCTTGCCGGATCGAGCAGCGCGAACTCGTCGCCCAGCAGCCGCCATCCGCGCTCACCGAGCAGCGCCGACAGCGTCGATTTGCCCGCACCGGAATGGCCGGACATCAGCAGCGCCCGCCCGTCCCGCTCCACGCAGGAGGCGTGGAGCAGCAGCCAGCGCCGCGCGCCCAGCGCCATCTGCAGGTTCATCCCCATCTCGGCGGCGAGCAGCCCCTGCGCCAGCGGTAGCGGCGCGGCATCGGGCAGGGTGAAGTCGCCGCGCACCATCGCCGAGGGGCGCAGCCAGCGGCGCCACGGCCGGGTCGGTTCCAGCCGCACGGTAAAGTCCGCGATGCCGTCACGCGGGGGCGGATAGCCTGCGTACAGCCGTCGCATCGCCGCGATCGGCTGCGGCCAGGCCGATCCGACGCGGAAACCGACCGGGCCTATGCGAACGGAGAAGGCGTGCCTCACCCGGCCACGCGCCCGCCGATGCCGGGCGCCACCGCCACCAGGCCCACCGCCGCAAGCTCCCCCAGCCGGGCGGCGATCACGGCCGCGGCATCCTCCCCGTCGCCATCACCGATCGCGTGGGAAACGGCCAGCCGCGCGGCCAGCGTCGCCGGATCGGCCGGGCCATCGGCCAGCGCGGTGAGGATTTCCGGTGCGGGCGGCAGCAGCACGTGGGTGATGCCGGACGGGCGATGGTACAGCAGCGTCATCCCCTCCGCCTCCACCGACAGGCGGCAGGCGGGCGGATCGACGCGATAGACCGGCATCGGCGGTGGCGGCGGTGGCGGCGGGGCCGGGGTCAGCGGGCAGGACTCAGGCGCGCGGCATCTGCAGCGACTGGTAGCAGGTGAAGCCGCTCATCCCGTTCTGCAGCTTGCGGATATAGGCCATGTAGGCGCGGCTCGTCTCGTAATCGGCGCCGGGAAAGTTGGCGCCCTGCATCGCCTTGCGGATGTCCTCGGCTTTCAAAGGCCGGTTGGGCGGGCGAAACGACCCGGCGGTGCCGGCATCGACCAGCTGGCCGCGCCCGTCGATCCACTTGCCCGCGCCGAGCCGGGGATCGGGCACCGGCACCTCGCAATTCATCACGGAGCCGACAGTCGCCGCCAGCGCCGGGCGGATCGTGACGACGGTGGAGGCAGCGGCAGCGCCCAGCATCAGCCGGCGACGCGTGGCGCCAGCCCCTGACGGCGGCACATCCCCGGCCGGCGGCATCGTGCTGCCTCCGTCGCCGCTGGCGTTCCCATCATGCCGATCGTCGGTATCTTCGCTCATCGTGCCACCCTATGCCCGTGCCCGCTACTTAAACGTAAAGACCGGCGATGGCGATATGTCGCACGGCATCGCTATGAAACGGCGACTCGCGAGATCTGGGAGGAAAGCGACGCATGGACCGGCTGTTCGATCGCCGTGGCGTCATCGTGTTCGTGGCGGCGTTCGGCGTGGCGACCTTCGTGTTGCTGGCGCCCGCCATGGCCGGGGCCGTGGTGGCGGGGCTGGCGAGCGGGACCGCCTTCTGGTTCATCCTGTGCCCGGCCGCGCCCGCGCCCGCGCCCGCGCCACCCGCCGCCCCGCCCGAACCGGGGCTGGCCGCCGTCGCCGCCACGATCGACGAGCCGCTGCTGTTCGTCGAGCGGATGCAGGTGACCCACGCCAACGCCGCCGCCACCGCGCTGCTGGGCGAACACATCGTCGGCGAGGATGCCCGGTTGGCGATCCGCCACCCGGCCGCCGGCGCGCTCTTCACGGGGGCCGAGGGTCGGCTGCCGACCCAGCCCATCGTGCTCGGCGCGATCGGCGGCGGCGTGGGGCGGCATTGGGAGATGGCGATCCACCCGGTCGGCGAGGGCGGGCTGCTGGTGCGCCTGGCGGACCGCAGCGAGGCGCGCGCGGCCGAGCGGATGCGGGTGGATTTCGTCGCCAATGCCAGCCACGAGCTGCGCACCCCGCTCGCCACGCTGCTCGGCTATATCGAGACGTTGCAGATGGCCAACGGGCCGGAGGATGCCGCCACCCGCCTGCGCTTCCTCAACACCATGTTCGGCGAGGGCAAGCGGATGCAGCGGCTGATCGAGGACCTGATGTCGCTTTCACGCATCGAGGCCGAGCAGCACAGCGCGCCGCAGGACGCGGTGGCGCTCGATTCGCTGGCGGCCGAGGTGCGTGACGCCATCGCCAGCGCGCGATCGGTGGAGCGCGACCGGATCGAGATCGCGGTGGACGGTGCCGCGCCCGTTGCCGGCGATCGCGCCCAGCTGTCGCAATTGCTCCACAACCTGATCGGCAACGCGCTGAAATACGGCCGGCCCGGCGGCGCGGTGCAGGTGCGGGTGGCGCGCGAGGCGGCAGGGCTGCGACTGAGCGTGACCGACGAGGGCGCCGGCATCCCGCGCGAGCATCTGCCGCGCCTGACGGAGCGCTTCTACCGCGTCGATCCGGGCCGCAGCCGGGCGGTGGGCGGCACCGGCCTGGGCCTCGCGATCGTCAAGCATATTGCGGAGCGGCACCGGGCGCGGCTCGATATCGCCAGCGTCGTCGGGCAGGGAACGACTGTTTCCGTCCTGTTTCCGCTGCCGGGGGAGGCGCTGTCATCAAAGAGTCACACGATCGTCACACAGGACGCATCGAAGGCGTCGATAGGCACCCCCAAGGGCGCCTGATCGCAGGCGAAACGGAGGCTCATTTGACCAGACACCTATTGATGGCCGGCATCGCCGCGCTGACGCTCGCCGGTTGCCAGGACAAGAGCGGCGGCGGCAGCGAGGCGGGCGGCGCCTCGCGCGACCAGATCCGCGCGGTCGGTTCCTCCACCGTCTATCCGTTCACCACCGCCGTGGCCGAGCAGTTCGCCCGCAAGAACGCCGGCTTCAAAGCGCCGATCGTCGAGTCGACCGGCACGGGCGCGGGCATGAAGCTGTTCTGCGCCGGCGTCGGCGCGCAGTTCCCCGACATCGAGAACGCCTCGCGTCGGATCAAGAAATCCGAGGTCGAGGATTGCGCGAAGAATGGCGTGAAGCAGATCATCGAGGTGCAGATCGGCATCGACGGCATCGCGCTCGCCGAGAGCAAGGCCGGCCCGGCGATGGCGCTGACGCAGGAAGACATCTACAAGGCGCTGGCCGCCGAGCCTTACGGCAAGCCGCAGACCGCCAAGACGTGGAAGGACGTGAACCCGTCGCTGCCCGCCACCGCCATCCGCGTGCTCGGCCCGCCCCCCACCAGCGGCACGCGCGATGCCTTCGCCGAGCTGATCCTGGACAAGGGCTGCAACGCCGATCCCGCGATGGCCGCCCTCAAGAAGACCGACGCCGACAAGCACAAGGCGATCTGCACCAAGGTGCGCGAGGACGGCGCCTACGTGGAGTCGGGCGAGAACGACAACCTGATCGTGCAGAAGCTGGAGGCCAACCCGGACTCGGTCGGCATCTTCGGCTACAGCTTCCTCGAGGAAAACGCCGACAAGCTGCGCGGCATCGCGATCAAGGGCGTGGTGCCCACCTACGAGACGATCGCGAGCTACCAGTATCCCGGCGCCCGCCCGCTCTACATCTACGTGAAGGGCGCGCACCTGACCGCGATCCCCGGCCTCAAGCAGTTCGTCGCCGAATATGCCAGTGCCTGGGGGCCGGACGGCTACCTCAAGCGTCGCGGCCTGATCGCCGCCCCGGCCGACGTGCGCGCGAAGAACGCCGAGATCGCGACCAAGCTGACGCCGTTCGATCCCGCGCAGGCGGAATGATCGGACCATGTCGGGCCTCGCTCTCCTTCTCCTGATCCTCGGTCTGGGCATCGTCGCCTGGGGCACCGCGCGCGCCAAGGCGAGCCGGTTCGTGCCCGTAGGCGGCCAGCGCGCGCACAGCCGCCCCAACTATCACGGCTGGTACGTGGCGTTGTGGGCGGCGGTGCCGGCGCTGATCTTCCTCGTCGTGTGGAGCAGCGTGGCGCCCGGCCTCGTGATGGGCACCGTGCTCGACACGCCGGCCGCCGCCGCCCTCCCCGCCCCCGGCATGGAACGCAGCGCGATCCTCGCCGAGGTGCGCGGGCTGGCGGACGGCACCGTCGCCGCCGCGTTCAACCCGGTTTCGAACACATTGGCGCCGGCATATAAGGCCGCCTCCACCCGCTATGCCATCATCGGTACGCTGGCGGCGGTGCTGCTGGCATTCGCCGGCGGCGCGTGGGCGTTCACCCGCCTGACCCCCGATTTCCGCGCCCGCACCCGGGTGGAGCGGGTAGTGATGGGGGCGCTGCTGATCGCCTCGCTGATCGCGATCCTGACGACGCTGGGCATCGTCGCCTCGCTGCTGTTCGAATCGCTGCGCTTCTTTGCCAAGGTGAACCCGCTCGAGTTCCTGTTCGGCCTCACCTGGAGCCCGCAGACGGCGATCCGTGCCGATCAGGTCGGCTCTTCCGGCGCGTTCGGCGCGGTGCCGTTGTTCTGGGGCACGATCTTCATCGGCGCGATCATCGCCATGATCGTGGCGATCCCGCTGGGGCTGATGAGCGCGATCTACCTGACGCAATATGCCAAGCCCACCACGCGCAAGTGGATGAAGCCGATCCTCGAGATCCTCGCCGGCGTGCCGACGGTGGTGTACGGCTATTTCGCCGCGCTCACCATCGCCCCCGCGCTGCGCACCTTCGCCGTCTCGATCGGCATCACCAGCGCCTCGTCCGAAAGCGCGCTGGCCGCCGGTCTGGTCATGGGCGTGATGATCATCCCGTTCGTCTCCTCGATGGCGGACGACAGCATCGCGGCCGTGCCGCAGTCCATGCGCGACGGCAGCCTCGCGATGGGTGCCACCACTTCGGAGACGATCCGCAAGGTGCTGGTGCCGGCCGCGTTGCCGGGCGTGGTGGGTGGCGTGCTGCTCGCCGTATCCCGCGCGATCGGCGAGACGATGATCGTGGTGATGGCCGCAGGGCTCGCCGCTAACCTCACGCTCAATCCGTTCGCCAGCGTCACCACGGTGACGACCCAGATCGTGCAGCTGCTGACCGGCGACCAGGAATTCGACAGCGCCAAGACGCTCGCCGCCTTCGCGCTCGGGCTGGTGCTGTTCCTCGTCACGCTTGCGCTCAACATCGTCGCCCTGCGCGTCGTCAAGAAATACCGGGAGGCCTATGAATAGCACCCTCGTGGCGGGCGTTCCGGCAACGGGCGCCGAGCCGCCCGCCCCGGCACGCACGCCCACCGACTGGCGGGGCGCGAAGATGCAGGGCAGCATCCGCCGCCGTTATGCCGCCGAACGCCGCTTCCGCCTGCTGGGCCTCGGCGCGGTGCTGCTGTCCGCCGGGTTCCTCGTCTTCCTGCTGTGGACGATGGTGGGCAACGGCGCGCGCGGCTTCACCCAGACCGAGCTGCGGCTCGACGTCGACTTTCCCGCCTCCACGCTGATGATCGATCCGGCAGCGCTCGCCGGGCCGGGCAAGGATGCGGCGCTGGCCGGTGCGGATATCGAGGGCGCCACCACCGCCGCCGCCACCGCCGCGTTCGGCACCGATGGCGAGCGCCTGCTCTCCGATGGCGCATGGCTGACGGTGCGCGACGCGATCGCGGCCGATCCGACGATCCTGCGGCGCAAGGCGCAGATCTGGGTGCCCGCCGCGACCAACATCGATCTGGCCGCCAAGGGCGATGCCGCCCCCGAGGACGAGGCCGCCTATGCGCGGCTCGACAAGGCCGGCGTCACCAAGACCGGGCTGAACCTCACCTTCCTGAAGAACGCCGACTCCACCGACCCGACGCTGGTGGGCGTCTGGGGCGCGCTGAAAGGCTCGCTGCTGACGATGTTCGTGACGATCGTGCTGGCCTTTCCGGTCGGCGTGCTCTCCGCGCTCTACCTGGAGGAATATGCCCCGCGTAACCGCTGGACGGACCTGATCGAGGTGTCGATCAACAATCTGGCGGCGGTGCCCTCGATCATCTTCGGCCTGCTCGGCCTGGCGGTGTTCCTGAACTTCATGGACATGCCGCGCTCCGCCCCGATCGTCGGCGGGCTGACGCTGGCGCTGATGACGATGCCGGTCATCGTGATCGCCGGGCGCAACGCGATCAAGTCCGTCCCGCCGTCGATCCGCGATGCCGCGCTCGGCATCGGCGCATCGCGGGTGCAGGTGGTGTTCCATCACGTGTTGCCGCTCGCCCTGCCCGGCATCCTGACGGGCACGATCATCGGCATGGCCCGCGCGCTGGGTGAAACCGCACCGCTGCTGATGATCGGCATGCGCGCGTTCATCGCCTCGCCCCCGGGCGGGCTGACCGAGCCGGCCACCGTGCTGCCCGTCCAGATCTTCCTCTGGTCGGACGAGGTGAGCCGCGGGTTCGTCGAGAAGACGTCCGCCGCGATCATCGTGCTGCTGGTGTTCCTGATGCTGATGAACGGCATCGCCATCTATCTCCGCAATCGCTTTGAAAGACGCTGGTGATGACCACGGACACGCTCAACGATCTCGCCGCGCACCAGCAGGTCGCCCCGGTCGAGACGCTCAAGATGACGGCGCGCGGCGTCAACGTCTTCTATGGCGCCAAGCAGGCGATCAACAACGTCTCGATCGACGTGACGCAGGAGAACGTGACAGCGTTCATCGGCCCGTCGGGCTGCGGCAAGTCCACCTTCCTGCGGACGCTCAACCGGATGAACGACACCGTGTCGTCGGCGCGGGTGGAGGGCGAGATCACGCTGGACGGCGAGAACATCTACGCCGCCTCGATGGACGTGGTGCAGCTACGCGCGCGCGTCGGCATGGTGTTCCAGAAGCCGAACCCGTTCCCGAAGTCGATCTACGAGAACGTCGCCTACGGCCCGCGCATCCACGGTCTCGCCTCGGCCAAGAACGACATGGACCGGATCGTCGAGCAGTCGCTGCGCCGCGCCGGCCTGTGGGACGAGGTGAAGGACCGGCTGACCGACAGCGGCACCGCGCTTTCCGGCGGGCAGCAGCAGCGGCTGTGCATCGCCCGCGCCATCGCGGTGGATCCGGAAGTGATCCTGATGGACGAACCGTGCAGCGCGCTCGACCCGATCGCCACCGCCAAGATCGAGGAGCTGATCCACGAGCTGCGCGGCCGTTATGCGATCGTGATCGTTACCCACAACATGCAGCAGGCGGCGCGCGTCTCGCAGCGCACCGCCTTCTTCCACCTCGGCACGCTCGTCGAATATGGCGACACGTCGGATATCTTCACCAATCCCCGCGAAACGCGGACCAAGGATTACATCACCGGCCGCTACGGCTGAGGCCCGGAGCGATCGCAAGCGGCTTCAGGGCCGCGGTTCGTCGATCGCGAAAAACGAGGAATTGAGGATGGCGACGACCAACGGACATACCGTCAAGGCATTCGACGAGGACCTCGGCCAGCTGCGCGGGCTGGTGGCGGAGATGGGCGGGCGCGCGGAGGCGGCGATCTCGGGCGCGATGCAGGCGCTCGTCCGCCGCGATCTCGATGCCGCCGCGATGATCGTGGAGGAGGATCGCAAGATCGACACGATCGAGACGGAGATCGAGCGGCAGGCGCTGCGGCTGATCGCGCTGCGTGCGCCGATGGCGGACGATCTGCGCGAGATCCTCGCCGCGCTCAAGATTTCGGGCGTAGTGGAGCGGATGGGCGATTACGCCAAGAACATCGCCAAGCGCGTGCCGGTGCTGGAAGGCGCCAAGGCGATCGAGCCGTTGTCGATCCTGCCCGCCATGTCGCGCGCCGTCTCGGACATGGTGAAGGCCTCGCTCGACGCCTATGCCGCGCGCGATCCGCAGGCCGCGATCCTGGTGTGCGAGAGCGACAAAGCCGTGGACGATTTCTACAACAGCCTGTTCCGCGCTCTGCTGACGCACATGATGGAGAACCCGCACACCATCACGGCGGCCACCCACCTGCTGTTCATCGCCAAGAACCTCGAACGGATCGGCGACCACGCGACGAACATCGCCGAGATGGTCTATTTCGCGGCGACAGGCCACCAGATGGCCGAACGGCCGCGTGGGCTCGACAGCCTGGCGCGAGCGATCTGATGGCCCGCGCCCGCCTCCTGCTGGTCGAGGACGACGTCGCCCTTGCCGAACTGCTGATCTGGAACTTCGAGCGCGAGGACTTCACCGTCGAGCACACCGCCGACGGTGAGGAGGCGCTGATGCTGGCGCGTGAGCAGCCCCACGATCTGGTCCTGCTGGACTGGATGATCGAGGGCGAGATCTCCGGCATCGAGGTCTGCCGCCGCCTGCGACGGCTGCCCGAGACCGCCAACGTGCCGATCATCATGCTGACGGCGCGTGGCGAAGAGGAAGACCGCGTGCGCGGGCTGGAGACGGGAGCCGACGATTACGTCACCAAGCCCTTCTCTCCACGCGAGCTGGTCGCCCGCGTCGGCGCGGTACTGCGGCGGGTGCGCCCGGCGCTGGCGGGCGAGCGGCTGGCCTATTCCGATATCGAGATGGATACCGTCGCCCACCGGGTGAAGCGCGGCGGCGACAGCGTGCCGCTGGGGCCCACCGAGTTCCGCCTGCTGCGCCATTTCCTCGAACACCCCGGCCGCGTCTTCTCGCGCGAGCGGCTGCTCGACAGCGTGTGGGGCCGCGAGGCGGACATCGAGCCGCGCACGGTGGACGTCCATATCCGCCGCCTGCGGAAAGCGATCAACGAGGGCGGCCGCTCGGACATCATCCGCACGGTCCGCTCGGCGGGCTACGCGCTGGACGAAGAGGCGGCCTGACGCCGGGGGCCGCCCGACCGTCATGCGGAGCGGCCCTACCCCTTCTTCTTCGTGTCCAGTTCCAGCCAGTCCTTGAACGGGCGGCGGTACATGGCATCGAGCACTTCCAGCTGGATCGCCACCGGCTTCGCGCTTTCGGAATTCCACAGCACCGCCACGCCGTCGCGCGTCTTCGGGTCGAACGCGATCATCGAGCGGTAGCCGCGCACCGCGCCGCGATGGCCGACGATGCCGTGGCCGACATACTGATAATCGCGCCAGCCCAGCCCATACCAGCCATCGGTCAGTTCGCGGTCGAACAGCGTCCCGCGCTTGCGCGCGGACGCGGTGGAGACGCGCGGACGGTGGATCGTGTCGAGTACGCGCCTGGGCAGCACGTTCTTCGCCTGCCCCATCTGCGCGCGCATCCACGTGCCGAGATCGAGCACCGAGGAGTTGATCCCGCCCGCCGCCGGTACGCGATAATAAGCGTCGTCCACCGGCACCGTGCGCCGCCCCACATGCGGCCGGGCCCAGCTTTGCGCGCGCATCAGGCCATCGCGCGTCACGCTGGCCGAGTTCATGCCGAGCGGGGTGAACAGGCGTTGCTTCACCGCATCCTGATAACTCTGCTTCGTCACCGAGCGGACGATCTCGCTCGCCGTGTCATAGGCCACGTTCTGATAGGCGAAGCAGGTGCCGGGGGCGCAGTAGCGATCCAGCCCGCCCAGCGCGGTGCGGATCACGCGCGGATCGATCCCCTCCTCCAGCTTGTCGTCATAGGCGTTCTTGACGATGCCGAGGCGGTGCGAGAGCAGATTCTCGACCGTCACCACCCGCTCGCTGCCGCCGGGCAACCGCAGCGACGTGCCGAAGCGCGAGACCGGCGCCTGGAGCGACAGCTTGCCCTCGTCCGCCAGCTTGCCGATCAGCGTGCTGGCGACGCCCTTGGAAAGCGAGGCCCAGCGGAACACGGTATTGGCGGTCACGCGGTCGTCCGATCCGGCGGTGGTGACGCCGTAGCCCTTCACGAAACGCAACTCGCCGTTCTCGACCACGGCAACGCCGAGGCCCACCATGTCCTTCGCCTCGACCAGACGGGCGAGCCGGGCATCGAGACGGGCGTAGTTCACCTTGGCGGGTGCGGTGCCGGCGCGGGGGCCGTCGGCGATCGTCAGCCGGACGGAGGGGGGTGCCGCCATCGCCGCGCTGCCGCTACCGTTCCGCTCCCACCCGGCCTTGCCGATCGTGAGCAGGCCGATGCCGGTGATGCCCACCACCGCCGCCACGCCGACCTTGAACGAGGAGGTCCAGATCCGGGACCGGGGCGGCGTGCGAAGGGGGGTGGTCACGGTCGCGGGAACTCGATCGATCAGGAGGGCCGCCTCCCGAACCGGGAAGCCGTTGCCGCCGGTGAATAAACCGCGCGACGCCTAGGTCAATCCGACACGACCGTACCATCGTCAGGGCGGGCGCGGCGCGCGCCATGTCGTATCAACCGGGCCTGGGTGGCGGGCGATGTCAGGGGCAATGGCCTTCTTGCCGTCATCCGCGATCTGTCCCCCGCGACGGCTGTGAGACGCAACCGTCACCCGTGTGCGGGACCGACCGCCGGAAGCGCGCTCCATCGGATGGGGCATCTTTTGAAGCGCGCCCGACGAGAGGGCATCGATCCAGCGGCCGGCGGTGTTTCGGAACAAACGTTCGCCATTACGCGCGGCCGTTCAATATCTGGAAAGTCCCGCCGGCCCGGGCAACCTGTGATGTGCTCGGAACGATCGCCTGCGCCTGGACCGTTCCAGCGTGAATATCGATCGCCGCACCGAAGAGCGGCCGTCGACCTGATGGACGATTGTTACCGGCCCCTCGTTCATCACGTTGCTGACCCAGCGATGGCGACAGCCCGGATCGTTGACTTCGAGACGCCCCCTGATGCCATCTGCACCACGCCCCCGAGCGCATCCCGCCTCAAGACCTCGATGCCGCTCGCTACCGTTCTCTGACGGGATGATCCGGACGACGCTTCCACAAACATATCGCCGCGGCCCTGCCATGCAGGGTCACGCTTCACAGCCTCAAGATCGCATCCGTACTCGCCGGGCGGCGATATCCGCCCTGCGCTCCACCAACACGCCCCCCGCCGGGTCGACAGCCCCGCGCGGTTCACAGCGCCGGAGAGGCTGCCGGAAATGGTCCCGGCGCGTCAGTCCGACGCCGCTCGCCTCATGCGGCCTGCGCCACGCCCGCGATCGCCCCACGCACCGCATCGAGCGCGGCCTGCGCCTGCGTGCCGTCCGGTCCGCCACCCTGCGCCATGTCCGGCCGGCCGCCGCCGCCC
>NZ_VNIM01000052.1 GCF_007785815.1 Alterirhizorhabdus solaris | reverse complement strand
GCGCCATGTCCAGCCATCCCCCGGCCGCCTTCCCGCTCGGCACCGACTATCTCGGGCGGGACATGCTGAGCCGGGTCCTGTCGGCAGCGCGCTACACGGTGGTGATCGCCTTCCTCGCCACGCTGCTGGCGGCCACTACCGGCGTGCTGCTGGGGTTGGCGGCGGCGGCCGGGGGATGGCTGGACATGGCGCTCAGCCGCCTGTTCGATACCGTCATCGCCATCCCCAGCCTGATGTTCGGGCTGGTGGTGATCGCCTCGCTCGGTTCCTCCATCCCGGTGCTGGTGATGACGCTGGCGGTGATCTACACGCCCGGCGCCTTTCGCACCGCGCGCGCGCTGGCGCTGAACGTGGCGGCGCTCGATTTCGTCACCGTCGCCCGCGCCCGGGGGGAACGGCTGCCGTACATCGTCGTGCAGGAGATCCTGCCCAACGTCACCGGGCCGCTGCTCGCCGACTTCGGCCTGCGGTTCGTGTTCGTGGTGCTGCTGCTGTCGGGGCTGAGCTTCCTCGGCCTCGGCGTGCAGCCGCCCTATGCCGATCTGGGCGCGCTGGTGCGCGAGAACATCTCCGGCCTCGGCTTCGGCGCGCCGGCGGTGCTGTTTCCCGCGCTCGCCATCGCCTCGCTCACGATCGGGGTGAATCTGGTGATCGATGCGATGCCCGGCCGGCGGAGGGGACGCTGATGGAACCGCCAAGCACCGAAAAGCTCGTTCGCCTCCACAATCTGGAGATCGTCGCGCGCGGCGACGACGGCGTCGAGTTCCCGATCGTGCGCGATGTCTCGCTGTCGGTCGCGCCCGGCGAGGTGCTGGCGCTGATCGGCGAATCGGGATCGGGCAAGACGACGATCGCGCTGTCGATGCTCGGCTACGCCCGCCCCGGCTGCCGCATTTCAGGCGGCACGATCGAGGTGGCGGGCGAACGGCTCGACACGATGAACGATGCGGATCTGCGCGCGAGGCGGGGCCGCACCGTCGCCTATGTCGCGCAGAGCGCGGCGGCCGCGTTCAACCCCGCGCTCACGATCATGCGGCAGGTGATCGAGCCGGCGCTGATCCACGGCCTGATGGACCGCCCCGCCGCCGAAGCCAAGGCGCGCGCGCTGTTCGCCAAGCTGGCGCTGCCCGATCCGGATGGCGTGGGCGATCGCTACCCGCATCAGGTGTCGGGCGGGCAGTTGCAGCGGCTGATGGCGGCGATGGCGCTCATCACCGATCCGCAGCTCGTGATCTTCGACGAGCCGACCACCGCGCTCGACGTGACGACGCAGATCGAGGTGTTGAAGGCGTTCAAGGCGGCGGTGCGCGACCTTGGCACCACCGCCGTCTATGTCAGCCACGATCTCGCCGTGGTGGCGCAGATCGCGGATCGTATCGTGGTGCTGCGCCACGGCGCGATGCAGGAGGAAGGCGACACCGGCCGGATCCTGTTCGCCCCCGCGCATGATTACAGCCGCGCGCTGGTCGCCGCCGCCGCCCCGCGCGCGCCCGCCACCTCGCGCACGCCCGATCCCGTCGCCGGCGAGGCGCCGCTGCTGGACCTGCGCGACGTGATCGCCGGTTACGGCGGCACCGACCGCGATGGCTTCCCCCGCACCCGCATCCTCGACGGCGTGAGCCTCACGATCCGGCGCGGGCAGGTGCTCGGCGTGATCGGCGAATCGGGTTGCGGCAAGAGCACGCTGGCGCGCGTGGTGGCCGGGCTGCATCCGCCGGCCAGAGGTCAGCTCACGCTATCGGGCACGGCGCTGGCCGGGCCGATCGCCCAGCGCAGCCGCGAGGAACTGCGCCGGGTGCAGATGGTGTTCCAGATGGCCGATACCGCGCTCAACCCGGCCACGCCGGTCGGCCGCGCGCTCGCCCGCCCGCTCACCTTCTACCACGGGCTGCGGGGCAAGCCGCTGAAGGCCGAGGTCGCGCGCCTGCTCGATCTGGTGAAGCTGCCGGCGGCGCTGGCCGAAAGGTTGCCGGGCGAGCTTTCCGGCGGGCAGAAGCAGCGCGTCAACCTGGCCCGCGCGCTGGCCGCCCGGCCCGACCTGATCCTGTGCGACGAGGTGACCTCCGCGCTCGACCCCGTGGTGGCCGAGGCGGTGCTGGACCTGCTGATCGAGCTGCGCCGCGAACTGGGCCTCGCCTACATGTTCATCACCCACGATCTGGAGACGGTGCGCGCCATCGCCGACGACGTGATGGTGCTCTACGCCGGGCAGACGGTGGAGCTGGCCACCCGCGACAGCCTCGCCACCGCGCCGCGCCACCCCTACGCCCGGCTGCTGATGGCTTCGGTTCCCGAACTGCGGCAGGGCTGGCTGGAGGATGTCGGCGGGCTGTTCGAGGGCCGCTTCGCCCATGCCGGCGGCAGCACCGCCGGCTGCCGCTTCTACCCGCGCTGCGATCTGGGCACGCCCGGCCGCTGCGACACCGCCGCCCCGCCGCTGCGCCAGTATGACGGGCGCGAGATCCATTGCCACCGTACGATCGACGAGCTGATCGCGGCGACGAAATAATCCCACCGACCCCCGCTCTTCCTGAGGAGCCATTGAGCCTGCCGAAATGGCGTCTCGAAGGACAGCCACTACATAGACGTCCTTCGAGACGAGCCTTCGCCGGGCTCAGTCTCTCCTCAGGATGAGCGACCCTCATCCCATTGAAACGACAGGATCAGAGCCATGAAGATCGGCGTCCCGACAGAAATCAAGCCCGACGAGTATCGCGTCGGCCTCACCCCCGGCGCGGTGCGCGATTATGTCGCCGCCGGCCACCGCGTGCTGGTGCAGACCGGCGCCGGCCACGGCATCGGCGCCGACGATGCGACCTACGTGGCCGCCGGGGCCGAGATCGTGGCCGATGCCGCCGCCATCTTCGCCGCCGCCGACATGGTGGTGAAGGTGAAGGAGCCGCAGCCGCGCGAATGGGCAATGCTGCGTGAGGGGCAGATCCTGTTCACCTATCTCCACCTTGCGCCCGATCCCGAACAGCTCGACGGGCTGCTCGCCAGCGGCTGCTCGGCGATCGCCTACGAGACGGTGACCGACCGCACCGGCGGCCTGCCGCTGCTCGCGCCGATGAGCGAGGTGGCCGGGCGCCTCTCGATCGAGGCGGCGGGCGCCGCGCTGAAACGCCATGCGGGCGGGCGCGGGCTGCTGCTGGGCGGCGTGCCCGGCGTGGCCCCGGCGCGTGTGGTGGTGCTGGGCGGCGGCGTCGTCGGCACGCATGCCGCGCGCATGGCGGTGGGGCTGGGCGCGGAGGTGACGATCGTCGATCGCTCGATCCCGCGCCTTCGCCAGCTCGACGAGCTGTTCGGCGGGCGCGTCCGCACCCGCGTTTCGGGCATCGCCGCGATCGAGGAGGAGGTCGCCGCCGCCGACGCCGTGATCGGCGCGGTGCTGGTGGTGGGCGCCGCCGCCCCCCGGCTGGTGACGCGCGACATGCTGAAGCTGATGAAGCCGCGCGCCGTGCTGGTCGATGTCGCGATCGATCAGGGCGGCTGCTTCGAGACGAGCCACGCCACCACCCATGCCGACCCGACCTATGAGGTGGATGGCATCATCCATTATTGCGTGGCCAACATGCCGGGCAGCGTGCCGCTCACCTCCAGCCACGCGCTGGTGAACGCTACCTTGCCCTACGGCCTCGCGCTCGCCAACCACGGGCTGGATGCGCTTGCCACCGATCCGGGGCTGATGGCCGGCCTCAACGTGCATCGCGGCCGGCTGACCAACGCACCGGTCGGCGAAAGCCTGGGCCGCGCATGGGTGTCCCCGGCGGACGCGCTGGCGGAACGGGCCTGATCCCCGCCCCCTGCCCCGCCGCCCGCCGGGCGGGGGGCAGGCGCTGCGGGAGCGGCGGCAGCTTCTCCCGCGCCGGCCCCGCGATTTGCGATAAACCCGTGCCGGCACGGCAAAAACACGCCCGATCGTGCCGGGCCACGGGTATAGCCTGATCCATGCGATCACCGCGATCCGCAGGAGAGCATTATGGCCACCCTCGCCGACATCCCGCGCCAAGGCGCCGCCACGGCCGCCGCCCCGGTCATCGCGCGCGCGCGGCTGATGAGCATCGAGGCGCTGCGTGGCCTCGTGATGGTCATCATGCTGCTCGATCACATCCGCGAGACGTGGTTCCTGCACATGCAGGTGAGCGATCCGATGGACGCACGGCTCACCATGCCGGCGCTGTTCTTCACCCGCATCAGCAGCATGATCTGCGCGCCGGTATTCGTCGCCCTCACCGGCCTGTCCGCCTATCTGTTCAGCCAGAAGCACTCGCTGGCCGAAACCCGCGCCTTCCTCGTCAAGCGCGGCCTGTTCCTGATGTTTCTCGAACTCACCTTCGTCGGCTTTGCCTGGTCCGCGCAATTCCCGCCGCAGACGTTCTGGCTGCAGGTGATCTGGGCGATCGGCATCTGCATGATCGTGCTGGCCGCGCTGCTGGGCCTGCCGCGCAAGGCCCTGCTGGTGCTCGGCCTCGTCATCGTGTGCGGCCACAACCTGCTCGATCCGATCCGGCTGGCGGCGGGCGATGCCTTCTACGTGCCGTGGGCGATGCTGCACCAGCGCGAGGCGTTCACGCTGGCCGGCTTCACGATCAAGACGACCTATCCGGTGCTGCCGTGGATCGGCGTGATCCTGCTCGGCTACTCTGTAGGCCCGTGGTTCGCCGGGCTGGCCGCCGACGAGCGCCGCCGCCGGCTGATGCTGCTCGGCACCGGCATGCTGGTCGCCTTCGTCGTGCTGCGCGCGCTGAACGTCTATGGCGACAAGCCTTGGTTCACCGTGGAGGGCAGCCCGCTGCGCACGGTGATGAGCTTCCTGGCGCTCACCAAATATCCCCCCTCGCTGCTGTTCCTGCTGCCGACGCTGGGCGCCGGCGCGATCCTGCTCGCCCAGTTCGAGAAGCTGGAGGGCGGCAGCGTCTCGCGGTGGCTGGCGATCCTCGGCGGCGCGCCGATGTTCTTCTACCTGCTCCACCTCTACCTGCTGAAGGCGCTGTACCTGATCGCGCTGGCGATCTGGGGGCCGAACAAGGGTGCGTTCTTCGGCGTCGACAACTTCGCGTGGGTGTGGGTGTGGTATGCCGGGCTGATCGTGCCGCTGTATTTCCCGACCCGCTGGTTCTCGAACCTGAAGAAGCGCCGCAAGGACATCTGGTGGCTGAAGTACCTGTGAGGGGCCGCTTTCACCGCATCGCCGAGACGGACCGGCCGCCCGTTTCGATCACCGTCGACGGCGCGGCCGTGACGGCGCGGGAGGGGGACAGCCTGCTCGTCGCCGTCCTCGCCTCGGGCCGCACGCTGCGCCAGTCCGAGTTCGGCGACGGCAGCCGCGCCGGCTTCTGCCTGATGGGCGCCTGCCAGGATTGCTGGATGTGGCAGGCCGACGGCGGCCGGTTACGCGCCTGCACCACGCCGGTGCGCGCCGGCATGGACCTGCTCACCCGACCCGTGGACGAAACCCTATGGCCGCTGCCAGCATGACGCCCGCCACCATCCCGCGCGCGATCGTCGTCGGCGCCGGGCCCGCCGGGGTGCGCGCGGCCGAGACGCTCGTCGCCGCCGGCCTTCGCCCGATGGTGATCGACGAGGGGATGCTGTCCGGCGGGCAGATCTACCGCCGCCAGCCCGCCAACTTCGGCCGCCCGCACGAGACTTTGTACGGCTACGATGCCGAGAAGGCGCGATCGCTGCACGACGCGTTCGAGGCGATCCGCACCCAGGTGGATTACCGCCCCGAGACGCTGGCGTGGAACCTGCGCGAGAACGTGCTGCACGTCGTCACCAACGGCGTCGCGGCGGCGTTGCCGTTCGATGCGCTGATCCTCGCCACGGGCGCGACGGACCGGTTGCTGCCGATCCGGGGCTGGACGCTGCCGGGCTGCTACAGCCTCGGCGGATCGCAGGTCGCGCTGAAGGCGCAGGCGTGCAGCATCGGCCAGCGCCCCGTGTTCCTCGGCACCGGGCCTCTGCTCTATCTCGTGGCGTACCAGTATCTGAAGGCGGGGGTGGATGTCGCCGCCGTGCTCGATACCTCGCCGTTCGGCGCCTCGATCCGAGCGCTGCCCGATCTGGCGGTGCGCCCGGGCCTGCTGCTGCGCGGGCTGCGCTTCCGCCGCGCGCTGACGAAGGCGGGCGTGACGGTGGCGAACGGCGTGGTTCCGCTGGAGATCGAAGGCGACGGCGAAGTGACGGGCCTGCGTTATCATGCGGCGGGCGGCGGCGACCGACGGATAGCGTGTGATGCGGTGGGCATGGGCTTCCACCTGCGCTCCGAAAACCAGCTCGCCGATCTGGCCGGCTGCCCGTTCCTGTTCGACGACGCGACCGGCATGTGGCGCCCCGAGGCGGACGGCGACGGCCGGTCGCCCCGCGCCGGCATATATCTGGCGGGCGATGGCGCGCGCGTGCTGGGGGCGGATGCCGCCGAGGTGGGCGGGCGCCTCGCTGCGCTGGCCGCGCTTGCCGATGCCGGCATGTCGGCGGATGCCGCGCTCGTCACCTCGCTGCGCGGGCAGATGGCCACGCTGGATCGCTTCCGCCGTGGTCTCGCCACTGCCTTCCCGTGGCCAGCGACGCTGGCCCGAAGCGTGGCGGATGACGTGATCCTGTGCCGCTGCGAGGCGATCACCGCCGGTACGATGCGCGAGACGGCCGAGGCGAAGGGCGCGCCCGAGGTGAACCGCGCCAAGGCGCTGAGCCGGATCGGCATGGGCCGCTGCCAAGGCCGCTACTGCGGACATGCCGCCGCCGAGGTGCTGGCGGGCGCACGCGGATCGTCGCTCGAATCGGTCGGGCGGTTGCGCGGGCAGGCGCCGGTCAAACCGCTGTCGATGGCGACGGTGAAGGCGGACACGCTGTGAGCAAGGCGAATCAGGCCGACGTCATCATCGTCGGCGGCGGCATCATGGGCGCATCGGCCGCCTTGTTCTTGCGGCAGCGCGGGCGATCGGTGATCCTGCTGGAGCGTGACCTGATCGGGCAGGCGGCCAGCGGCACCAATTTCGGCAACGTGCGCCGGCAGGGGCGCTACCTCCACCAGCTCCCGCTTTCCAATCGCGCGCGGGATATCTGGCTGCGGATGCCGGAGCTGCTGGGTGAGGATTGCGAATTCCTGCAATCGGGCCACCTGCGCGTGGTCTACAATGCCGAGATGGCGGGCAAGATCGAGGCCTATTCGAAGGACTCTGCACCCTACGGTCTCGATCTGGAGATGATCTCCGCCAACGCGCTGCGCGCGCGCTTCCCCTATCTCGGCCGCGAGGTGGTGGCCGGCTGCTACGATCCCACCGGCGGCCACGCCAACCCGCGCCTTACCGCCCCCGCCTTCGGCCGCGCGGCGGTGCGCGCCGGGGTGGACGTACGCGAGAATACCGAGGTGACGGGCATCGCCAAGGCGGGCGACGATTTCGTCGTGGAAGCGCGCGGGCAGGGCGAGATGCGCGCACCGGTGCTGCTGGTGACGGCCGGCGCCTGGGGCGGAAAGCTTTCCGCGCTGTTCGGCGAGCCGGTGCCGATCGCCGTCCACGGCCCGAACATGTCCGTCACCGAGCCGCTGCCCTATCGCATCGGGCCGACGATCGGTGTCTCCACCCCGCATGTTCACGAGACGGTGTATTTCCGGCAGGTGAAGCGCGGCAACGTGATCCTGGGAGGCTACACCCGCGGCCCGGCCTCCAACGAGACGAACCGCGCCGCCGTGCTGCCGGAAAATACGCTGGGCCAGATGGAGCAGCTGCGCCGGGTGATCCCGGGCTTCGCCAACATCAATATCATCCGCGTGTGGAGCGGGGTGGAAAGCTATTTCGCCGACGACATGCCGGTGATGGGGCCGAGCGCCACCACCCCCGGCCTGTATTACGCCTTCGGTTTCTGCGGCGCGGGCTTCCAGATCGGCCCGGGCGTGGGTGAGGTGATGGCCGAGCTGATCGACACGGGGGCCACCTCCACCCCGATCGAACCCTATTCGATCGCCCGCTTCGCCCGCGCCTGAGGCGGCACCGGCTTACGGCGCGGCACGGGCGAAGGCGGCAGCCTCGGCCACCTGCGCGGGCGTGGGGGTGGCGCCGGTGTAGAGTATGAACTGTTCCAGCGCCTGCAGCGTCGCCACCTCGGTGCCGGTGATCGCGCGCGCGCCGGCCGCCGTCGCCGCGCGCAAAAACGGGGTTTCGGGCGGATACTGCACCGCGTCCAGGGCGATCCGGCAGGTCGCGATCATCCCCGCCGGGAAGGCGAGCGCCCCGGCATCGGCGCCGGTCATGCCGAGCGGCGTCACGTTCACCAGCAGCGGCGCGCCCTCCCTCGGCGTCGCCTGCCAGCGATAACCGTAGAGATCGGCCAGTGCCCGCCCGGCGGCCTCGTTGCGCGCCACGATCGTGCCGTCGCGCAGGCCGTTGCGGTGCAGCGCCGCCGCCACCGCCTTGGCCATGCCGCCCGATCCGTGCAGCACGAAGCGGGTGGCGGGGTCGATCCCGGCGGTCAGCGCGACCACGGCGGCATGATCGGTATTGTGCCCGGTCAGCACGCCGCCGTCGTTCACGATCGTGTTGACGCTGGCGATCGCCGCCGCCGAGGGGGCGAGGCCGTCGAGCAGCGGGATCACCGCCTCCTTGAACGGCATCGAGATCGCGCAGCCGCGTACGCCCAGCGCGCGGATGCCGCCGATCGCGCCCGGCAGATCGGTAGTGGCAAAGGACTTGTAGACGAAGTCGAGGCCGAGCAGGTCGTACAGCCGGTTGTGGAAGCGCGAGCCGTAGTTGCCCGGGCGCGCCGACAGCGACATGCACAGCCGCGTATCGCGCCCGATCGGTGGCCTGCCCGTCATCCGTTCCTCCGTGGCGATCGCGCGTTCCTACCCCCCTGCCCGTGGGCGGCGCCAGCACCTATATCGGCGTCAACCCCGGCGGACGGCGCTTGCGCCCCGCCGCATCGACAGGAGCCCGTAGCATGATCGACCTGCGCCCTTTCGCCAGCCTCGGCGGCGCCAACCACGGCTGGCTGAACGCCAAGCACCACTTCTCGTTCGCCGACTACCATGATCCCGCGCGGATGAGCTGGGGCAAGCTGCGCGTGTGGAACGACGACGTGATTGCGCCGAACAGCGGCTTTCCGCCGCATCCGCATCGCGACATGGAGATCATCACCTACGTCCGCGAAGGCGCGATCAGCCACCGCGACAGCCTTGGCAACAGCGGCCGCACCGGCGCGGGCGACGTTCAGGTGATGAGCGCCGGCACCGGCATCACCCACGCCGAGTTCAACCAGGAGGATGTGGCGACCACGCTGTTCCAGATCTGGATCCAGCCGACCCGCTCCGGCGAGAAGCCGGGCTGGGGCGCGCGCCCGTTCCCCAGGGGCGAGCGCGCCGGCAGGTTCGTGGTGCTGGCCAGCGGCTTCGACGACGATACCGACGCGCTGCCGATCCGCACCGACGCGCGTGTCGTGGCCGCGACACTGAAGGCCGGCGACACGGCGGAGTACCCGCTGGGCCGGGATCGTCGCGCCTATCTGGTGCCCGCCACCGGCGCGGTGGAGATCGACGGCACGCGGGTGAACGCCCGCGACGGCGCCGCGATCAGCGACGAGGACGTGCTGCGGGTGACGGCGATCGAGGACAGCGAGATCGTACTGGTCGACGCGGCGTGAGGCCGGGGCCGCCGGGTATCGCGCCCGGCGGCCCGATCGCCCTGTCCGCGACCGTACCCTCGCGCCACGGCGACTTGGCAATCCGAGCCGGGCGCGGCAAGGCAGGCGTGATGAGCAACAGACTGACCGAGATCCTCGACACCAAGCGCGGCGAGGTGGCCGCACGCAAGGCCGCCACCCCATTCGCCGATCTGGCGACGCGCGCGCGTGCCGCTTCGCCCCCGCGCGGTTTCCGCGCCGCGCTGGATGCGAAAGTGGCGGCGGGCGGCTTCGGCCTGATCGCCGAGATCAAGAAGGCCAGCCCGTCCAAGGGGCTGATCCGCGCCGATTTCGATCCCCCCGCCCACGCCCGCGCCTATGCGGCCGGCGGCGCCGCCTGCCTGTCGGTGCTCACCGACGTGCCGTATTTCCAGGGGTCGGACGACTATCTCGTCGCCGCCCGCGCCGCCTGCTCGCTGCCGTGCCTGCGCAAGGACTTCATCGTCGATCCGTGGCAGGTGACGGAGGCACGCGCACTGGGCGCCGATGCGATCCTCATCATCGTGGCCGCGCTGGACGACGGCGCGATGCACGAGATCGAGGCCGCCGCGCTCGATCTGGGCATGGACGCGCTGGTGGAGGTGCACGACGCCGCCGAGTTCGAGCGCGCGCTCACCCTGAAGTCGCGCCTGATCGGGGTGAACAACCGCGACCTGCGCGATTTCTCGGTCGATTTCGCCCGCACCTACGAACTGGTCGATCACGCCCCGCCGGGCTGCACCTTCGTCGCCGAAAGCGGTCTCGGCACCAACGCCGATCTGCGGGCGATGGCGGACCACGGCGTCTCCTGCTTCCTCGTCGGCGAATCACTGATGCGACAGGCCGATGTCGAAGCCGCCACCCGCGCGCTGCTGGTGGGCGCATGACGGGCCTCACCCATCTCGACGCCGAGGGGTCGGCGCGCATGGTCGACGTCTCGGCCAAGCCGCAGACCGCGCGGGTGGCGGTGGCCGAGGGGCGGATCACGCTCTCGGCCGAGGCGCTGGACGCGATCCGCGCGGGCAGCGTGAAGAAGGGCGACGTGCTGGCCGTGGCCCGCGTCGCCGGCATCATGGCGGCCAAGAAGACGGCCGACCTGATCCCCCTGTGCCACCCGCTGCCGATCGCCGCCGTCTCGCTCGATCTGGCGCTGGAGGAGGGCGCGATTCGCGCCGTGGCCGAGGTGTCGACCAGCTATTCCACCGGTATCGAGATGGAGGCGATGACCGCCGTCTCGGTGGCGCTGCTGACGATCTACGACATGGCCAAGGCGCTCGATCGCGGCATGACGATCGGCGGCGTGCGGCTGCTGGCGAAATCCGGCGGCCGCTCGGGTGACTGGCGCGCCCCCGCCGACGACCGGCCGTGAGCCTGCTGCCCGTCGCCGAGGCGCAGGCGCGCATCCTCGCGCTCGGCCGGCCCGTGTCGGTGGAGACGGTGCCGCTCGTCGCCGCCGCCGGGCGCTATGCCGCCGAGGACGTTGCGGCGCTGCGCACCCAGCCGGCGGCCGACCTGTCCGCGATGGACGGCTATGCGCTGCGTTTCGCCGAGCTGCCCGGGCCGTTCACCGTGGCGGGCGAGAGCGCGGCGGGCGGCGGGTTGGGCCGCGCGCTCGCCCCCGGCGAGGCGGCACGCATCTTCACCGGCGCGCCGGTGCCGGCGGGTGCGGACGTGGTGCTGGTGCAGGAGGAGGCCGCGCGCGACGGCGATCGGCTGACGCTGAACGGCGAGGGGCCGCCCCGCCCCGGCGCGCACATCCGCATGGCGGGCAATGACTTCGCTACGGGCCACGTGCTGATAGGCGCCGGCGCGCGCCTCACCCCGGCACGGATCGGCCTCGCGGCGGTTGGTGGGCACGGTTCGTTGGCGGTGCGGCGGCGGGTGCGGGTTGCGCTGATCTCCACCGGCGACGAACTGGTGCCGCCGGGCGCGCCCGCCACCGGCGTGCTGCTGCCTTCCTCCAACGCGCCGATGCTGGCCGCGCTGCTGGGCGCACTGCCGGTGGACGTGACCGATCACGGCATCGTGCCCGATACGCTGGAGGCGCTGACCGCCGCCTTCATTCGCGCGGCCGACGCTGACATCGTCGTCACCACCGGCGGCGCCTCGGTCGGCGATCGCGATCTGGTGCGGCCGGCGCTGGCGGCGGCGGGCGCGACGATCGATTTCTGGCGGATCGCGATGAAGCCGGGCAAGCCGCTGCTCGCCGGATCGCTGGGCGACACGGTGATGCTGGGGCTGCCGGGCAATCCGGTCTCCGCCTTCGTCACCGCCACGCTGTTCCTGCTGCCGCTGGTGCGGGCGATGCTCGGCGCGGCGTTGCCGCTGCCCGTGACGACCCGCGCGACGCTGGGCGGGCCGTTGCCGCCGACCGGCCAGCGCGCCGAATATGTCCGCGCCACGACGGGGCCGGACGGCGTGACGCCGCTGTCGCAGCAGGACAGCGCGGCGCTGGCGGGGCTGGCGATGGCGGACGCACTGATCGCCCGGCCGCCGTGGGCCGGCGCGGCGGCGGCAGGCGATCGGGTGGAAATCGTCGATATCGCTTGATTTCAAGCGATGCGGCTTGACAGGGCGAGTCGCGTTTCTTAATTGTTCCTTGTTCGTTCCCCGTGCGAGGTTCATCATGCTGACCACCAAGCAACATGAACTGCTCTGCTTCATCCACGATCGCCTTGCCGCGAGCGGGGTGTCCCCCTCGTTCGAGGAGATGAAGGCGGCGCTGGACCTGCGCTCCAAGTCCGGCGTGCACCGGCTTATCAGCGCACTGGAGGAACGCAGCTTCATTCGCCGCCTGCCCAACCGCGCCCGCGCGCTGGAAGTGCTGAAGATGCCGGAGCGGGCACCCGAGGCGAAGCCGGTCAAGACGCAGGTGCGAACGGCGACCTCGCTGCCGGTTGCCGCCAACGACGTGGTCGAACTGCCGCTGCACGGTCGCATCGCCGCCGGCATGCCGATCGAGGCGATGGAGGGGCAGACTTCGCTGTCCGTCCCCGCCGCGCTGCTCGGTCCGGGGGAACATTATGCGCTGGAGGTGGCGGGCGATTCGATGGTCGAGGCCGGCATTCTCGATGGCGATTATGCGCTGATCCTGCGGACCGAGGCGGCGCATGACGGGCAGATCGTCGTGGCGCTGATCGACGACGCCGAGGCGACGCTGAAATATTTCCGCCGCGAAGGCAGCATGATCCGGCTCGATCCGGCCAACCGCGCCTATGATCCGCAACGCTACGCCCCCGCGCAAGTACGCGTTCAGGGGCGACTGGCGGGGTTGCTGCGGCGGGATTTATACGACGAGTTGCGTGACATCGCCGCGTCAGACCGGGATTGCGGGTCAGGCGGTCGTCTTGATAGGTTGAAGTGGCAAACTATCTGTCGGTTGCCGACTAAGCCTTATTGATCCGAGACGCGGAAGCAAACCACACGTCCAAAATCGGTATGATAGGCATTTGACGCGGTCGTCATGTCGGTCGAGTGCCACAAGGCGACGTGTCGTGGGAAAATAGTTGCGTCGGGCATTTCCAGCCTGCGCGAAATACCCGCGAGTGATGCCGGAGTAGCGTGAGCAGACCCGCCGCATCGATAGGCCGTGCTACCACGCCCGTTTCCAGCGTCAGGACCAGCCATACGGCATTGCCCGGATTTTGCGCGGTGCCCGGCAGGAAAGGACGAGCCTGCCAAGACGCTCGACATCGTCACCGGCGCCGCCGCCCCCGCGTTTCATAACCGCCGCATCGGGGGATCGCCCGCATCGAACATCGTCAGTCTCCCTCCCCCGCGGGTCCGGTCACGCTTGGTTGTGCGGATGGCAAGAGCAAGACATGCCCGTCGCCAGAGCGGTCGGCTTCAAGGCACCCGTCGCGACCATTTGGGCGCCGACGTTGCCGTGACCCTCTCCAACAAGATCATCTCACCACAAGTGGCCGGTCTCTCGATTGCCGTCGCTGGCAGGGCCAGCGGCAAGGTTTACCTCGCTGCCCGAGCACCGCGAGCGCCACGAAGCTGAACGTCGCCGGACAGGTGCAATATCGGTCCAGAGAGCAGGTTGCGCGCGGGCCGAACCAGAGGACGCGTCAAGCTTGGGCGTGCCTCTTGCCTCCGTCGTTATCCGGCACCCGCTCTTTGGTGATCCGGTACCGGCGAACGTCGACCTTGGACGATCGGAGAAAGCGACAGCAAGCATCGGGTCCACCCCATAATGCCGAGATTGCAAGCCGCCGCCTATAGGGCGGGGATCATCGCGTCGAATGCGTTCCCGGCCTCGCCGCCCCCTGCGCCCGGATCGGTTTCACTATCGATCACCGGCGTGCAGCCACTCTTGTCCACCTGACAGACGCGATGGAACGTCCTTCACCGCCGAAGCCGCCGAAGAAGCCGCCGCATCGGACCGGCGCACGCTGGGACCACGCCGCTCACCCCGCCACGCCCGATGCGGTCTTGCCGGCAACGGGCCGAACAAGGACCACGGATGGCCGTTCGCCGTCGCTGCGACCGTCTCGATCCGACCCGGCGCCAGCGCGATCGCAAGTCCGCCGGTTTCGGCCAGCAGCACGCGGTCGATCCGCAGCCAGCGCGGGCGGCAGGTGCGCGGCAGGCGGCGTTCGCTGACGACGATGTCGGCGCCCGCGCACGCCAGGTTCATCGCGGCGATATCGACCAGATAAGGTGAGCGGGTGGCAAGTACGCGCCAGCGCCGCCCGCCGCGCACCACGTCGAACACGCACAGGTCGGCGCCGCAGCGTGCACCGGGCAATGCATCGATCGTGCCCGCCTCCCCGATCACGCCGGACGTTTCGCCGAGCATGTCGCGCACGTAATCGCCCGCCCGCTCGCGGAGCAGCGAGAGGTGCCCATCGTTGCCGCGCACCGCCAGATGGCGCCCATCGCCGGTGACGAGCAGATCGGGCGGCGGCGTCGCCAGCGTCCAACCCAGGCCGATCGCGATCGGCAACCAGCCCAGCGCCCGCACCCGCGTGCGCCACAGCGCCAGCCACAGCCCGCCGAGCGCCATCAGCGCAAAGGCGCCGTGCGGCATGGAGGGCAGCGCCGTCACCGCGCCGGGCAGGTCCGCCACATGGTGCGCGATCGCCAGCAGCAGCGCGAGCGAGCGGTCGGTCAGCCACCATGCCGGCGCGCCCAGCCCGATCGGGTCGAGCACCAGCGCCAGCGCCTCCAGCGGCATCACCACGAAGGTGGTGAGCGGGATCGCGACGATGTTGGCGACCGCGCCGTACAGGCCGGCGCGGTGAAAGTGGAAGATCGCGATCGGCATCAGCGCCAGTTCCACCACCAGCCCGGTCAGCAGCAGCGAACCGAGACCGCGCGCCAGCCGCCGCGCCCGGCTTTCCTCGGCCGGGCCGAACATCCCCCGCGTCCACGGATGCTCGTGCAACGCGACGATGGCGGTGACGGCGGCGAAACTGAGCTGGAAGCTGGGGCCGGCGATCGATTCCGGGCGGAACAGCAGCACCACCAGCGCGCCCGTCGCCACCAGCCGCAGGGTCATCGCCTCCCGGCCGATCACGATCCCGCCCAGCACCAGCAGCGCCGCCACGCATGATCGCACCGTCGGCACTTCCGCCCCGGCGATGAAGGTATAGGCGATGCCGGCGAGCGCCCCCGCCCCCGCCGCGATCACGAGCAGCGGCGCGCGCAGCGCGAGGCGTGGGCTGAGTGCCAGCAGCCGCAGCGCGAGCAGCATCACCCCGCCCACCACGGCGGTCACGTGCAGGCCGCTGACCGACAGCAGGTGGGCGAGGCCGGAGCGGCGCATCGCCTCGGCATCATCCTCCGGGATCGCGCCCTGATCGCCGGTGGCGAAGGCGGCGGCGATCGCTCCTTCAGGCCCCGGCGCGGCGGCGCGGATGTGCGCGGAGAGCCGGTTGCGCAATCCCCCCAGCCATTCCCAGAAACCGTGCCCGCGTGGCCCGGCGTCGACGATCCGCACCGGATCGAGCGCGCGGCCGGTGGCGCCCAACCCCTGGAACCACGCGACGCGCGCGAAATCATAGGCGCCCGGCACCGCCGCCGGGGCGGGCGGCATCAGCCGGGCGCGCAGAGCCACGCGCGCGCCGGTGGCGAGGCCGGCGGGCATCTTGTCCTCGTCCACGTTCACCCGGAGGCGGGGCGGCAGCCCGGCAGCGCCATCGGGGGCGAGCCGCAGCCGCACCATTCCGCGCGCCGGCTGCGGTTCCACCGCCTCCACCCGCGCCTCGAACCGCGCCACCTGCGGTCGCGCCAGCCGGGGCGCACGCACCTGTTCCGCCCGCAGCCACACGATGCCGCAGCCGAGCGCGAGAAGCAGCGCCAGCCAGACGCCGGTGCGCGGCAGCCGCCCGCCGCCCGGCGCCATCGCGCAGGCGCAGGCGAGGGCCGCCATCAGCAGGATGAAACCGGCCCATTGCGCGCTGCCGGCCAGCACGAACCAGGCGGTGATCCCGCCGCCCAGCGCCACCGGCAGCCACAGCGGCAAATGGTCGCGCTCCGCATCCAGCCAGCGTTCCGCACCCGCGACGAGGCGGCCGGACGCTGCGGCCACCGTGGTTTGTCGGCGGCCGGGGGCCATGCTAGGGGCGGTGCCGAACAGGCCGGGCATCTGGCCTTCGTAGTGCGGTTTCGGATCGAGCGGAACCGCCTTGCGGCATCATCGCGAGACGGCGGCGCGCCGGGCGCCGGACCGGATCGATACCCAGGGAGCATCGGGTTGGGCGCAGGCGTGGCAACGGGCGGACAGGTGGTGACGCGGTTCGCGCCCTCCCCCACCGGCTTCCTTCACATCGGCGGCGCGCGCACCGCGCTGTTCAACTGGCTGTTCGCCCGCGCACAAGGCGGCAAATTCCTGCTGCGGATCGAGGATACCGATCGCGCGCGTTCCACCCAGCCCGCGATCGACGCCATCCTCGACGGAATGCGCTGGCTGGGGCTGGACTGGGACGACGAGGCGGTGTTCCAGTTCGCCCGCGCGGACCGCCATGCCGAGGTGGCGGATACGTTGCTGGCCAACGGTCACGCCTACAAATGCTTCGCGACCGCCGAGGAGCTTGAGTCGATGCGGGCCGAGCAGAAGGCGAACAAGCAGCCGATGCGCTACGACGGCCGCTGGCGCGACCGCTCGCCCGACGAGGCACCTGCGGGCGCGCCTTTCGTGGTCCGGCTGCGCGCGCCGCGCGAAGGGGCCGTCACGATCGAGGATCGGGTGCAGGGCGCCGTCACCGTCCAGAACGCCGAACTGGACGACATGGTGCTGCTCCGGTCGGACGGCACCCCCACCTACATGCTGGCGGTGGTGGTGGACGACCACGACATGGGCGTGACCCACGTGATCCGTGGCGACGACCATCTCAATAACGCCTTCCGCCAACTGGCGCTGATCCGCGCGATGGATGCGGTGGAGGGCGGCTGGCCCGATCCTGTCTATGCCCATGTACCGCTGATCCACGGAGCGGACGGGGCGAAGCTCTCCAAGCGCCACGGCGCGCTGGGAGTGGAGGCCTATCGCGACGAAATGGGCATCCTGCCCGAGGCGCTGAACAACTATCTGCTGCGGCTTGGCTGGGGGCATGGCGATGCCGAGATCATCAGCCGCGAGCAGGCAACCGAATGGTTCACGCTCGACGGGATCGGCCGGTCCCCGTCCCGTTTCGATACGAAGAAGCTGGAGAACCTCAACGGCCATTACATCCGCGAGGCCGACGACACGCGGCTGGCGACGCTGGTACTGCCGGCCGTCATCGCGCAGGCGGGGCGTGAAATCGGGCCGGACGGCGCGGAATTGCTGCGCCGCGCCATGCCGTTCCTGAAGCCGAGGGCCAAGGATCTTCGCGATCTGGCCGATGCCTCGGCTTTTCTCTTTCGCACCCGCCCATTGGACATGGACGAGCGCGCCGCTTCGCTGCTAGACTCTGCGGGTATCGACCTGCTGGCAGCAGTGGAGCGAGCGATCGCGGGTGTGGACGACTGGAGCGCGACGGCGCTCGAGGCGGCCGTGCGAGCGGTCGCGGAGACGGCGGGGCTGGGCCTCGGCAAGGTGGCGCAGCCGTTGCGTGCGGCGCTGACCGGCCGGACGACCTCGCCCGGCATATTCGACGTTCTGGCTCTCCTCGGCCGCGAGGAAAGCCTTGGTCGCTTGGCCGACCGGCTGGCGGCAACGAACTGACCCTTACCGGGTTATGATCCTCATCAAGATGGAGTGAGAGCATATGGGGGAAAGCGCCAAGGTCGAAGTCGGCGGCAAGGCCACCGATTACAGCGTCCGTTCGGGCACCATCGGTCCCGACGTGATCGACATCCGCAAGCTGTATGCGAACACCGGCGCGTTCACCTTCGACCCCGGCTTCACCTCCACCGCGAGCTGCGAGTCGAACATCACCTATATCGATGGTGACGAAGGCGTCCTGCTGCATCGCGGCTACCCGATCGACCAGCTCGCCGAGAAGTCGAGCTTCATGGAGGTGGCGTACCTGCTGCTGAACGAGGAGCTGCCGAGCAAGGCGGAACTCGAGAACTTCACCTACACGATCAGCCGCCACACGATGCTGCACGAGCAGCTTTCCACCTTCTATCGCGGCTTCCGTCGCGATGCGCACCCGATGGCGATCATGTGCGGCGTGGTTGGCGCGCTTTCGGCCTTCTACCATGATTCCACCGACATCGCCGATCCGCACCAGCGGATGATCGCCAGCCACCGGCTGATCGCCAAGATGCCGACGATCGCGGCGATGGCCTACAAATATTCGATCGGCCAGCCGTTTCTCTACCCGCGCAATGACCTGAGCTACACCGGCAACTTCCTGCGCATGACGTTCGGCGTGCCGGCGGAGGAGTATGTCGTCGATCCGGTGATCGAGGATGCGATGGACAAGATCTTCATCCTCCACGCCGATCACGAGCAGAACGCCTCCACCTCCACGGTGCGGCTGGCAGGGTCGTCGGGCGCCAATCCGTTCGCCTGCATCGCGGCCGGCATCGCCTGCCTGTGGGGCCCGGCGCATGGCGGCGCCAACGAGGCGGCGCTCAACATGCTGCGCGAGATCGGCACGCCCGACCGCATTCCGGAATATATCGCCCGCGCCAAGAACAAGGACGATCCGTTCCGCCTGATGGGCTTCGGCCACCGCGTGTACAAGAACTTCGATCCGCGCGCCAAGGTGCTGTCCAAGGCGGCGGGCGAGGTGCTCGACAAGCTGGGCCGCAACGATCCGGTGCTCGACACCGCACGCGAGCTGGAGCGGATCGCGCTGAGCGACCCGTATTTCATCGACAAGAAGCTGTACCCGAACGTCGATTTCTATTCGGGCGTGATCCTCTCGGCGATCGGCTTCCCGACGACGATGTTCACCGTGTTGTTCGCGCTGGCCCGTACCGTCGGCTGGGTGGCGCAGTGGAACGAGATGATCTCGGATCCCGAGCAGAAGATCGGCCGTCCGCGCCAGCTCTACACTGGCCCGGCCAAGCGCGACTACGTGGCGGTCGGCAACCGCTGAGGCTGCTTCCCCTCCCCCCGCGGGGGAGGGGACATCACGCGATCGGCAGCGTCAGGATGAAACGCGCGCCCCTGCCGGGCGCACTCTCCAGCGCGATGTCCCCACCCATCGCCCGCGCCAGTCGACGGGAGATGTAGAGGCCAAGGCCGGTGCCGCCCGGCTCGGACGCATCGACCCGCTCGAACTTCTCGAAGATGCGCGCCTGATCTTCGGGCGCGATTCCCCGTCCCTGATCCGCGACGATCACCCTCGCCCCCTGCCCGGCACGCTCGCAGCGTACCCACAGCGTGCCACCCTCGGGCGAATAGCGTACGGCGTTGCCGATCAGGTTGACCAGAATCTGCAGTACCCGGCGAAAATCTCCCGAAGCGGGCAACATCTGGCCCTCGCCGGGCCGGTCGATCCGCACGCTCCGGTCACTGGCGCGCACGCCGAGCAGCGCGGCGGCGCGGCGGGCCACGTCGGCCAGATCGATCGGCCCGGGCGCGATGCGGAAATCGGGGCGCTCGATCGCCTGCAGGTCGACCAGATCGCCGACCAGCGCGAGCAGGTGCCGCCCGGCGGTGGCGATATCGGCGGCATAGGTGGCATAATCCTGCCGCAGCGGGCCATCGGCATGCGAGCGGATCGTCTCGGCGCTGGCGACGATCCGGTCAAGCGGCCCGCGCAACGCCGCATCCAGCCGCTGGCCGAAAGCGTCGCCGTCGATCGCATCGCCCGGCACGAGCCGCGCGGGCGGGGCGAGCAGCACGGCGCTACCGCGAAACCCGGCGAAGCGGTTCGCCCCGTCTCTCATCGGCAGGCCGGACAGGCGCACGCGCCGATCACCGCCCGCAATCGTGGCGATCTGGTTGTCGAACCGGGTTTGCGTCGCCAGCGCATCGAGGATCGGCAGCGCCCCGGCTGCATCCGGCAGCAGGGTGAACAGGCGGGTGAGGGGATCGCCGACCGCCGCCATGCCCGCCGGCACCAGCGCGGTCAGCTTCAGCGCGGCATCGGTCGTCCACGTCCAGTCGGCATCGGCCCGCAGGAAGTCGTTTTCCCGCACCGACGCGTCATCGGCCGATGGCAGCAGGCTCGCCCGGTCGTTCCAGCCGCCGATCGCCAGCCGCACGTCCTGCCCGTCGGGCGTGGCGCGCACCCACAGGTCGAGGTCGCCGTCCGCCCCGGCCACCACCACCCCGCGCGACACGATGATGCCGAGGCGGCGGGCGAGCCGGACGATCGCGGCAAGCGCGGGCGGTGCCAGCACGCCGCTGTCGCTGCCGCCCGCGCCCAGATGCAGCGCGGCCAGCGGCGGATCGGCCGAGACCAGCCGACCGGCAGCGTCGACCAGCCCATGAACGGCTGCGTTCGTAGCGGTCGTCGTCATGGCTGCGGCCGCGCGGCGATCTCGGCGATCGCTTCCAGATAGGCGGGGTCAAGACGCCACAGCGAGATCGCCGCCGCCGCCCGCCGTGGCGTGATCGCGTCATAGCTGTCGAGCCGGCCGGCCAGCCCCTCGTCGTCCGCGCCGGCGGCAAGGCGCTGGACGATGTCGGCGGCGGCGACAGCGGGGAAATCGGCCGCGCGGCACAGCAGCAGCAATCGCGTGGGGTCGGGATCCAGCATCATCTCCCACGCGGCCGCAAACCCGACCCCGCCGGCTACCGCCAGCAGGGCAGCGGCAAACCCCGCCTCCCCGGCGGCGATCGCCGAAACGGCGAGCCCGCCATCGAGCCGGCCGGCCGCTGCAACCGCGCGTGCCAGCGCGAGTGCCAGTCCGGCCGGGGTTACCCCCTCGTCATAACCGGCGAGCGCGGCCCCGGCGGCGTGCGCGATCAGCGGATCGATGTCGATCCCGGCCAGCCCGTGCCGCGCGATGGCCTGTGCGCGCAGCGTGGCGGCGACCCGCCAGACGAGGCGGTGCTGCACCTCGGCCGGCAGCATCGCCGCGCCCGCCGCCGGCAGGCCATCGCCGACCGGATCGATCGCGGCCAGCGCCCGCGCGGCGGGGGCGATGGCCGGATCGGTATCGGTCGCCAGCAACGTCGTCGGCACTGGCGGTGCCTGCCCGATGGCCGCATCGCGGTCGCGGTCGCGGCGCAGACGGGCGACGAGGCGCCGCTCCGCCGCCCGCTGCGCCAGCACCGCCACCAGCGCGGAATCACCCCGCGCGCCGGCCTGTTCGGCGACGGAACCGGCGATGGCGGGATCGGGCGTGGCCAGTGCATGGGCCAGCAGCGGCGCCGCCGCCGCCGCCGCCCCGGCCAACCGCATACGCAAATCCGCCTCGACCTGCCCGACGAGCGTCGTCAGGAGGCCGGCGATGGCGACGCGATCGTCGTCGCGCAGGCGCGCGTCGGCCGGCATGAACAGGTCGGCGGCCACCATCGCCTGCCGCGCGCGGAAGCGCAGCGCGACCTGCGCCGGATCGGTCGCCAGCCAGTCGATGGCGGAAGGATGGTCGGCAGCGGGCATGGCCGCGTGGTAGCCGAGCGACATTAACAGCCGGCTAAGTCCCGCTCGTGCCGGCAAGGCGGGCGAGGCGGTGTTGCACGAAGGCGAAGGAACCGGCGGCATAACTGGCCACCAGCGCGATGCCGCCCAGCCAGCTTCCGGCGATGGCGGCGGGCAGGAAGGCCCAAACCAGACCGTCGAGGCTCGCCAGCCAGATCGGCGGCGGCACGGGATCGAACCGGGCGAGGATCGCCGCCTCGCGTCGCAGCGCCAGCATCGCCGCAGGCACGATCGCAGCGAGCAACGTGCAGCCCCAACCGGCGGTGGTCGCCAGATCGGCGGCGAGCAACAGCAGCGCCAGCGTCGCGCCCAGCGCACGGGCAGCGGTCAGTGCCCCCGCCCGCGCGATCGTGGCGAGGCGAATGTCGGCCAGCCGCGTCGCGATGGCGGCGACCGGGCCGGACAGCAGCAACAACGCCAGCGCCGTCCAGCGCCAGCCATAAAGCGCGAACGGGATCGCCAGCAGCGCCAGCGCGGCCGCGCCCGCCGCCAGCGCGACGGGTGCGATGCCTCGCCGGATCAGCGGCAGCGCGACGAGATCGACCAGCGGCGGGAACAGGAACCGGCCCGGCCAGTCCGCCGCCGGCCCGCGCGCGGCGGCCACCACCGCGCGATCAAGCGTCTCGGCCTCCGTCCCGCCCTCGGCGATGGCGAGGAGCGCATCGCCTTCCTCATAGACGGCGAGGCGCGCCGCCCCTTCCTGCACCGCACGGCGCAGCAGGGTGGATTGCAGATCCCACTCGCCGAGCATCGCCGCCGTCTGCCGCAGGCGGCCGCCGTCGATCAGCAGCAGCCCGCCCCAGCGCGCGGTGGCATCGATCCGCTCGAAGCGGGCATGGTCGGCATCGTCGGGTACGGTGAGCAGCGCGGGCGACTCCGCCTCGGCGACCCGCCGTACCACGTCGGCCCCGGCGATGCCGCCGTCCGCCATCACCAGCAGGGTTTCGTCCGGGTGCACGCGATCGACCGCGTCGGCGAGGCTGCGCGCAATCTCAACCCGCAACCCCTCGCGGCGCAGGCGATCGACCGCGGCGGTCAGCGTGGCGGGCAGCCGTTCGACCAGGATGATGATCGGCCCCGCACCGGCGGCCGCAGCCAGCCGCGCCTGATGTTCGACCAATGTGCCGCCGGCGAGCGGCAGGGTGGCGCGCAACCCCTCGCCGCTCTCGTCGATCGCCCGGCAGGCGGAAATCAGTGCGGCCAACGCCAAGTGGCTCCCCTCATGGCATGGCGATAGGCCGCCCGCGCGCGGTTGCAAAGCCGCCGCGAGCTGCCGCGCGCACGGTTTCGTCCCACCTTGGCATCCCGCCTCTTCCGCCCCCCGGCAAAACTGGTACACCCCGGGGCATGACGACGGGCGCCAGATCGACCGAGCAGTGGCGCGAGCATCGCGCGTTGCTCGAAGCCATTCAACGCGGTGCGCCGGTGGCCGAGACGCCGCCGCCCGCACCGCCGCCGGAAGCGGAGCCCGAGCCGGTGCCGATGCCGCGCGCCGAACGGATCGGTGCGATCGTGCTGGCGGTGCTGGCGCTGCTGTGGATCGCCGCGATCGTGACCGGGCAGCAGGTGGAGGCGGCCCCCGTGGCAGCCATCGCCGTGCAGGTGTCGCTGGCCAGCGGGCCGCTGGCATTGCTCGGCATCGTCTATCTGCTGCTCCAGCGCACCAGCCGCCGCGAGGCGCGCCGGTTCGGCGAGACGGCGGCGGCGATGCGGCAGGAAGCCGCCGCGCTCGAATCGACGCTCGGCCGGCTCGGCACGCGGATCGACGACAATCGCAAGGCGGTGGCCGAGCACGCGCAGGAACTGCTGGCGCTGGGCGAGGATGCCACGCTGCGGCTGGCCGAGATCGGCGCGACGATGCAGCGCGAGACGCAGGCGCTCACCCGCCAGTCCGAACAGCTGGAGGGAAGCGCGACCGGCCTGTTCACCGACATGGGCGTGCTCATCACCGATCTGCCGCGGATCGAGGGGCAGGTGGAGACGCTCGCCACCCGGCTGCGCGACACCGGGCGCGACGCGCACGAGCGGGTGGCGGAGCTGTCGACCGAACTGGGCACGCTGTCCGAGCGGGCGCGCGATGCCGACGAGGTCGCCGGCGGCGCGGCGCAGCGGCTGGCGGCGCATCTCGCCCGGATCGAGAGCATCAGCAACACGGCCGGCGGACGGATCGATTCGGCGGCGGACGGTATCGCCCGCACGGTGGATACCGCGCTCACCAGCGCGGCCGATGCGGTGGAGGCGACGCGCGCCAGCATCGATGCGCAGAGCGCGGCGTTGCTCGCGATGGTCGAGAAGAGCCGCTCTGTCTTCGACGATGCCGGCACCGAGGCGACGGAATCGCTCGAAGGTCGGATCGCCGCCGCGCGCGCGCAGGCCGATGCGCTGGGCGAGCGGCTGGCGAAACATGACGAAACCGGCCGCGCGCTGGTCGCGACGCTGATCGAGCGCGGCGCCGCCTTCGACCGCGCCTTCGCCGACGTCGATGAGAAGGGCGCGGCGCGCGCCGAACGCCTGACCGAGATGCTGCGTAGCCTCGGCGACGAGGCGCGCACGGTGAACGGCACCATCTCGCGCGGGGGCGAATCGGTGGATGCGCTGATCGACCGGGGTGAGCGGCTGCGCGCGCTGATCGAGGAAGCCTCGCACCAGTTGAGCGAGCGTCTGCCCGCGCTGTTCGCCAGCATCGAGCAGGAGGCGACACGCGGCGGCTCGATCATCGCGGCGATGCTGCCGCAGGCGGAGGAAGCGGCCGGCGGGGTCAACAAGGCGATGCGCTCGATCGGGCGGATGGACACGGTCGTCGCCTCGCAGCGCGGCGCGATCGAGGCACTGGCCAGCACCGCTGCCGAGCAGTTCGACCAGCTGGAGAAACGCGCGCGCGATCTCGATGCGCTGCTCGCCGAGACGACGACGCAGGCCGGCACGCTGACCGAGGGCGCGGCGCCGAAACTGGTTGCGGCGCTGCTGCGCGTGCGGGAAACGGCCACGCAGGCGGCGGACTATGCCGGCCGCGCCTTCGCCACCGTGATCGAGGACGCCGCCGCCCGGCTGGGCGAGGAAAGCGCGCGGGCGATGAGCGAGCGCGTGGGCGGTCAGGTGGAGACGCGACTGGCGGAAATCGCCGCGCTGGCCGATCGCGCCGCCGCCGCCGCCGAGGATGCCGGCCGCCGGATCGACGCGCAGATCAACACGCTCGCCACCAGCACCGACCGCATCGAACGCCGCATCGCCGATGCCGGCGGTCACCCGGCGGCAACCAACGACGAGGCCGTATCGAGCCGGGTCGCGCGGCTGATCGACCAGCTCAACTCGATTTCGATCGACGTGCCCAAGCTGCTTTCCAGCGACGTGCCGGATACGATGTGGGCGGCCTATCTGAAGGGCGATCGCGGCGTCTTCACCCGCCGCGCCTCGCGGCTGGTGGATGCGGCGGAGGCAAAGGAGACCGCCCGCCGCTACGAGGACGACACGTTGTTCCGTGAGCAGGTGAACCGCTACATCGGCGAGTTCGAGGCGATGCTGCGCCAGATCCTGTCGACCCGCGACGGGTCGCTGCTGGGGGTGACATTGCTCTCCGCCGACATGGGCAAGCTATACGTGGCGCTGGCACAGGCGATCGAGCGGCTGCGGCCTTGATAGCATGTTCCCCCGCCATCGTTCGCGTGGCGGGGGAATACAGGCGACCCGTTACGGACCTTCGATCAACGGATCCCCGCCTGCACCGTGGTCGGCGTCAGGGTCGGCTGCCGGGGTCAGCGGCGCGGGTCCGGGTTCGTTGGCAGGCGGGCTGCCGGCGGGCGGGGTCTGTTTCGAATCCTGGGGGGTATCGGCCATGCTGTCCTCCTCTGCGGGAGAACATCGAACGCACGATCCACGCTTTTGCGCCATATCGCGCACCGCCTGGAGGCCCGACCGGGAATCGAACCCGGGTGCGAGGATTTGCAGTCCTCTACGTCACCACTCCGCCATCGGGCCTCGATGCGTGGCAGGGCGCGCAAATGGGGCGATTCGGCGCGCTTGTCAAACCCGCAGGGCACAAGGGCGTCCCGGCATCATCCGGGTTGCAGCCCGCCGCCAAGGCTATAGAAGCGAACGCGCGATTTGGTGTATTGCGCGGCTAAGACAGTCGTGCGACGGATCGCATGGTTCATCCAAGTAACAGGCAGAGCGGCCCGATGACGGATCAAGTGCCGGATCATAATTTTGCGGCGATGCGCAGCACGATGGTCTCCAACCAGTTGCGCACGGCGGCGGTGAACGACGCACGGGTGGTGGATGCCATGCGCGTGGTGCCGCGCGAGGCATTCGTGCCGCCGGCGCAGGCCGCCTTCGCCTATACCGATCGCGCCGTGCCGCTGGGTGGCGGGCGCGCGCTCAATCTGCCGATGTCGACCGGGCGGATGCTGACCGAGGCGGCGCCGCTGCCCGGCGACCGCGCGCTGATCGTCGGTGCGGCCAGCGGCTACACGGCCGCATTGCTGGCGCTGCTGGTCGGCTCGGTCGTGGCGCTGGAGGAAGATGCCGCGCTGCCCGCGATCGCGCGCGCCGCGCCCGCCGCCAACGTCAGCGCCGTCACCGGCCCGCTGGTCGAGGGTTGGGCGGCGGCCGCCCCCTATGATCTGATCGTGATCGACGGCGTGGTCGAGGCCATCCCGCCGGCGATCGTGGCGCAGCTGGCCGACAACGGCCGGCTGGTGGCCGGGCTGTTCGATCGCGGCGTCGCCCGGCTGGTGGTCGGCCGTCGCGCCGGTGACGGCTTCGGCACGATCGCCTTCGCCGATGCCGAGGCGGTGCCGCTGCCCGGTTTCGCAAAACCCGCCGTCTTCAGCTTCTGATCGGCGGGGCGGTGGCGATGCGCGGGCTGTTGCTGGCGGGCGTCGCGATGGCGCTGGCGGGGGGCGTCGCGGCCGGGCCGGCCTGCGCCGACACGCTGCGCGAGGCCTTTGCCCGCGTCTATACGACCAACCCCACTTTGGCCGGCGCACGGGCCAACCTGCGCGCCACCGACGAGGATGTCGCCATCGCCCGCGCACCGGGGCTGCCCGATATCGCCGCGAGCAGTTCGTACAATGAATTCTTCAAGCGATCCGCCAACAGCTTCGCCGCGCCGAAACGGTCGTTCGGGGTGAACACGCAGGTTTCCGTGCCGGTCTATGCCGGCGGGCAGGTGCGCAACGCCATCCGCGCGGCCGATGCACGTGTCGATGCCGGACGCGGCCAGCTCCGCTCCACCGAGGCCAACCTGTTCGTCGAGACGACGGCGGGCTACATGGACGTGATCCGCGACCAGTCGATCGTGGAGCTGAACGGCGGCAACGTGCGCGTGCTGGAGACGAACCTGCGTGCCTCGCGCGACCGGTTCGAGGTGGGCGACCTGACCCGCACCGACGTCGCGCAGTCCGATGCGCGGCTGGCGGTGGCCCGCAGCCAGTTGCAGAGCGCGGAGGCGCAGTTGCAGGCCAGCCGCGAGAATTACCTGCGGATCGTCGGTAAGTTCCCCGAAAACCTCGAACCGCCGCCGCCGCTGCCCCCCTTCCCCACCAATCCGGACGACGCGGTGGACGTGGCGGTGGACAACAACCCGGCGCTGGAGACGGCCCGCCAGCAGAGTCGCGCGGCGGAGTATGATATCGGCGTCGCGCGGTCGCTGCGGATGCCGCGCGTCAACGCCGTTCTCAGTGGTGCCTACACCGACTATCTCGGCACGCTGGGCGATACCGGGCTGGGGCAGGTGTTCGTACAGCGCGACAAGACAGCCACCGGCGGCGTGCAGGTGAGCCTGCCGCTGTTCCAGGGCGGGGAGCCGGGCGCCCGCGTGCGTCAGGCGCAGGCACGCAAGAGCAGCACGCTGGAGGCGATCACCCAGACCGAGCGATCGGTGGTGGCCGACACGCGCACGGCCTACGCCCGCCTGCGCGCCTCGGAAGATGTCGTCCGTTCCTCGCTGACGGCGGTGTCGGCCAACGAGCTGGCGCTGGAAGGCACGCGCGCCGAACAGGGCGTCGGCAACCGCATCCTGCTCGACGTGCTGAACGCCGAACAGGAACTGCTCAACAGCCGGGTCACGCTGGTGAGCGCGCGGCGCGACGCCTATGTCGCCGGCTTCGCGCTGCTGGCCGCGATGGGCAAGGCCGAGGCGCGCGATCTGGGGCTGGACAGCGGCCCGCTGTACGATCCGGCGATCAATTACCGCCGCGTGCGCAACCGCATCAACGACTGGGACAGCGACCCCAAGCCGGTGCCGGTCGCCAGCCGCACGGTGGGCCTCAACTCCACGCTGCCATCGGTCGCGCCGGTGCGCGAGGCGACCGATGGCAGCGTGGAGTTG
>NZ_VNIM01000051.1 GCF_007785815.1 Alterirhizorhabdus solaris | reverse complement strand
GTAGGCGATCGTGGCGAACGGCCGCCCCGCCGCCACGCGGGCGCTCACCGGCTCGGCGATGGCGTAGCAGCGCGGCGGGGCCGTATCGCGGAACGCGGCCCAGCTTTCGTACAGCCCCAGCGTCTCCCGCGCGGGCGCTGCGCCGGTGGTGACGGCAAGGATCAGCAATGGCAGCGAAAGTCGCACGAAAAGGCCCATTCCCGCTCCATCGGGGCTTTGTGGCGGCGATGCAACACCCGGCGGGCGATCCGGCTTCGTTCATGCAGCCGACAGGATCACCATGCGCTTGGAGCGGCCCCGCCCCGTGCGGCGCGACCATCATCGAACGGAGTTCAACATGCGTAATCTCACCCTCGCCCTGATCGCGGCGACGACCGTGGCCACCCCGGCGCTGGCGCAGGAAGCGCCGTTCACCGGCGCCCGCGTCGAAGGCATCGTCGGCTGGGATCGCATCGGCGCCAACGGCGGGCATGACGACGACGTCAACTACGGCGTCGCCGGCGGCTACGACGTGCAGCGCGGCGGCCTGCTGGTCGGCCTCGAAGGCGAATTCGCCGATTCGAACGTGAAGGCATGTGCCGGCGCCCAGACCGCGCTCAACCCGCGCCTGTGCGCCAAGGCCGCGCGCGACCTGTACGTCGGCGGCCGTGTCGGCACCGTGGTGGGGAGCAACGTCCTGCTCTACGCCAAGGCCGGCTATACCAATGCTCGCTTCAAGCTGACCTCGGACAACGGGACGACCGAGACGACGCTCGATCGCGGCAACTTCGACGGCGTGCGCGTCGGCGCGGGTGCGGAATATGCGATCGGGCCGAACAGCTATGTGAAGGCCGAGTATCGCTACTCGAACTACGAGGACGGCCTGTCGCGCAACCAGGTCGTCGGCGGCTTCGGCTTCCGCTTCTGATCCGAGCGGGGCGGGCGGGGCCATAGGCCTTGCCCGCCCTTCTCGCCTCTGGTTGAACGGACGGATGCGGGCGTTCGTCAAATCGGTGCTGGTCGGATCGCTCGCGCCTGCCGTGCCGTTGATGCTCATCACCTCCTTCGTCGGGTTCAGTGTCGCCATGCACGGAGGCTTGCTGACCGGGCTTTATCTGGCGACGCTGCCCTTCATCATCGCACTTCCCATCGTCCTGACGTGCAGCCTCCTGATCGGCCTGCCATTCACCGCGCTGCTTCGCAGGGCCGGACGGGAGAGCGCGACGGCCTACATAATCGGCGGCGGGATCGCGGGCTTGTCGGTTCCCGTCATGTGCATGATGCTCATCGGCGACAATATCCAGACCTACTGGCTTGGCCTGCTCGGTGGTTTCAGCGGTACCGTCACCGGCCGGACATGGTGGGTGAGCGGACGCGAGTCGACACTCTTCGCCGACATAGACTCGTGAGGAAATCCGCTGGCCTCCTTTTGCTCCCGCGCTATAACGCCCGTCCGCGCGCATACGGGGCGGTAAGACTGGGGACGACATGAAGGCGACGATCGAGCGGGCGACACTCCTGAAATGCCTCAGCCACGTGCAGTCGGTGGTCGAACGGCGCAACACCATCCCCATCCTGTCGAACGTGCTGATCGAGGCCTCGGCCGATGGCGCGCTCAAGCTGATGGCGACCGATCTCGACCTGCAGGTGGTGGATACCGCCGCCGCCACGGTCGACACGCCCGGCGCCACCACCGTTTCGGCCCACACCCTGTTCGATATCGCGCGCAAGCTGCCGGAGGGATCGCAGGTGCAGATCACCGCGGCGGACGGCAAGATGCTGATCGTGGCCGGCCGCGCGCGCTTCAACCTTTCCACCCTGCCGCGCGACGACTTCCCCGTGATCGCCGAGGGCGAGCTGCCGACGAAGTTCGAGCTGCCCTGCGCCACGCTGAAGCAGATCATCGACAAGACCCGCTTCGCCATCTCCACCGAGGAGACGCGCTATTATCTGAACGGCATCTTCCTGCACGTGGCGGAGGCCGATGGCACCCCGGTACTGAAGGCGGCCGCGACCGATGGTCACCGCCTCGCCCGCGTCACCGTGCCGCGCCCGGAAGGGGCCGAGGGGATGCCCGACGTGATCGTGCCGCGCAAATGCGTGGCCGAACTGCGCAAGCTGCTGGACGAGGTGGACGGCACGATCGAGGTTTCGCTCTCCCCCACCAAGATCCGCTTCGATCTGGGCACCGCGATCCTCACCTCCAAGCTGATCGACGGCACCTTCCCCGATTATTCGCGCGTCATTCCGACCGGCAACGACAAGCTGCTCAAGCTCGACCCCAAGAGCTTCATGCAGGGTGTCGACCGCGTGGCGACCATCGCCAGCGAGAAGACGCGGGCGGTGAAGATGGCGCTGGAGCGAGACCGCATCACGCTGTCCGTCACCAGCCCGGAGAACGGCACGGCGGCGGAGGAAGTGCCCGGCGCCTACACTTCGACGGAATTCGAGATCGGTTTCAACGCGCGGTATCTGATGGACATCCTCGGCCAGATCGAGGGTGATTCGGTGGAGGTCCACCTCGCCGACGCCGCCGCCCCCACCCTGATCCGCGAGAACGACACCGCGCCGGCGCTGTACGTGCTGATGCCGATGCGGGTCTGAATCCAGCCCTTTACACCGCGCCGGCCGGACCGGCGCGGTGACGATCGGAGACGTGGCTCCGGCAACCGCCGGCCGTTGCCCCTCGTGAACGGCACTGCGCCTTCGACGGGACGTGCAAGATCAGGCGAACGCACGTTCCAGACCGACAGCTCGGGTGCGGCACCAGCCGAACCTCCGCTCGCCACCCCGCCCGATCAGGTGCCCGGCGTGAGCGCCCTGATCCGAGCGACCAGCGCCTCCGGGGATACCGGCGGGCCGGGCAGCGCGATCGTCTCCGGTGGGATGCGGACCGTTTCCAGCCCGCGCAATTCGTAGATGCCCTTCCATTCCAGCGGCGTCCCCAGCGTCACCAGCCGACTGAGCAGGCGCACGGCGCGCGCCACGAACGGGCCGGCCTCCTCGAAGAGTGTGAGCACGCCGCCGCCCTCGGCAAGGATCACCTCGGCCGCCTTGCCGATCGATCGCAGTTCCGGCGCGCCGGTGGCCACCAGTTCGTCGCCGCCCTCGATCGTCACGCCCTTGCCGGCCGTCATCCGGTAGACCGTCCCGCTGACGCCGGCCACCGACCGGGTACCCACGGGCCTGGCGACGAGATTGTCGAGCGCGGGGGAGATGGCCGGGATCGGCTCGTCCAGCTCCAGCCTCGGCGTTCCGGTTTTCTGCAACGCGCGGGAGAGGTCCATCAGGCTGACGGTCTGCAAGCCATCGTCGAACTCTCCGACGATGAAGGCGTGGCCGCCCATCACCACCACCCGCACCTCCCCGCCCGGCTGTGCAAAGCTGGCATCGCCGTTGTCGGCGATCTCGACGATCAGCGGCGTCTTCTCCTCCGCGATCCGGTAGCTGGCGCGGACCCCCGCCTCGGCCTGCGCGCCGCCGATCAGCAGCGCCATGAGGGCCATCGCCCGCATCGTCATTTCGCCTTCCCCGGCACCAGCGCGCGCATCTTCGTCAGCAGCGTCTCGTAGGTGACGGGCGCGTCGGGCAGCGCCACGCGCGCGGGCGGGATCGTCCCCTGCTCCACCTTCTGCAAGGTGAAGCGCCCGGCGGACGACAGCGGCGTGCCGAGCGCGAAGATCACCCGCGTCTCGGCGATCAGCTCGCCCGCGCCGGCGCCCAGCAGCGGCGCGGCGGGGATCATCGCGGCGTTCATGAAACCTTCCAGCGCGCGGCCGACCGGGCGCAGCGCGGGATCGTCGCTCGCCACCACCTCGATCGTGGCGTCGGGTTTCTCATGATCGAGGCCGGCGACGGCGTAGACCGTGCCGCGCTGCCCGCCCACGGTGCGGCTGCCCTGCGCCGTGCTGCGGATCGTGGCCTTCGGTGCGGGCGGGCCGGCGGCGGCGAGGACATCGCCGAAGATCGCGCCGCCGAGAGTCGGGCCGAGCGTGCCGTCGATGGCGCGGGCGATGTCGGCGATGCGCGCCACCGTCCATTCGCCCGGCTTGCCGCCGACCATGTAGAATTGCCCGCCCACCAGCAGGCCGTAATCGTCCCCGCCGGCCTCGCCCACCCGCGCGTCGCCATTGTCCGCCACCTCCACCACCAGCGGGTTCGCCTCGCCCGGCGTGGCATAGGTGGCGCGCACGCCGGCGGTGGCCGGGGCTGCGGCCAGCAGGGCGAAAGCGAAGGCGAGGACGTGGCGCATGGGTGTCTCCGGGTGAAGCAACAGACCTTAGGCCCGCCCGCCCGCGCGGCAAGGGGTGGCGCGCGGCGGCCAGCCGGCTAGGGAGGAGCGATGGCCGTCACCCGCCTCCGCCTCACCGATTTCCGCTCCTACCCCGATGCCGCGATCGAGGCGGGGCCGGGGCTGGTGATCCTGACCGGGGAGAATGGCGCGGGCAAGACGAACCTGCTCGAAGCCGTCTCGCTGCTCGCCCCCGGGCGCGGGTTGCGGCAGGCGACCCTCTCGGAGATGGCGCGCGGGCACGGGCCGGGCGGCTTTGCGGTGGCGGCGCAGCTGGCGTTGCCGGCGGGCGCGATCGAGATCGGCACCGGCACGCTCGCCACCGCGCCCGAACGGCGGCAGGTGCGGATCAACGGCGCGGGGGCCGCCGCCAATGCGCTCGGCGAATGGCTGGCGCTGCTGTGGCTCACCCCCGCGATGGACCGGTTGTTCGGCGAGGGCGCGAGCGGGCGGCGGCGCTTCCTCGACAGGCTGGTGCTGGCGCTGGAGCCGGGCCACGGCCAGCACGCCGCCCGCTACGAGGCGGCGATGCGCGCGCGCAACAAGCTGCTGGCCGAGCCGGAGGGGGCAGATCCCGCGTGGCTCGCGGCGCTGGAGGCGGGCATGGCCGAGCATGGCGCGGCCGTCGCCGCCGCGCGCGACCGTACGGTGGCGGCGCTTGCGGCACGGCTGGCCGGACAGCCCGCCGGCCCGTTCGCGCGCGCCGGGCTGGCGATCGAAGGCTGGCGCCCGGCCCCGAACGCGCACGCCGCGCTCGCCGCCGACCTGCGCGCCGGGCGTGGCCGCGATGCCGCCGCCGGGCGCACGCTGGCCGGCCCGCACCGCAGCGATCTGGCCGTCACGCATCTGGACAAGGCGCAGGCAGCCGGCCGTTGCTCCACCGGCGAGCAGAAGGCGCTGCTGCTCGGCATCGTGCTGGCCCACGCCGATCTGGTGGCCGAGGCGAGCGGGCGGCGGCCGATCCTGCTGCTGGACGAGGTCGCCGCCCACCTCGACCCGCTGCGCCGCGCCGCGTTGTTCGATCGGCTGGCGGCGGCCGGCGGGCAGGTGTGGATGACGGGGACGGAAGCCGCCCTGTTCGACGGGATCGGCGCGAAGGCGACGCGCCTGACGGTATCGGGCGGGGCTGTGATGGAAGGCGGCTGATCCCTCCCGCTTGCGCTGGCACAGGGGTGCTACGGCACCCCCAAAACGCTTTCGTTCCGCCCCCCGAATCCCTATATGCCGCCGATGGCAAGCACTCCCCAGACGAACGATTACGGCGCCGATTCGATCAAGGTTCTGAAAGGCCTCGATGCGGTCCGCAAGCGCCCCGGCATGTATATCGGCGATACCGACGACGGCTCCGGCCTGCACCACATGGTGTTCGAGGTATCGGACAACGCGATCGACGAGGCGCTGGCCGGCCATTGCGACCGGATCGAGATCACGCTCAACCCCGACGGCTCGGTCTCGGTGGAGGACAACGGCCGCGGCATCCCCACCGGCATCCACAGCGAGGAGGGCGTTTCCGCCGCCGAGGTCATCATGACCCAGCTTCATGCCGGCGGAAAATTCGATAACGCCAGCGACAGCAACGCCTACAAGGTGTCGGGCGGCCTCCACGGCGTCGGCGTGTCGGTGGTGAACGCGCTGTCCGACGTGCTCGATCTCACGATCTGGCGCGACGGGGAGGAGCATACCATGCAGTTCCGTCGCGGCGATGCCGTGGCGCCGCTGCGCGTGGTCGGCCCGGCCAACGGCAAGAAGGGCACGCGCGTCACCTTCACGCCCAGCGCCGACACGTTCAAGATCACCGACTTCGATTTCGACAAGCTGGAGCATCGCTACCGCGAGCTGGCGTTCCTCAATTCGGGCGTGCGCCTGTTCCTGATCGACGCGCGCCATGCCGAGCGCCGCGAGGTGGAACTGTTCTACGAGGGGGGCACCGCCGCCTTCGTGAAATATCTCGATCGCGCCAAGACCTCGCTGATGCCGGAGCCGATCATGGTCCACGGCCAGCGCGACGACGTGGGCATCGACGTCGCGCTGGAATGGAACGACAGCTATTACGAGCAGGTCCTGCCGTTCACCAACAACATCCCGCAGCGCGACGGCGGCACGCATCTGGCCGCATTCCGCGCCGCGCTGACCCGCACGATCAATAACTATGCCGAAAAGTCCGGCCTCCTGAAGAAGGAGAAGGTGACGCTGACCGGCGACGACATGCGCGAGGGGTTGACCGCGATCGTCTCGGTAAAACTGCCCGACCCGAAATTCTCATCGCAGACCAAGGACAAGCTCGTCTCGTCCGAGGTGCGCCAGCCGCTGGAATCGCTGATCGCCGACAAGCTGGCGGAGTGGCTGGAGGAGAACCCCGCGCACGGCAAGTCGATCGTGCAGAAGGTGATCGACGCCGCCGCCGCGCGCGAGGCCGCCAAGAAGGCCCGTGAACTCACCCGCCGCAAGGGGGTGATGGACATCGCCTCGCTGCCCGGCAAGCTGGCCGACTGTCAGGAGCGCGACCCCGCCAAGTCCGAACTGTTCCTCGTCGAGGGTGACTCGGCCGGCGGATCGGCCAAGCAGGGGCGCGACCGCCAGTATCAGGCGATCCTCCCACTCAAGGGCAAGATCCTGAACGTGGAACGCGCGCGGTTCGACCGGATGCTGTCTTCCAAGGAAGTCGGCACGCTGATCCAGGCGATGGGCACCGGCATCGGCCGCGACGACTTCAACATCGCCAAGCTGCGCTACCACAAGATCGTCATCATGACGGATGCCGACGTGGACGGCGCGCATATCCGCACGCTGCTGCTGACGTTCTTCTATCGCCAGATGCCGGAAATCATCACCGGCGGACATCTCTACATCGCCCAGCCGCCGCTGTACAAAGTCGCCAAGGGCCGGTCCGAGGTCTATCTGAAGGACAATAACGCGCTCGACGAGTATCTCGTCGATGCCGGCGTCGGGCTGATGGTGCTGGAAAGCGCCGAGGGCACGCGATCGGGCGCGGACCTGCGCTCGCTGGTCGATCACGCGCGGCGGATGCGGACGCTGATGGCCTATGCGCCGCGCCGCTACGATGCGGCGCTGGTGGAGGCGCTGGCGCTGCTCGGCGCGCTCGATCCGGCCAACCGCGATCGCGACGCCTCGGCGGCGGCGGTGGCGGCATGGGCGGGCCGCGCCGATCTGGAGGCCAGCTGGTCCGGCTCGGCGACCGACGACGGCGGCTATCACTTCCGCCGGATGTGGCGCGGGGTCGCCGATCATCACGTGATCGACGGCGCGTTCGTCGCCTCGGCCGAGGCGCGCAAGCTGCACGCGCTGGCGGCCGAACAGGCCGAAAGCTACGCCCGCCCCGCCCGCCTCGTGACGCTCAAGGCCGCGGACAAGCCGGCGGAGGGCGACGACGCCCCGCCGGTCGATACGCGCGGCAAGCCGGTAACGCGCCCGTCCGAACTGCTCGACGCGATCCTCGCCGCCGGGCGCAAGGGGCTGGCGATCTCGCGCTACAAGGGTCTGGGCGAGATGAACGCGGAACAGTTGTGGGAAACCACGCTCGATCCGGCCAACCGCGCAATGCTGCAGGTGGAGGTCGCGCAGGCCGATGTGGCGGACGAAATCTTCACGCGCCTGATGGGCGACGTGGTGGAGCCGCGCCGCGAATTCATCCAGGAAAACGCGCTGTCGGTGGCGAACCTCGACGTCTGATCGAGCGTGAGGGGCGGGCGACAACCATGCCGCCCGCCTCACGACCTTACGGGTTGCCGTGCCCGCCATGCGCGCCCACTGCCGTGCCGGTGGAAAAGCTCGCCGTATCTTCGGCCAACGCCACGTACAGCCCCGCCAGTTCGGCCGGCTGGCCCGCGCGCCCGAGCGGCGTATCCTGCCCGAATTCGCCCAGCTTGCCCGGCAACTGACCGCCTGCCACCTGCAACGGCGTCCAGATCGGGCCGGGGGCGACCATGTTCACGCGGATGCCCTTCTTCGCCAGTTGCTTGGCCAGCCCCTTGGTGAAGATCAGGATCGCGCCCTTGGTGGAGGCGTAGTCGAGCAGTTCCTCGCCCGGATCATAGGAATTGACCGAACCGGTGTTGATGATGACCGCGCCTGCCGGCAGCGACGGGATCGCCGCCTTGCTGATGCGGAAGATGGCGAAGATGTTCGTCTCGAACGTGCGGACGAACTGCTCGTCGCTGATCTCGCTGATGTCCACCTTGCTCTGCTGGTAGGCGGCGTTGTTGACGAGGATGTCGAGGCCGCCCAGCCCCTTCACCGCATCGGCCACCACCTTTTCGCACGCGCGCTGGGTGCGGATGTCGGCGGGGATCAGCACCGCCTTGCGCCCGGCCTGGCGAATCAGGTCCGCCACCTCGCGCGCGTCCGGCTCCTCGGTGGGGTAATAGTTGATCGCCACGTCCGCCCCCTCGCGGGCGAAGGCGATCGCGGCGGCGCGGCCGATGCCGCTGTCCCCGCCCGTCACCAGCGCCCTGCGCCCGGCGAGCCGGCCTGAACCACGGTAGCTCGTCTCGCCGCAATCGGGCCGGGGCGTCATCTTGGATTGCAGCGCCGGCCACGGCTGGCGCTGCTCGGGGAAGGGCGTGCTGGTATATTTGGTGCGTGGATCGCGCAGCGGCACCGGCGGTGTCGCCGGGGATGTCCCGCCGGCCGCCATCGCCGCCCCGCCCTGCGCCAGTGCCGGCCCGGCGGCAGCCGCCAGCCCGATCGCCGCCCCGCCGAGTATCGCCCTGCGCGATGTGCCTTCGTCTACCATTGGTCGCCTCCGGATCGTCGCCGCCGCATGGCGGGTGTGCCGACCCAGAACCGTCGATGCGCCGGTTAAGTTCATACGGCGGCGGGTTAATCCGCGAACGCGGCGGCGGCCGGGCCGACGCCGCGTTCGCCGGCGGATCAGTCGAGCGCCGCCTTCACCGCGCGCTGCTTGCCCGGTTCGAGATGCGCGGAGAGCGCTCTTAGCGCTTCCAGCGCCGCCTTGTTGATCCGCTCCGCCGTGACCGGGGCGGGGCGGCCGTCGTGGATCCGCAGCCACAGTTCGATGATCCAGGCGGGATCATTGTCGTGGATCAGGCGGATGGGGTCGGGTCGGGTGGCCATGGGGTCTGTCTCCGATGGATGCTGCGACGCGCATCCTTCGTGCCCTGCCCGATGCCCGCGCGCAGTGGCGCGCGTCACACCCTGGAGAGGATCAGGCGATCGCGTTCCAGGCGGTCGCGATCTCGGCCACCAGCTTGCGGGCCTCGTCGCTCGGCGCCATGTCGTTCTCTCGCGCGGCGCGGATCAGCAGGCGCTTGGTTTCGGCATAGATCGTCACCATCAGCCGGGCGATCTCGCCGCCCTGCTCGAAATCGAGGCCCGATTCCAGCCCGCCGACGATGGCCAGCGCCTTCGACTGGCTCTCGCCCCGGCGCACGATGTCGCCCACGCGGATCGCCTGGCCCATCGTGGCGATCGACACGAGCAGTTCCTCGTACAGGATCGCCACCAGCCGGTGCGGCGAGGCGCCTTCCACGCGGGTGGAAACGTCGATCTGGCGATACTGCGCGCCTGCGCGGCCATAGCTTCCGAACGGCTTGTACATGATTTTCCCCTCATGGCCGCGAACCGCGCCGCCATGCTCTGTCAGTTAGGTTTACGGTCGATCGGACGGCAGTTTTAGCTGTCGTTGGTCCACAGCTTGATCTGCTGGTCCAGATAGCTCTGGGTGGCCTTGTAGGCCGCCACGCGCGTGTCCATCGTGCCGAACGAGGTGGACAGGCGGTTGCTGTAGGCGGGCACCCCCTCCTCCCTCTTTAGCCCTGCATCGGGGATGGGGGTGGTTTCCTTCTTGGCCGCCGCCTGCGCGGTGGCGAGCGCGCCGTCCGTACCGCGCAGCGAATCGCGGATCGCCTTCAGCGCGCCGCCGATGCCGGCATCGATGGTGATGGTGGCGCTCGCCACGTCGCCGCTCACGTTCAGCACGAGGCCGGCGGCGGGCGAGGAGGCGGACGCGATCAGGCTGGTGCCGGAGACGAGCGCCGGGAACCCCGCGATCGTGCCGGCCAGCGGCGAGGTGGTGACGTTCTCGATCTTGTAGCTGCCGGGTGCGGTGCGCCCCACCACACTGCCGATCTTCAGCAGCGGGCTGCTGCTCGTCTGCGTCGGGTTGAACAGCGCCTCCACCCCGTCCGGGTCGCTGGCGAGCATCGAGTTCAGCTTGGCGGTATCGAGCGCGAGCGAGCCGTCGCGGTTGGTGCTCACGCCGATCTCGGCCAGCGTCTTCGGCCCAGTGCCGCTGCCACCCAGCACGGTGGAGGTCAGCTTGCTCAACTGCCGCTGCATGTCGCGGATGCCATAGTCGCCGCGCAGCGGGCCGCCGCCGCTGCCATCCGCCGCGCGTGATGCCGTCGCCTCGTCGAGGATCGACTTCAGCGCGTTGTACGTGTCGACGAAATCGGTGACGGCGTTGGTGATCGCGGTGGTCGGGCGGGTGGTGCCCAGCGTCACCGTGGTGCCCTCGGCCGCCTTTTTCAGGTCCAGCTTCACGCCGGGCACGAGGTCGGAGATGCTGTTGGTCGCCCGCGTCACCTCCACCCCGTCGTACACGATCGTCGCATCCTGCGGCTTTTGCGCAAGGCTCGTCGGGTTGCTCGTCGCGGCGGCATCGTAGGTGAAGCGGCCGAGGCCGTCGGCGGCGGCATCGGTGGTGACGGTGAACGCCTTGGCCGCGCCGGTGGCGCTTTTCACCACCAGCCGGGCGCCCTTGCTGTCCTGCACCACGCTGGCGGCCAGGCCCGCACCCGCGCCGCTGATCTTCTTGGCCAGATCGTCCAGCGTGTCGGTCTCGCTCGTCGTGATGTCGAACGTGCCGTTGGCGGTCGTCAGCGTCAGTGTACCCGCCCCCACGGTGGCGGTGTTCCCGCCGAGGTTGCCGGAGACGACCGTCTGCGCCTGCGCCAGCTGCTTGATCTCCAGCGTGGCCGAGAGGTTGCCGATCCGCGCGCCCGCGATGGCGCTGGCCGAGACGATCGACGTGTCCGACGAATTGGGCTGGGTGAACAAGGTGCCGCCCGAAATCAGCGCGGTGAGCGAGGTGGAGAAGGTATCGATCCCGCTGACCGCACTGGCCAGCGACGATATCTTGGCGGTGTTGGTCGTCTCGCGCTTCTTGATCGCAGCTTCCTTGGGCTCCTTCACGGCAGCCGTCAGCTTCTCGACGATCGACGTCGTATCGAGGCCCGATCCCACGCCCAGCGATGATGCGATTGAAGTCATGGTCGGTCACCCCGTTTCATGGCTGTTAACGGCATCGCACGGGCGGCCTTAAGGATTTGGGTGACATCCGGCGTCATCACGCGCGCCGCCACCCCGGCCCCGTGCCGGGGTCCACCGGGCCGCGATCGGTGCACAATCGACGACACGGCACGGTTACACCCAGCTGCACCCCGGCACGGGGCGGGGATGACGGGGAGGCACCGCTCACCCATCCGGGTGCCCGTCCTCGTCGAACCTTGCGCCCTTCGGCACGTCGATGTCGGGCCGCACCGGCATGTCCGTACCGCCGGCCATCGCCGCATCCAGGTTGAAGACGAAGGCGATCACCGTCGCCACCGCCAGATACAGGTCGTCGCGGATCACCTGCCCCGTGCGGGTAGTGAAGTAGAGCGCGCGTGCCAGTTGCGGATAGCCGAGCATCGGCACCGCCAGCTCGTCGGCCAGTTCGCGGATGGCGTCCGCCGTGGCGCCACGCCCGCGCGCCACCACCGTCGGGGCGGCATCCACGCCGGGCCGATAGCGCAGCGCGACGGCGAAATGCGTCGGGTTGGTCAGCACCACGGTGGCGTCCGACACCGCCTGCCGCGCCGAGCCCTTCAGCACCTCATGCTGGCGGCGGCGGATCTGCGCCTTCAGTTCGGGGCTGCCCTCGCTCTGCTTGTGCTCGTCCTTCACCTCCTGCTTGCTCATCCGCAGGCGGCCGCCGCGCCGGATGATCTGGGTGGGGATATCCACCCCCGCGATCAGCGCCAGCGCCAGCGCCATCACCAGCACCGCCATCACGAAGCTCTGGCCGAGATCGCCCAGCGCCGCGACGAGATCCTGCTGGCCCAGCGTCACCAGCCGGTCCGCCTGCCCCGCCAGCAGCCACCACGCCACCCCGCCGAGCAACGCGACCTTGGCGATCGACTTGCCGAGCTCCATCAGCCCGTTCAGCCCGAACATTCGGCCAAGGCCGCTGATCGGGTTCATCTTGTCCGGCTTGAAACCCATCGCGCTCCAGCGGAAGCCGAGCGAGCCGAGGATCGCGGGCGTGCCGATCGCCGCCACCAGCGTGATCGCGAACAACGTGGCCAGCGGCATCACCACCGCCGCCCCCAGCCGCCAGAACGCCTCCGCCGGGTCGAACGTACGCAGCGAATTGGCATCGAAGCGCAGCCCGTCCGCCAGCATGTCGCGCAGCGCGCCCACCAGCCACGGCCCGGCCAGCACCATCCACGCAGCGCCACCCAGCACCACCATCGCGGTGCCCAGATCCTTGGACTGGAGGACATCGCCCTTCTCGACCGCGTCGCGCTTGCGCTTGTCGGTCGGGTCTTCGGTTTTCTCGCCGCCCTCGGATTCAGCCATGGGGTTTGATCCCCCACCCCATCCCCTTGTCGCGAGCGAAGTCGAGGGACTTCTTCGAGCGCAGCCGAGAAGCCCCGGCCGGACGTTTCAATGCCCGCCCGGCCCCTCGACTTCGCTCGGGGAAAGGGAGAATGACGATCCTCACCGCCCCATCGCGATCTGCATGGCGTAATCCAGCCCGCGTTGCAGCGAGGCGGTGATCGCGTCGGCCATCGTCGGCGCGCCGATCGCCAGCAGCACGATGCCGGCGAGGATGGTGGCGGGCAGGCCCACCGCGAACAGGTTCAGCGACGGGGCGGAGCGCGCCAGCATCCCCATCACGATCTGCACGAGGATCAGCGCGAACCCCACCGGCAACGCGATGGCGAGGCCAGCGGCGAACACCGTGCCGCCGAACATCGCGAGGCCACGCACGCTCTCCGCCCCCAGCCAGCCCTGCCCCGGCGGCAACGCGCGGTAACTGTCGAAGATAATCGAGGCGAGCATCAGGTGCCCGCCCATCGCCAGGAACAGGAAGGTGCCGAGGATCGACAGCAACTGGCCGAGCGCCGGGCTGGAGGAACCGCTCGCCGGATCAATCATGCCGGCGAATCCCAGCCCCATCGCGTTGCCGATCGTCTCGCCGCCCAGCAGCGCGGCGGAAAAGCCGATCTGCACGGCGAAGCCCAGCGCGAGGCCGGCCAGCACCTCGCCGAACACCATCATGGCCCCGGCGATCGTCACCAGCCCGCCGTCCGGCATGGCGAAGGGCACGGCGGCCGCCGCCGGTATCCCCACCGCCAGCGCCACGATCAGCCGCAGCTGCACCGGCACATAGGGCGCGCCGAACACGGGGGCGGCGAGGAAGGCGGCGCCCGGCCGCACCATCGCCAGCAGCCACAGCCACAGTTGCGCCTCGATCCCGACGAAGCCCTGCGGAAACATCAGCCCGGCCCGCGCCGGCCGGCGCCGGAAATCTGTTTGGAAACCCGTTGCAACAGGTTTGGCGGCACCGCCTCGAAACTTGCTCCGCAAGTTTCCGAACAGCCCCTCACTGCATCAGGTCCGGGATGCGGGCGAACATCTCGCGGGTGAAGTCGGCGATCAGCAGCAGGATCGACCCGCCGAAGATGGCGAGCGCGATGCCCACGATGATGAGTTTGGGCACGAAGCTGAGCGTCTGCTCGTTGATCGAGGTCGCCGCCTGGATCATGCCGAGCACCACGCCCGCCGCCAGCGCCGGGATCAGCACCGGGGCGCAGGCAAGCGCGAGAATCCACAGCGCCTGCTGCGCGATGCCGACGAAATAGTCAGGGCCCACCGCGCGCGCCCTACGTGACGAAGGAGCCGGCGAGCGACCCCATCGTCAGCGCCCAGCCATCCACCAGCACGAACAGCAGCAGCTTGAACGGCATCGAGATGATCGCCGGCGACAGCATCACCATGCCCAGCGCCATCAGCGTGGACGCCACCACCAGATCGATGATGAGGAACGGCAGGAAGATCAGGAAGCCGATCTGGAACGCCGTCTTCAACTCGCTCGTCACGAACGAGGGCAGCAGGATCGAGAAGGGAATGTCGGCGGCCCGCGCGAACGGCGGTGCCTTGGCGAGATCGGCGAACAGCTTCAGGTCGGTCTGGCGGGTCTGCTTGATCATGAAGCCGTGCAGCACCGCCGCCGAACGGCTGATCGCCTCCTCGATCGGGATCGTGCCCGCGCCATAGGGGGTGAAGGCGGTGGCGTTGATCTGGTCCACCGCCGGCCGCATCACGAACAGCGAGAGGAACAGCGCGAGGCCGACGAGCACCTGATTGGGCGGCGTCTGCTGCAAGCCCAGCGCCTGCCGCAGGATCGAGAGGACGATGATGATGCGGGTAAAGCTCGTCATCATCAGCACCAGCGACGGCAGCACCGTCAGCAGGCTCATCAGCACGAGGATCTGGAGCGACAGCGACAGCGGCTTGCCGTCGCCCGAGATGGTCGTCAGCGCCCGATCGAGTGCGCCGGCCTGCTGCGCGAAGGCGGGCGTGGCGAGAAGAAGGGCGGCGAGGAGGGCCGCGAGCGCCGCCCACCACCGTCCGTCCGCCAAGCGAAGTCGAGGCACGCCCCTGCCCCACTTTTCTTGTGCCGAGCGCAGTCGAGGCACCGCCGTCAAGCCGATGGACCGTTTCATATCGCGGCCCCTCGACTTCGCTCGGGGAAAGGAAAAATCAGGTTGGGGAAAGGGGGCAAGGGCGGGTTCAGCCATCCACCACGCCCTCGTCGCCGTCACCCACCACCGACACGGCGGGCGCCCCCGCCAGCGGCGTCTCCGCCAGTTTCTCGATCCGCCCGCGCGACACGGCGAGCAGCAGGCGCTTGCCGCCGAACTCCACCACCGCCAGCCGGCCGGTCGCGCCCATCGGAATCGCGTCGACCACCTTTATCGCGCGGTCGCGCTGGCCCAGCGACAGGCCCGGCTGCACCCGCCGCCACAGCCACAGCGCGCCGAACGCCATGCCCGCCACCAGCGGCAGCAGGATCAGCAGCCGCAGGATGTAGGCGGTCATCACGCCGCGCGCTCCACGACGGGCGATGCCCTCATGCCCGCCGCTCCAGCCCGGCCAGCCGTGCGTCGGCCGCCACCACATCCACCACGCGGATGCCGAAGCGGCCGTTGATCGTCACCACCTCGCCCTTGGCCACCAGCGTGCCGTTGACGAGAATGTCGAGCAGCTCGCTCGCCTGCCGGTCCAGCTCCACCACGCTGCCCTCCGACAGGTCGAGCAGTTCGGACAGCCGCAACGAGGTGCTGCCCACCTCCACCGACAACCGCAGCGGAATATCCGCCAGCAGCTTGTAGTTGCGCGCACCCGGCAGTTCGGGAACGTCGGTTTCCGCCTCGATCATCGCACCGTCCGTTCGACATGGTCTATCATCAGCGCCGCGCGCCCGTCCTGCTCGCCGATGGTGCCGCTTGCGATGCGGCGGTTGGCCACGATCAGCGGTACGCGCGGGTTGAGCGTGATCGGGATCACGTCACCCGGCTTCAGCGCCACGAGCTGCGACAGCGTGAGTTCGGGCCGCGCCAGCACCGACCGCACCGGCAGCCGCACCGTCTCCAGCGCCTCGGCCAGCCGCATGCGCCATTCGGCATCGCCCGCGCCGCCCTCGTCGTGCACCTTGGCGGCCAGCAGCGCCTCGTACGGCCGCAGCGCGCCGAGCGGATAGAGGATCGACACGCCCGCCGCCCGCCCCTGCGCCGGGGTGATGGTGAAGCGTTGCAGCACCACCGCCTCGTCGGCGCGCACCAGGCTGGCGTAGGTCGCGTTCGTCTCGCGCGAGGCCAGCGCGGGGGTCAGCGCCACCACCTCGCTCCACACCTCCACCAGCTGCTCGACGATGCCGTCGGCCAGCCGGCTCAGCAGCCGCTCCTCGGTGGGGGTGAACTCGCGTGTCTTGGGCTTGGCCGGCGCGCCGCCGCCGCCGTAGAACGCATCCACCAGCCAGGCGACGAAATCGGGATCGATCGCCAGCAGCATGCCCGATTTCAGCGGTCGCAACCGATAGAGGCTGAGGCTGGTGAAGCCGGGGAGCGCGGCGCGCCATTCCTCGAAGCGCAGCGTCTCCAGCGGCTCGGCCGCCACCTGCGTGCGGGCGCGAGCGAACGGCTCCACCACGGTGCGGATACGCTGCGCCAGCCGCTCGCCCATCCGCTCCAGCCCGGCCAGTCGCGCGCTGGGGCGGAACGCCTCGTTGCCCAATGCGAACGGGCGCGCGGCATGGGCGGCGGCACTGCCCGCCCCCGTGGCCGCGGCCGCCGCCGCACCGAAGGGGGTGGAGGCTTCCTCCAGCCCGGCCATCAGCGCCGAAACCTCCTCGCCGGAAAGCGCGCCGTTGCCGCTCACGATATGATGAAGCTCGTGAAATACACGTCGTCGATCCCGCCGAACCCGGTTGTCTGTTTCAGAACATCGTTAATAGCGACCTTAAGCTTTTTCTGGAGCATTTTCTTGCCCTCGGGCGTGGAAAGCACCTCGGCCTCCTGATCGGCGAGCGTGAGGAGGATGGCCGAGCGCACCGGCATCTCGTTCTCCTTCAGGTTGTCGATCACCTTCTGGTCGTAATAGGTCGAGACGCCGAGGCCCAATTGGGCGAAGCCGTTGGTATCCGTGAGGTTCGAGGTGAAGCTCTGCTCGATCGGGTAATAGGTCGCCTTGTAGATCCCGGTGTCGTCGGGCGTGTTGTCACCGTCATGCCCCTTGGCGGTCTGCGGGCCGTGCTCGCCTTCCTTCAGCACTAGCTTGGGGGCGTTGGGATCTTCCTTCTTCTCCTCGTGGCCGCCGCCGCCCAGCTTGCCGCCGGCGTACATGCCGGCAGCGGCACCGCCGCCCAGCAACAGCAGCGCGCCGCCGCCGATCACCAGCATCTTCTTCATCTTGCCGCCCTTCTTGGGGGCAGGCACGGTCTTGGCGTCGTCGCTCAACGGTCGTTCCTCGTCATGCGTAGCGTTCCGCGCCGGCCGTCACGGCCCCGGCGCGCGTGATCGGGCGGTTCGTGGTCGGGCGATCGAACAGCGGCGCTCGCTGGCCACCGCCCTGCTGCTGGCCCTGCCCCTGCCCTTGGGCGAACGGATTGGCACCGCTCTGCCCGCCGCCCTGCCCGCCGTTGCGGCCGGACAGGTCGACCTGCGTGTCGGCGATCCGCATGCCCTGCGCGCGCGCCTCGGCCACCAGCCGGGGCTGGGCATCGGCGATCAACGCGCGCGCCGCCTCGCTGTCGGCAGTGAACCGCACCGAGGCACCGTCGCTGCCGCCGGCGATCTCGACCTGCAGCGATCCCAGCCGCTCGGGATTGAGCTGGAAGCGCATCTTCTGATCGCGGTCGGCCGAGGCGGCGATGTCGTGCGCCAGCCGGTCCAGCCACGCGCCATCGTGCGCGACATCGAGGTGATGCTGGAGGCCGGCGTCGGCCGGTGCTGCGGCCGCGGGGCCGGTCGCGGCGGTGCCGATCGTGGTGGCGGGGGTGACGGCGGGCGCGGCGACGGCCAGCCCTGCCGGGAGAAAGGAAGACGCATCGTCATCGGGCTGTGCGAGGTCGGCGAGCAGGTCGCCGGCAGCCACCGTGTCCGCCACCGGCGCCGTCGCCAGTGCCACGGCGTGCGGTGTTCGCGTGAACGATACGGTCAGCGGCGCGGTGCCGGCCAGCGGGAACATCGCGTCGAGATCGAGGCCGGTCATGGCCGTCGTCCCGCTCTCGCCACCGGCGGCGAATGGCGACGTCGCCCCTCCGGTCGCGCCCGGCCCGAAAGCCGACAGGCCGGGTACAGACGTTGCGGCCGGCGAGGAGACCGGTCCTGCGCCAGCCGACACGGTCGCCCGCGCATCGGGGGACAAGCCGACGGGGATCATCCCCACCGCCGCCGCCGCATCGGCGGCCGGCGCGTTCGCGGTGATCGCCGGGACGGGTTCGCCCCCCGTTGCCGATCCGGCCGGCTGGGCGACGGAAAGGGCGGACGGGATCGTGCCGGGCGCATCGGACGCGGCAAGCATCCCGTCACCCGCGGTGAAGGGCGTATCGCTCGCGCTTCCAACGGACGTGCCGGTCATGATCGCGAGAGGCGCGACCATCGCCCCCCTCACAGGCGTGCCGATAGCGTCCGTAAGCGCCATGCCCGACGTGCCGGCGACGGGCGTACCGGTGACCTTCGTGCCGGTGACATTTGCGACAAGCATACCAATGACGTCCGCACCTTGCGGATCGACCGAAGTCGCAGCGGACCCGCCGACAGCATCGGCGATAGGCGCGCCGATCGAACCTGCTTCCGGCGCGCCGATGGCGCTCCCGGCCGATGGGTCGATTGCAGAAGCGACAACAGGCGCATCGCCGCCCTTCCCCGCAGAGGCCCTGCCGCCGCGCACGCCGATCGCCGGCATCGTCGCTCCACCATCCGCAACGAGAGGCCGAGGTACGTCAGGTGTCGTCATCGCCGGATCGAGCACGGCGGCGGCGAACGGAAGCGATCCGGCCACGGGTGCCGAACCGGCGTCGGATGCGGCGGCGAATGTCATCTGTCCGGATGGAAGCACCGCCCCGGAGCCACGACCGTCGGCAATGATCCGATCGGTCTGGCTGCCGGCCGGCACCCCGGCGACCGGCGGAACCGCACCCATGTCGGTTGCACCCACTTCGGGTCCGGCAACGCCACGCGGCGCGGGTCGGGCACCCGTCACGGCCGACGGTGACGATCGCCCGTCCGCCGACGCAAGGCGAGGCGTATCGAGCGCCCCTGCGGCCGACAGCCCGGCTCGATCCAGACCGCCGCCATCCGGCACGCCCTCGCGCACGTCTGGTCCAGCCAGCGGTTGCGGCAGGGAAACCTGCATCGTGATGCCCGGCGTTGCCACCGGACCGGGCAATGCAGTGCGTCCGCTCCTGCTGCCTGCCATCGGGTTCGTCGCGGCGTCCCGCGCGGCTGCGGACGAACGCACACCCTCGCCCGACACGGTGACGACCATCGGCGCCACGGGCGCCACGGTGACGGGCAACGTCATCACGGTCGGAGCAGGCACGGCATCGGTGGTCACACCGGTCGCATCTTCTGCCGTCGCGGCATCGTCAGCGGCCTTCGCGTCGGCCTCGCCGCCCGGCGCGTCGCCGTCCCCGGCGCTGCGCGCGATCACGGCCGGCTGTGTCCGGATGACCGGCGTGGCCGGCGGGGGAGAGGCCGAAGCGCCGGCGGATGGCGTCAGCGAGGCCATCACCGCGCCGAAGGCGGCAGCGACCGTGGCATCCTCCGCCGGCGGCTGACCGCCGGAAGACAAGCCCGGCACGATCGGCGAAATCGACGACATCGCGATCATCGCTCGCCCCCCGCCTTGCGGCGGTGCGGCGTCGCCTGCTTCTTCTCGCGCCATTCGGCATAGGCGGCCCGCGCCTGTTCGCCCAGTTTCTCCGCGCCCTCCTGCCGGATGCGCGCCGCGAGCCGCGCCTCGGCCAGCCGGCCGGCAGAGGCGCGCGCCTCGACGATGGCGTCGGTCATGCCGTGGCGCGCCGCATCCAGCCGCATCGACAGTTCGCCCGCGCCGGACAGCGCGGCGGCGAACAGCACGCCCGGCGTCGGCTCCAGGCTGCCGCGCAGCGATACCAGCCGCGCCGCGCTGTTCTCCAGCGTCGCCACGCGCCCTTCGGCCTGCGCGGCCTGCGCCGAGGCCTGCAGGTGCTGGACGTTGCGGACCCGCACGATGCGGGCGCGTTTGCGGAGCATTTGTTTCATCGTCCGAAACCTTGCGCCAACATGGTTGACGAATCGTGCAGATCGATCCGTTCCTTCTGGCCCTGCTTGATGAATTCCAGCACCTCGCCGTGGCGGCGGATCGCCTCGTCGATCACCGGATCGCTGCCCTCGCGGTAGGCGCCCATCAGGATCAGATCGCGGTTCTCCTCATACACCGACCACAGCCGGCGCAAGCTCGCGGCGGCCTGCTGGTGCGCGGGCGGCACGATATCGGCCATCACCCGGCTCAGCGACTTGCCCACGTCGATCGCCGGGAACACGCCCTGCTCCGCCAGACTGCGCGAGAGGATGATATGCCCGTCCACGATCGCGCGCGCGGTATCCACGATCGGGTCGTCGGTATCGTCGCCATCGGCCAGCACGGTGTAGAGCGCGGTGATCGAGCCGCCGGTGCGCGCATCCGCCCCCGCCCGCTCCACGATGCGTGGGATCAGGCCCAGCGCGGACGGCGGATAGCCCTTCATCGTCGGCGGCTCGCCCAGCGAAAGCCCGATCTCGCGTTGCGCGTGCGCCACGCGCGTCAGGCTGTCGATCAGCAGCAGCACCTTGAGGCCGGCCTCGCGGAAATATTCGGCGATGGCGGTGGCGCGCATCGCCGCGCGCAGGCGCAGCAGCGGCGGGTGATCGGCCGGCACCGCCACCACCACGCTTTTCTGCCGCACCGGGCCGGAGAGCTTGGTGGCGAGGAAGTCGGTCACCTCGCGGCTGCGCTCGCCGACCAGCCCCACCACGATCACGTCGGCGTCGGCCCCCGCGATCATCTGCCCCATCAGCACGGATTTGCCGACGCCCGAGCCGGCGCAGATCGCGATGCGCTGGCCGACACCCGCCGTCAGCAGCGCGTTCACCGCGCGCACGCCCATGTCGAACGCGGTCGTCACGCGCCCGCGATCGAGCGGGTTGCCCATGCGCCCGGCCAGCGGCCAGCGGTGGCCGCCGCCGATCGCCCCCAGCCCGTCCAGCGGGTTGCCCAGCGCGTCCATCACCCGGCCGAGCAGTTCCGGCCCGACGTTGACCGAGCCGCCCTGCCCGTCCGGCTCCACCCGCGCGCCGGCGGTGTGCGGGGCATCGTGATCCAGCGCCATCAGCAGCGTGCGCGGCCCGCGGAAGCCCACCACCTCGGCGCGCGCGGCATGGCCATCGGCGTCGATCACGCGCGCGGCGCTGCCGATCGGCTGGTTGAAGCCGGTCGCCTCCATCATCAGCCCGTCGTACGACACGAGCTTGCCGATCCGGCGCGGCCCCTGCGCCGCCACGTCGATGCCGTGCAGCATCGCCGCCGCGCGCGCGGCCAGCCGGCTCATCGCGGCAGCCCGAGCCGGTCGAGCGCGGCGCGCAGTTTTTCGAGGCCCACGTCGGGGCCGTCCTCGATCCACCCCTCGCCGCTTTCCAGCAGCACGGTGCCGGGGGCGAGCGCGGGGTCGGCGATCATCTCCACGCCGATGCGGGCATTGCCCAGCCGGGCGTGGTCGTCCGGGTGCAGCCGCATCCGGCTCGGCGCGCTCTCCTCGGCGATCAGCGCGGCGGCGGCATGGGCGCGGTCGGCCAGGATGGTGCCGTCGATCGACACCTCGCCGACGATCTGGCGCACCAGCCGGTCCACCGTCTCGGCCAGCAGCTCGCCCAGCGCGTGCGGTTCCTCGGGCTGGAGTACGCCGAGCGCCTCGACCAGCCGGGCAAGCTCCGCGCGTTCACCGGCCATCTCCAGCGCGGCGACGCGGCGGCCTTCCTCGAAGCCTTGCGTGAACGCCTCGGCCTCGATCTGCGCCGGATCGATCACCGCCGCCGGCTCCTCGAAGTCATCCTCCGCCTCGTCGGGCGCTACGGGCAGTGCCGCGCTCCACGGGGTGAACGGCGTCGCCTCCGCCCGGTGCGAAAAGGCGCAGATCCGCGACGCGGCGGCGGCGCTGGCGTGGGTCCACAAACTAGACATAGTCGTCGCCCTTGCCGCCGAGCATGATGGTGCCCGCGTCCGCCAGCTGGCGGGCCACGGCGAGCATCTCCTTCTGCGCGTCCTGCACCTCGGCCAGCCGCATCGGCCCCTTGGCGGCGATATCGTCCTGGATCGACTGGGCGGCGCGGGTGGACATGCAGCCGAGCATCCGGTTGCGCAATTTTTCGTCCGCGCCCTTCAGCGCCACCACGAGGATATCGTTGTTCACCGTGCGCAGCAGCGTGCCCAGCCCCTTCTCGTCGAGGTCGTTGAGGTTCTCGAACACGAACATCTCGTCCTCGATCATCCGCGCCAGCCCCTTGTCGAGCTTGTTGAGCGACTTGATGATCCGCAGCTCGGCGGTCTGGCGGGTGTTGTTGACGATCTTGGCCGCCTCGCTCGCCCCGCCCCGGCTGCTGGTGGCGCCGCTCGATGCGCGCGTCACCTGACGCAGCAGCACGCGCTCCAGATCCTCCAGCGCCTCGGACGTGACCGGGCCGAGCGTGGCGACGCGGTAGATGATATCGGCCTGTGCCTCGTCGTCCAGCAGTTGCAGCACGTCGGCCGCGATCGGCGGATCGAGGTGCGCCAGTACAAGCGCGGCGATCTGCGGATGCTCGTGCTCGATCAGGCTGGCGATCGTGCGCGGGTCCATCCACTTCAGCGCATCGAGCGCCGCCGTGCGCGTCTGCGGGGTGATGCGGGCGAGCACGTTGTCCGCCCGGTCCGCCCCCAGCGCGCGGCTCATCACGCCGCGGATGTGCGCGTCGGCACCGAAACCGATCGTCGTGCGCGCGCGCGCGCGATCGACGAACAGGTCGAGCACGCCGTTCACCTGCGCCTCCGAAACGTCGGCCACGCCGAACATCGCGCCGCCCAGCAGCTGCACCTCCTCGGGATCCAGCCGGCTCAGCACGTCGGCGGCCTCCTCCTCGGCCAGCAGCATCAACAGGATCGCGGCGGCCTCGCAGCCGGCCGGGGTCTTGTCGGCGACGGCGGTATCGAGCGTTTCGGCCATCAGGCGTCTCCCGGCGCGGCGTCGGCGCGGATCAGGTCACGCACGACGAGGGCGGCGCGGGCCGGATCCTGTCGCACGAAGTTGCGGATCAGGTCGGCGCGCGCGGTGTAGCCCGGCGCCGCCTCGATCATTTCCAGCGTCACGGCGCCACCGGCGACCTGCGTCTCGGTGCTGATCGCGGTCGCGATGTCCTTGGCCGTGGTCGCGCGGGTTTCGGCGGCTTCCACCTTTGCGGCGGCAGCAGCGGCGGCGCGACGCTTCATCAGCGGCCGGCCGAGGCCGAACACCAGCAATGCCGCGATCAGCAGCGCGGAAAGGTTGCGCGCCAGCAGGCCCACCCACGGCGCGTCCCACCACTTGCCTGCGTCTTCCGGCGCGGCATCGGCGAACTTGCGGGCGGATACCGCGATCACGTCGCCGCGCTGCTGGTCGAACCCGACCGCACCCTTGATGAGCGCCTCGAGCTGCGCCAGTTCGGCCGGCGTGCGCTTGCCCTTGGCCGGATCCTTCAGCGCCACCGCCACCGACAGGCGGCGCACGGTGCCGACCGGGTTCTTCGTGACGGAAACCTCGCGGCCCAGCTCGAAGGTGCGGTTGTACTGCTCGGTCGTCTTGGCCGCCTCGCCGGTGGCGGCGGCGGGCGCGCCCGGCGCGGTCGGCGTGGTGGTGCCGCCGGGGGCGGCGGCCACCTGTGCGGCCGGCGGTGCTTGGTTCGAGAGCGCGCCGGGGATGCCGCCCACCGCGTCCGGGCCGTCCGGCCCGCCGTTCTTCGTCCAGCCGCCAGTTTCGGCGCGTACGGCGGCGGCGTCCTTGGGGTAGCTTTCGCGCGTCGCCTGCACCTCGGCGAAATCGAGATCTGTGTGCACCTCGGCGGTGAAGTTGCCCTCGCCCAGCAGCGGCGTCAGCAGCTTGTTGAGGCTGGCAAGATACCGCGCCTCGGTCTTCGCCTGAATGGCGATCTGGCGCTCGCTGGCGTCGCTGCCCGAATCGCCGCCGTCGCGCGACAGCAGCCGCCCGGTCTGGTCGACGATCGAGACGGCATCGGGCGACAGCCCCGGCACGGACGACGCGACGAGATGCTGCATCGCGCCGACCTGCGCGTCGCTGAGCGTGCGGCCGCCCATCAGCGTGAGCATCACCGAGGCGGCGGGCGCGGTGCGATCGCGCAGGAACACGCTCGGCTGCTCCATCGCCAGATGCACGCGCGCCTTCTGCACCGCGTCGATCTGCTCGATCGTGCGGGCCAGATCCATCTCGCGCGCGCCGCGCAGTCGCTCGCCCTCTACCGCCCGGGAAGCACCCAGCGGGAGCGAGGAGATCATCGCATCGCCATCGGGCGCGGCCTTGGGCAGTCCGGCCTGCGCCAGCATCATCTTGGCCTGATAGAACTGGTCGTCGGCCACGGTCAGCGTGCCGGTCTCGCGGTCGAGGGTGTATTTGATCCCGGCGCCGGTCAGCGCCTCGGCGACCGCCGCCTTGTCGTTGTCGGCGAGGCCGCGAAACAGGTCGCGCTGCGGCGGCTGGCTGAACAGGAACCACGCCAGCGCGGCGATGCCGAGCAGCGCGATCAGCCCCACCATCGGCAGGCTTTTCGCCACCGCCGGCTGGGCGGCGAACGCCTTGACACGGGTAAGCACGGCCCCCGCGCCACCCCCGGCGACGGGGCTGGGGATGAGGGCGCGGCCGGGGCTGGCGGCGTCGGCGGTGGCGATCAGGTCAGCCATGTCAGACCGGCATGCTCATGATATCCTTGTACGCGGACAGCAGCTTGTTACGGACCTGCAACGTCGCCTGAAAGCCGACCGACGCCTGCTCGCGCGAGAGCATCACGGCGGCGATGTCGGTCGTCTCGCCCTTTTCATACGCTTCCGATGCGGCGCCGGCCTTGCTCTGGAGGCCGTTCACCTCGGTCAGCGCGCCGCGCAGCGCCTCGGTGAAGTCGGCCTTCGGCGCCTCCGCGCCGGGCACGGCGATGGCCGCCCCGGCGGGGTTGCCGGCGGCCTTCTGGAGCGCGGAGTTCTGCTGCAGAATGGCGCTGCGCATCGCCATCAGGCTGGATGAGTTGATCGTGGTCATGGTCTACCTCAGGCCGCCGCGCGCATGTCGGCGAGACGGTAGCGCAGCGTACGTTCGCTGATCCCCAGCCGCTCGGCAGCGCGCAGGCGATGCCCGCCGGTGGCCGCCAGCGCCTCGGCGATGGCCTTGGCCTGCAACGACTTGGCGATCTCGGCGAGGCGGACGGACTGCGGCACGATCTCCACCACGTTGCTCGCGACGGCGGCGGCGGGCATCGTGATCGACGGCGCCGACGCGATCGACAGGTCGTGCGCCTCGATCCGCTCGCCCTCGCGCAGCAGCAGCGCGCGTTGCAGCACGTTCTCCAGCTCGCGCACGTTGCCCGGCCAGTCGTGCGCCATCAACACCGCCAGCGCCTCCGCCGTGGGCCAGGCGACCGCATCGCCGGCGGCGGTGTGGCGCAGGATCAGCGTGGCGGCGATGGCGCGCACGTCAAGCCGGCGGCTGCTGAGCGGGCGCAGGGTGAGCGGCATCACGTTCAGCCGCCAGTACAGGTCGGCGCGGAAGCGGCCCTCGGCCACCTCCACCGCCAGATCACGGTTGCCGGCGGCGATCACGCGCACGTCCACCGCCACCGGCTTGGTCGCGCCCACCGGCAGCACCTCGCGCTCCTGCAGCGCGCGCAACAGCTTGGCCTGCAACGCCAGCGGCAGTTCGGCCACCTCGTCCAGCAGCAGGCTGCCACCCTCGGCCGCGCGGAACAGGCCTTCGCTGGCGCCGCTCGCCCCGGTGAAGCTACCCTTCTGGTGGCCGAACAGCATTGCCTCCAGCATCGTCTCGGGCAGCGCGGCGCAGTTCACCGCCACGAACGGCTTGTCGGCGCGCGGGCTGCTGGCGTGGATGAAGCGGGCGACGCCCTCCTTGCCGGTGCCGGTCTCACCCAGCACCAGCGCGGTCGCGTCCGATCCGGCGATCTTGGCCGCCAGCGACAGGAAGCGCGCGCTGTCCGGCTCGCCGCAGGCCGGGCGACCGGCAGGGCGCACCAGCTCGGCGATCAGCGCGTGACCGAACGCCATGTCGGCGAAACCGAAGCGGATGCTGGCGGGGCGGCCGGCCGCGGCGCGGGTCAGCAGCGGCGCGCCTTCCTCCAGTGCGATCAACACGTCGCGGTGGGTGGCGTGGGCGATCTCGTCGACGTGGAGGATGCGGATGTCGCCCCGCTCGCGCGGCGTTTCCGCCGCGATCATTGCGCAGCGCAGCCCCGTGCCGGCCAGCCACGCGGCGAGCGTGGGATCGGCGGCGGCGGCAGCGTGCGAAAGCGCGATGATCGTCATGGGCATACCCCGTTGTTTTTCCGGCACTTGGCCGTTGGTCACGCACTCCTCCGCAACCGCCGTGCCAGAAAGACGGAGGCGCGGAATCCCGACCCCAAAGGTTACGTGAAGGTAAACTTCGCGCCTCGCACACGTACGGGCCACGCGCGCGCGACCGCGCCCGGCGCCCGCGCGTCAATTTACCGACGGGGATTCGTCGGGAATCCGACACGTCGGCAAGACGTTGCCGGTGGCGCCGGCGAAGGGCGCGACGAACATTTCGTGCGACCCGCTTAAACCCCGCCGCCGCCCGCCGTTATCCGGATCGTGGCTGCTGCGGTTCGAACCGCTCGAAGGCAGCATCCAGCGGAAAGGACATCCGACCAATGACCGTCATCAACACGAATTCCGCAGCACTCCGGGCGCAGAACGCCTCGCGCACCGCCAGCATGAGCATGTCGACCGCGATGGAGCGCCTCTCCACCGGCAAGCGGATCAACTCCGCCAAGGACGACGCCGCCGGTCTGGCCGTCGCCACGCGCATGACCTCCGACATCCGTGGCCTCACCGTCGCCATCCGCAACTCGAACGACGGCATCTCGCTGGCGCAGACGGCGGAAAGTGCGATGGGCGACACGACCAACATCCTCCAGCGCATGCGCGAACTGGGCGTCCAGTCGGCCAACGGCACGATCTCGGACAGCGACCGCTCGAACCTGCAGATCGAGGTGACGCAGCTGAAGGACCAGATCGGCAACATCGCCGACCGCAGCAAGTTCAACAACATCTCGCTCGTCAGCGGCGGCACGGCCAACGCGACCACCGGCCTCACGGCGGACGCCAGCTTCACGCTCCAGACCGGCGTCAAATCGGGCGAGACGGTGAGCTTCTCGGTCGCCTCGCTGAAGACGAACGACCTCGGCGCCAACCGTGCCCGCACCACCATCCCCACGACCACCTCGGACTACACGACCGCCAAGGCCGCGTCCGACGCCGCGCCGACGGACACGGCCAAGGCCGCCACCACCGCCGCCGCACTGGCCGCCACGAAGGCCGCGCCCACCAGCATCGCCGAGGTCGATCTCTCGACCGCCGCCAACGCCTCGGCCGCGCTCGCCGTGATCGATACGGCGCTGACGCAGGTGACGGCGGGCCGCGCCAACCTGGGTGCGGTGCAGAACCGGCTGGAGGCGACGGTGGACAACCTCACCTCCACCTCCACCAACCTCACCGACGCGCGCAGCCGCATCGAGGACGCCGACTTCTCCACCGAGACGACTGCCCTCGCCAAGTCCCAGATCCTCTCGCAGGCCGCCACCGCCATGCTGGCACAGGCCAACCAGAGCTCGCAGGGTGTCCTGAGCTTGCTCCGCTAACTTGACGGGACTGGTCCTCCCATAGCGGGCATGAGAGCCCCCGGCGCCTACCCCGCGCCGGGGGCTCGCCTCGTTTTCCGGGGTGATCGATATTCCGATCTTCCGGCGAAAACAGCCGCGATCGCCGCTTAAGTTTCGCCCGGCAGCGCCGTTACCTCAGTTGTGGCTGCTGCGGACCGACCCGCCCGAAGGCAGCATCCAGCGGAAAGGACATCCGACCAATGACCGTCATCAACACGAACTCCGCAGCGCTCCGGGCACAAAACGCCTCGCGCACCGCCAGCATGAGCATGTCGACCGCGATGGAGCGCCTCTCCACCGGCAAGCGGATCAACTCCGCCAAGGACGACGCCGCCGGCCTGGCCGTCGCCACCCGCATGACCTCCGACATCCGTGGCCTGACCGTCGCCATCCGCAACTCGAACGACGGCATCTCGCTGGCGCAGACGGCGGAAAGCGCGATGGGCGACACGACCAACATCCTCCAGCGCATGCGCGAACTGGGCGTCCAGTCGGCCAACGGCACGATTTCGGACAGCGACCGCTCGAACCTGCAGATCGAGGTGACGCAGCTGAAGGACCAGATCGGCAACATCGCCGATCGCAGCAAGTTCAACAACATCTCGCTGGTCAACGGCGGCACCGGCACCAACGCCACGAACGGCATCACCAACGACGCCACCTTCTCCCTCCAGACCGGCGTGAAGTCGGGCGAGACCGTTTCCTTCTCGATCCAGTCGCTGAAGACGAGCGACCTGGGCGCCGATCCGGCCCGCACCGGCGGCGCCCCGGCCAGCCTCGCCACCCGCCAGAGCGACTACAACACCAAGAAGGCCGCCTCCGACGCCGCGCCGACGGATACGACCAAGGCCGCCGCCACCGCCGCCGCCAAGGCCGAGCTGGCGCCGAAGAGCATCGACGAGATCGATCTGTCGACCGCCGAAGGCGCGAGCCAGTCGCTCGCGATCGTCGATCGCGCGTTGAACTCGGTCGCCGCCGGCCGTGCCAATCTGGGTGCGGTGCAGAACCGGCTGGAGGCGACGGTGGACAACCTCACCTCCACCTCCACCAACCTGACGGACGCGCGCAGCCGCATCGAGGACGCCGACTTCTCCACCGAGACGACTGCCCTCGCCAAGTCCCAGATCCTCTCGCAGGCCGCCACCGCCATGCTGGCACAGGCCAACCAGAGCTCGCAGGGTGTCCTGAGCTTGCTCCGCTAAC
>NZ_VNIM01000050.1 GCF_007785815.1 Alterirhizorhabdus solaris | reverse complement strand
CGCGCCTACCGGTGGGGCGAGGACGGCCTCGGCTTTGTTTTTTTTCCAAGCAGAAGCCGGCATCCGGGAGCCGGAGATGTCTCGTGGGCTCGGAGATGTGTAAAAGAGCCAGGGCGGGTGGGGCGCGGGCAGGGCCATTCGGTGTGCCTGCTGCTGTGGCAGGGCAATGGCGGCGAGGGCGGGCGAACCCTCTCGGAAACCGCCAAACAAAGGCTCGTGACGATGCGCGCGTCCACCGACGGCTTCCTGATCGCCGAGGAGGATCTGCGTTTGCGCGGGGCGGGCGAGATCCTCGGCACGCGGCAATCGGGCGAGGCCGGCTTCCGTATCGCCACCCCCGAACAGACCGCCGCGCTGATCCAGACGGCGACCGACGACGCGCGGCTGCTGGTGGATCGAGACGGCGGGCTGGAGGGGGTGCGCGGGCAGGCGGCGCGCACCGCGCTCTACCTGTTCGAGCGCGACGCGGCCGTGGGGCTGCTGCGCGGCGGCTGAGACGGGGGAAGGCACGAAATCGGATCGGAGGCGTTTATCCCGCTGTCGCTGCCACTGGAGGCGCGACCCGAACTTCGCGTTTCAAACGGATCGCCCCCCTTTCGAGCAAGGAGAGAGACATGAAAGCCCTTCTGATCGCCACGAGCCTGCTGTTCGGCACCGCCGCCATGGCGCAGGACGCGCCGCCGCCGGGTGCCGCGGGCCAGCCGATGCAGTCCGATACGATGCCGGCACCGGCCGATCCCGCGATGGCGCCGCCGCCGCCTGCCGGCGCGCCCGGCCCCGGTGGCGACATGGCGGCACCCGCACCGGCTGACGCCCCCGCGCCGGGCATGGCGCCGCCGGCAGCCAATGCCCCGCCGCCGATGGCCATGCAGTCGGGTGCCAGCGATCCGGCGAGTTATCCGCCGTGCAGCCGCACCGTGACGGACAAGTGCGTCAATCGCGGCCGCAAGTGACCGTCAGGCGATCGTCCGCCTGAGCCGGACGATCGCCTGATCCAGTGCTGATAGAAAACGCGAGCGGTCCGTCTTCGAGAAGGGAGGCGGGCCGCCGCTCGTTTGATCCATCGCCCGCAGGTCCGCCATCAGCGCGCGTGTGGCGACGGCATTGCCGATCGAGGCGGCATCGAACGGCCGACCGGTCGGCCCGAGCACTACCGACCCCACCTTCACGCAGCGATCCGCCAGCAGGATATCGGCGGTGACGACGATGCTGCGCGCACCGGCCGCTTCCGCGATCCAGTCGTCCACCTCGTCGAAACCGGCGCCGACGACCACCTTCGTAATCAGCGGTTCGGCTGGCACCCGGTAATAGGAATTGGTCACGACCCGCACCGGCACGGCATAGCGGCGCGCGACCTTGTAGATTTCCTCCTTCACCGGGCACGCATCCCCATCGACGAGGATGTGCACGCCCGGCTCGGGCGCCGCCGCCATCAGCGCGCGCGGCCGTAGGGACGGGGGGAATATTGCTTGCGCGGTCCGCCGGCATGCGGACGCCCGCCCTCGTTGGGACGGCGACGGCCACCCTGCACCGGCTGCGGCGCATCGCCGGCCGGCTCGATCAGCACGTCGTCGTCCGCCCCGGCGGTGCGGCGCAGCGACTCGGCGAAGCGATCCGCCACGTGGCGCGGGATCTGGAACAGCGTCTCGCGATCACCGATGCGGATCGCGCCGACATCGCTCTTGGTGATGTGGCCGCGACGGCAGAGCAACGGCAGCAGCCAGCGCGGATCGGCGTTGGCGCTGCGGCCGATGTTCATGCGGAACCACACCGTATCCTCGAACCCGGCGCGCGGGCCGTCCGGGCGGGCGGGGCGCTCGTCCGGTCCGCCGGCGAACATCTCCTCCGGCTCGGGCAGGTTCTGGCGCTGGGTGCGAACGAAGGCGGCGGCGATCTCCTCGGCACTGTGCCGTTCGAGCAGCTGCCGCGCGACCGCCAGATCGTCCTCGGCGGCATCGCCGGGCTGGATCGTCTCCAGCAGCCGGCTCTGGTCCTGCCCGCGGATATCCTCGATCGTGGGCGCCGGCACCCAGGCCGCCTTCACGTTGGCGGCGCGCAGCATCCCCTCGGCGCGGCGGCGGCGCGGGTAGGGGACGATCAGCACGCAGGTGCCCTTGCGCCCGGCGCGGCCGGTGCGGCCGGAGCGGTGCTGCAACGTTTCGGGGTCGATCGGCAGCTCGGCATGCACCACCAGCCCCAGATCGGGCAGATCGATGCCGCGTGCCGCCACGTCGGTGGCCACGCACACCCGCGCGCGCTTGTCGCGCAGCGCCTGCAACGCATGGGTCCGCTCGTTCTGGCTCAGTTCGCCCGACAGCGCCACGGCGGCGAACCCGCGCTCGACGAGACTGGCGTGCAGGCGGCGCACATTCTCGCGCGTGGCGCAGAACACCATCGCGCCGTTCGCCTCGTAGAAGCGCAGGATGTTGACGACGGCATGTTCGATATCGGCCGGCGCCACCGCGATCGCGCGATACTCGATGTCGGCGTGGGCCTTGCCGGCCGAGGTCGTCTCGATCCGCATCGCATCGCGCTGGTACGTCTTGGCGAGGATCGCGATCGGCCTGGGGATGGTGGCCGAGAACAACAGGGTGCGGCGCTCGGGCGGGGTGACGTCGAGGATCTCCTCGATATCCTCGCGGAAGCCGAGGTCGAGCATCTCGTCCGCCTCGTCCAGCACCACCACCTTCAGCGACGAGGTGATGAGGCTGCCGCGCTCGAGATGATCGCGCAGGCGGCCCGGCGTGCCGACGACGATATGCGCGCCATTCCGCAGCGCCCGCTGTTCCTCGCGCACGTTCATGCCGCCCACGCAGGAGGCGACGCGCGCGCCGGCCGGGCCGTACAGCCACGTCAGCTCGCGCTGCACCTGCATCGCCAGCTCGCGCGTCGGCGCGATGATGAGTGCCTGCGGCTCCTTGGCGAAACCGAACTTCTCCTCCTCGCCCATCAGGGTGGAGGCCATCGCGAGGCCGTACGCCACGGTCTTGCCCGACCCGGTCTGGGCGGAAACGAGCAGGTCACGCCCCAGCGTCTCGGGCGCAAGGATGGCGGCCTGCACGTCGGTGGGGGTTTCGTAGCCGCGTGCGGCGAGCGCCTCGCCGATGACGGCGGGCAGGGCGGAGAATGGCATTCTTATTCCAATGCGACCGGGGGAGCGGCCTGTCCGGCCTGCATGTTGCGGCGCCCTATAGCACTTGTCCGGCGCTCCATCCACTCGCCCATGCCCATTGGAAATTATAACCGCCCAGCCACCCGGTCACGTCCACCGCCTCGCCGACGAAATGGAGGCCGGGCACCGCCTTGGCGGCCATCGTCTTCTGGTTCAGCCCGGCGGTATCGACGCCGCCTACCGTCACCTCGGCCTTGGCATAGCCTTCGGAGCCGCTGGGGGTGAACGACCAGCCGTTGAGTCGCGTGCCGAGCGCGGCCAGTGTCTTGTCCGGCAGGTCGGCAAGGTTGCCGGGCGTGGCGAGCGTGTCGGCGAGGCGAGCGGGGAGCAGTTCGGCCAGTACGGTGCGGAGTTGCGCGCGGGGGCGGGCGCGCTTGGCCGCCAGCAGTGCGGTGGCGGCATCGTGGCCGGGCAGCATGTCGAGCGTGATCGCCTCGCCGTTGCGCCAGTAGGACGAGATCTGGAGGATCGCCGGGCCGGACAGACCGCGATGGGTGAACAGCGCCGCCTCCGGAAACGCCGCCCGCCCGCACCGCGCCACCGCCGGCACCGCCACGCCGGAGAGCGCGCGGAACGCCATGTCCGGCTCGCCGAGGGTCAGCGGCACCAGCGCCGGGCGTGGCTCCACCACCTTCAGGCCGAAGCGGCGGGCGACATCGTAGGCGAAGCCGGTCGCGCCCATCTTCGGGATCGAGGGGCCGCCGGTGGCGATCACCAGCGAAGGCGCGGTGAAGCTGCCGTGGGGGGTGGCGATGCGGAAATCGTCCGGCCTGTCGATCGCGGTGACGGCATGGTCGAGGCGGATATCCACCCCGCCGATCTCGCACTCCCCCAGCAGCATCGCCACGATCGCCCGCGCCGAGCCGTCGCAGAACAGTTGCCCGAGCGTCTTCTCATGCCACGCGATGCCGTGCCGTTCGACGAGCGCGACGAAATCGGTGGCGGTGTAGCGGCCGAGGGCCGACTTCGCGAAATGCGGGTTGGCGGAGAGGAAGCGGTCCGGTGCGGTATCGCGGTTGGTGAAGTTGCACCTTCCGCCGCCGGAGATCAGGATCTTCTTGCCGGCCTTTTCCGCATGATCGAGCAACAGCACCCGCCGCCCGCGCTGTCCGGCGGTGAAGGCGGCCATCAGCCCGGCCGCGCCGGCACCGATGATGATCGCGTCATAGGGGGTGGGGGCCTTCACCGTCGACCGGCCGTCATGCTGCTGCGGTCTCTGTCATCCTGGCGAATGCCGGGATGACGATGGTGGTGGTCGGGATAACCGTGTGTGAAGGCCGCGGGGGCAGATCCAGCGCGAAGCCGAGCGCCGCCCCTCACCGCACCAGCAGACCATGCTTCTTCTTGCCGAGGCTCAGCTTGACCGGCGCGTCCTCGATCCGGATCTCGAAGGCGGGGTCGGCGATCACCACGTCGTTCAGCCGCACCGCGCCCTCGCCGATCTTGCGCCGCGCCTCACCGTTGGAGGCGGCGAAGCCCAGCACCGTCAGCGCGGCGACGATGCCGATGCGCCCCTCCTCGATCCGCAACGAGGGCAGCGCGCCGCCGGCCGAGCCTTCCTCGAACAGGCGACGCGCGGTTTCGGCGGCTTCCCCGGCGGCGGCGCGGCCCCGGCAGAGCGCCGTCGCCTCGTTCGCCAGCACCTTTTTCGCTTCGTTGATGCCCGCGCCCTCGACCGACTCCAGCCGGGCGATCTCGTCCAGCGGCAGATCGGTGAACAGGCGGAGGAAGCGGCCCACGTCGCGGTCGTCGGTGTTCCGCCAGAACTGCCAGTAATCATAGGCCGGCAGCGCATCCTCGTTCAGCCACACCGCGCCCGACATCGTCTTGCCCATCTTGCCGCCGTCGGCCGTGGTGATGAGCGGGGTGGTGATGCCGAACACCTCGGTGCCGTCGATCCGCCGGCACAGTTCGATCCCGTTGACGATATTGCCCCACTGATCCGATCCGCCCATCTGCAGACGACAGCCGGATCGGCGGGAAAGCTCCAGAAAGTCATAGGCCTGGAGGATCATGTAGTTGAATTCGAGGAAGCTGAGCGACTGCTCGCGATCGAGCCGCGTCTTTACCGAATCGAAGCTGAGCATCCGGTTGATCGAGAAGTGCTGGCCCACGTCGCGCAGGAACGGAATATATTCCAGCCGGTCCAGCCAGTCGGCGTTGTCCACCATGATCGCATCGGTCGGCCCGTCGCCGAAGGTAAGAAACCGCTCGAACACGCGGCGGATCGAGGCGACGTTCGCGGCGATCACGTCGTCGGTCAGCAGCTTGCGCGCCTCGTCCTTGAAGCTGGGGTCGCCGATCTTGCCGGTGCCGCCGCCCATCACCACGATCGGCTTGTGCCCGGCCTGTTGCAACCGGCGCAGCAACATGATCTGCACGAGGCTGCCGACGTGCAGCGAAGGCGCGGTCGGATCGAAGCCGATATAGCCCGGCACGACGGATCGGGTAGCCAATGCGTCGAGCGCGGTGGCGTCCGTCGTCTGGTGGATGTAACCCCGGCTGTCGAGCAGGCGCAGAAGTTCGGAAGCATGGTCTGTCATGGCGCGGGGGCGCTAGCACAAGGGGGCACGGGTTGAACAGGCGGGGCGAAAGCATGCTGGCGGTGGGGCTGATGTCCGGCACGTCGCTGGACGGCATCGATGCCGCGCTGATCGAGACGGACGGCGAGGGCATGGTGCGCCCGATCGCCTTCCGCAGCGAGGCGTGGTCGGCGCAGGCCCGTACGATGCTGCGCGAGGCGAGCGCGCTGGCGCTGACCTTCGACCGGCCGCGCACCAGCCCCGAGATCCAGCTGGCCGCGGACCTGGTCACGCGCAATCACATCCTTGCGGTGCGCAAGCTGCTGGCCGAGGCGCACGTGCTGCCGGAGGAGGTGGCGGTCGTCGGCTTCCACGGGCAGACGGTGGCGCACCGCCCCGATCGCGGCTGGACGTGGCAGATCGGTGACGGCGAGGCGATGGCCCGGGCGCTGGGCGTGACGGTGGTAAGCGATTTTCGCGCTGCCGACGTCGCGGCGGGCGGGCAGGGGGCACCGCTGATCCCTATCTATCACAAGGCGTTGACCGAGGATCTGGAGAAACCGCTGGTAGTGCTGAATCTGGGCGGCGTGGGCAACCTCACGTGGATCGGCGCGGACGGCAGCCTGATCGCCTTCGATACCGGCCCGGCAAATGCGCTGATCGACGACTGGATGCTTGCCGAAACCGGGCGCAGCCATGACGAGGGCGGTGCGCTGGGCGCCAGCGGGCGGGTGGACGAGACGGTGCTGACGGCGATGCTCGACACGCCGTTCTTCGACGCGCCGCCGCCCAAGTCGCTCGACCGCGCCGATTTCACCATCCAGCCGGCGCGCGGCCTTTCCCCGGCCGACGGCGCGACGACGCTGACCGCCTTTACCGCCATCGCCGTCTCCTATGGGCTGCGGCTGTTGCCGGAAAAGCCGGCCCGGCTGATCGTGGCGGGCGGCGGGCGGCATAACCGCACGCTGATGACGCTGATCGGCGAGGCCTGCGGCCTGCGGGCGGAACCGATCGAGGCGCTCGGCTGGAATGGTGATGCGACCGAGGCGGAAGGTTTCGCCTATATGGCGGTGCGGTCGCTGCGGGGGCTGCCGATCAGTTTTCCGGGCACCACCGGCGTCGCATCGCCCCTCACCGGCGGGATCGTGAGCCGGACCTGATCGGAGGAACCTCATGGTGGACGTCACGGCGGTGATCGGCGGCGGCTGCCATTGCGGCCGTGTTCGCTACACGGCGCGGGTCACGGACAGCGATGCCTACGCCTGTCATTGCCGAATGTGCCAGCGGACCTCGGGCAGTATCTTCATCGCCTTCCACAACCTGTTGAAATCGGACGTGACGTGGCTTTGTGAACCGGACCATTTGTGAACCGGACCATTATGCCGCCAGCCCGATCGCGCGGCGCGGTTTCTGCGCTAGGTGCGGCACGACGCTGAGCTTCGACTACCCTGACAGCGGGAACATCGACCTTGCCGTCGCCAGCTTCGATGATCCCCGGCGGTTCGTCCCGACCGAGCACGTCGGCATCGAGAGCCGGCTGGCGCATTGGCGTGACACCGCCGATCTGCCCGGCTATCGATCCGACGAGAACACACCCCTTACCGAACGCTGGATGAAGACCGTTGGCAAACTCCCCGACTGACCTGCCCGTCCACCGTTTCGAGGCGCGCGACGGCATCGAGCTGGCCTGGCGCGAGCTTGGCGAGGGGCGGCCGCTGATCCTGATCCACGGCTACTTCTCCAACGCCGTCACCAACTGGATCCGCTACGGCCATGCCGCGCTGCTGGCGGCAGCCGGCCATCGCGTCATCATGCCGGATCTGCGCGGGCACGGCGACAGTGCCCGCCCGCACGACCCCGCCGCCTATCCGCGCGACGTGCTGGCGGACGACGGCTTCGACCTGCTCGCCCATCTGCGGCTTGATCCGGCCGGGGCGGCCTATGACCTCGCCGGCTATTCGCTGGGTGGCCGCACCGTGGTGCGGATGCTGGCGGCCGGCGCGCGCCCTCGCCGCGCGGTGTTGTCCGGCATGGGGCTGGCCGGCATCCTGGATACGCAGGGGCGCGGCACCTACTTCCGCCATGTCCTCACCAATCTCGGCAGCTTCGCGCACGGCAGTTCCGAATGGATGACCGAGGCGTTCCTCAAGACGACCAAGGGCGATCCGGTCGCGCTGCTGAACATCCTCGAGACCTTCGTCGACACCCCGGCGGCGGTGCTGGCGGGCATCGACGTGCCGGTGCTGGTCGTGACCGGGGCGGACGACGACGACAACGGCTCGGGCGCCGCGCTGGCCGATGCGCTCCCCGATGCGCGTTTCAGTGAAATCCCGGGCAATCACATGAGCGCCGTGACCCGGCGCGAGCTTGGCGAGGCGATCAGCGGCTTCCTCGACAGCTGATTCTGCCGCCGTGGTTGCGGCGACGGGCGCAACGCGCGCGATCGACACTCACGGCGTGCGCCTTGCGCGCGACTCACGCCGTTCGCTTGTTGTCGAGGGCAGATCTCGGTATCCGCCGGCGCGCGCGCATCGCCGCGTCCCGACAAATTCCCGGTCGGCTGCCGCCATGTTGCGTCAGGACAACATGAGATCAGATTCTAGGCGGGGCCACGACCGATAAACCTGGGTCAAGCCCGGAACTGCGTTTGTCTGATGATAAAGTACGAGATCTACTTGATTCTCAACCGGACGCGATTTTATGCTGCATAGCCGCAATTCCCTCCCAATCGGCGTGGATCTGGTCTAGTTGGCGCGACATCGTGTCTTTCCCGAACGGGGCGGGCTGCGTTTGCGGAGATGCGTTGATGAGCGAAGGGCTGTCGGTCTTGTCGTCGCTGCTGTTGCTCAGCGCGATGCTCTCGATCATCCTTTCGATCGCCTGGGCGACGCTGGGCCGTGCCCGTCATGCCCTCACCTGGGCGGCGGCGTTCGGCCTCGGTACGCTGCAATGGACGGCGAACATCGCCTTCATGCTCCTCGGCGGCAGCACGATCCTCTTCATGACGGTGAACATGCTGTCGATCGTCGTCTCTGCCCTGCTGGCGATCGGTTTTCGCCAGCGGGCCGGGGCCCGCACCTATCTGCCCTGGCTTCTGCTGGGCGGGGTCGGGACGATCCTGCTGGTGTTCTGCACCACCTATGTCGTGCCCGAGGTCGCCATCGCCAAAGCGGCGCCGCAGATCTTCCGTGGCGTGGTGCTGATGCTGGCGGCGGGCGCGGTGATGACGCCGGGCCGGCGCACCAACGCGGCGGAACGCTCGGCGGTCGGCATGCTGTGGGCGTTCGCGCTATTCAGCGTCATCGTGGCGGTGGTGGCGATCGGATGGGGTGGCCCGGCGTCGCACCTGGCCGGGCTGGATCGCTGGATCCTGCTGCTGGGCCTGCCGACCGCCTTCGCCGGCACGGGCCTGTTCGCGGTGTTCCTGATCGCGGCCGATCTGGCAGAACGGATGCGGCTGCTCGCCTCGCGCGATCCGCTGACGGGCATTCTCAACCGGCGCGGGTTCGAGGAGGAGGCGCGGCGGGTGATCGCAAATGCGGTGCGCCATCGCCAGCCGCTGTCGCTGGCACTGGCGGATCTCGATCGCTTCAAGGCGGTGAACGACATGCACGGCCATGCCGCCGGCGACGCGCTGCTGTGCCGTTTCGCCGGCATGATCGGCGAAGCGGTCCGTACGGGTGACCTGTTCGGGCGGATCGGCGGCGAGGAGTTCGTCCTGCTGCTGGTCAATACGCCGGGGGAGGCGGCGGTGGCGGTGGTCGATCGCCTGCGCCGCGAGGTGGCGACGCAGACGCTGGACACCGACCCGCCGATGACGGTGACGACCAGCTTCGGCGTGGCCGAACTCGTGCCGGGCGAGGCCTCGCTCGATACGCTGATCGCACGGGCGGACCGGGCGCTCTACCGGTCCAAGCTGAACGGGCGTGACCGGGTGAGTTTCGCCGGCCGGGAGCCGGTGGCCGAGGCGACGCCCGCGTGACGCCGCCCGGCCGGCCGGATCAGAGCCGTTCGAGCATGTAGTCGGCGGCGCTGACCTTGTAGTCGCCCGGCGATTCCACGTTCAGCTGCTCCACGACGCCATCGTTCACGACCATCGAGAAACGCTGGCCGCGCTTGCCCATGCCGAACTTGCTGCCGTCCATCTCCAGCCCGAGCGCGCTGACGAGATCGCCGTTGCCGTCCGCCAGCAGCGTCACCTTGTCGCCCACGTTCGCACTCTTGCCCCAGGCGCCCATCACGAAGGCGTCGTTCACCGAGGTGCCGGCGATCTCGTCGATGCCCTTGGCCTTCAGCGCATCGGCCTTCTCGATGAAGCCCGGCAGGTGCTTGGCCGAGCAGGTGGGGGTGAAGGCGCCCGGCACGGAGAACAGGGCGATGCGGCGCCCCTTGAAGTAGTTGCCGGTCTGCACCGCCTCGGGGCCGCTGTCGGTCATTTTCATAAGCGTCGTCTCGGGCACCGTATCGCCGATCTTGATCGTCATGATGGTCCTTCCTTCGGTGGTGGCCGGCGCGAGGATCGCGTGGCCGGGGCAGGCTAGAGCGCCTGTCAGCCCGTCTCGTTCCGTCGCTGGCGACCACGCAGGATCGGGCCGGCCAGCGCGGGAAGGGCGATCATCAGCGGCATCGCCAGCGACCAGCGCAGCGAGCGACGCCAGGCGCGGGCGGCGCGCAGCACGCGCAGCCCCTCGCGCACGCGGCCGTCGCGGATCAGCGCATCGCCTTCCTCCCAGGCGGACCGGTGCTCCGCCCGCAGCGCCATCGCCGCCGCGGTGCGTCCTTCGGCCGTATCGCCCAGCCGCCTTTCCGCCGCGCGATAGACCCGGGCGAGCGCCCGCGTGAGCAGCGTCGTCTGGCGGGAGAGCGAGCCGGCACGCCGGCGATACCGCACGAGCGCCTGCGCGACATAGCCGCCCTGCCAGCCCGCCTCCAGCATCCGCAGCCACAGGTCGAAATCCTCGGCGGCGGCCAGCCCGCCGTCATAGCCGCCGGTCGCGTCGAACGCGGCCAGCCGGACGATGCAGGCGGTGAACACGTTGAAATCACGGCGCAGCACGCGCTCCAGCGTGATCGGCGGGCGCTGCGGGCTGAACTCGGAGAAGCGTCGCCCGGCGCGTTCCTCCTCGCCGAAGTAGGTCGCGTCGCAGCAGACGAACCCGAGCGCCTCGTCGGCCCGGATCGCCCCGATCATCGTCGAGAGATAGTCCGGTTCGTAGATATCGTCGCCGTCGAGCAGCGCGATCAGCGGCGCGCGGGCGTGGCCGATCGCCCGGTTGCGCGCGGTGGAGACCCCGCGGTTGTCGGTCCGCAGTAGGCGGATGCGGGGATCGCCGCCGAACGGGGCGAGCGCGCCGGCGACGTCGTCGGGCGCGCCGTCGTCCACCACGATCGCCTCCCAGTTGGCATGGCGCTGCGCCTGGAGCGAGACGAGCGTCTCGCCGACCAGATGCGCCAGCCCCCAGGCGGGCACGATGACCGACACGTCGGGCGCGGGCACGCCCGGTGTCGGCCCGGTCGTGGCCGCCACGGCATCGTTCATGCGCCATGCCCCGTGCGCGGGGCGGGGCAAAGCGGTGAGGATCGCGGCAAGGGGTGTGGACGAGCCATGCCAGCCCTCTATAAAATGGCGGCATGGAAGCACCAGCCTCTCTTGTCGGCCAATATCTGCTGGCGATGCCCGGAATCGGCGATCCGCGGTTCGAGCGCGCTGTGATCGCGATATGCGCGCACGACCCGAACGGCGCGCTCGGCATCGGCGTCGGGCGGCTGGTGCCGCGCATGGGTCTGCACGGCCTGCTGGAGGAGCTCGACATCGATCCGGGCAAGGCGCCCGACGCGCCGGTGCATCTGGGCGGTCCGGTGGAGCCGCAGCGCGGTTTCGTGCTGCACAGCCCGGACTGGATCGGCGAGGAGACGCTGAGGGTGGGCGCGCGCTGGGCGCTGACCGGCACGCTCGACATATTGCGCGCGCTGGCGGACGGCAGCGGCCCGCGGCGGTGGGTGGTGGCGCTGGGCTACGCCGGGTGGGGCGAGGGCCAGCTCGACGACGAACTCAACCGCCACGGCTGGTTCACCACGCCCGGCGACGACACGATCCTGTTCGACCGGCCGGCCGAGCAGCGATGGTCCGCCGGCTTCGACAGCGCCGGCATCGACGCGCGGTTGCTGGCGACGGGGGCGGGGCGGGCCTGACGCGAAAGGCACGGCGTCGGGACATAAAGAAATCTTTATATTTGCAATTCGGGAGCGGCACCGCTAGTCGGACGGGCAATCGGCGGCCATGCGGCTGCCCTTGTCCCCTGCCCAGGAGTATGCCCGTGGCCAGCCTTCCCGCCGAAACCTTCACCGATTATCTCGTCCGCGACATCTCGCTCGCCAACTTCGGCCGCGCCGAGATCCGCATCGCCGAGACCGAGATGCCGGGCCTGATGGCGCTGCGCGAGGAGTTCGGGGCATCGCAGCCGCTCAAGGGCGCGCGCATCACCGGCTCGCTGCACATGACGATCCAGACCGCCGTGCTGATCGAGACTCTGGTGGCGCTCGGTGCCGACGTGCGCTGGGCGACGTGCAACATCTTCTCGACGCAGGATCATGCCGCCGCCGCCATCGCCGCCGCCGGTATCCCGGTGTTCGCGCTCAAGGGCGAGACGCTGGCCGAATATTGGGATTACGTGCAGCACATCTTCGATTGGGATGACGGCACCGGCCAGACCTGCAACATGATCCTCGACGATGGCGGCGACGCCACGATGTTCGCGTTGCTGGGCGCCAAGCTGGAAGCCGGCGGCACGCTGGCCGAGCCGGAGAACGACGAGGAGGTGGAGTTCCACCGCTCGCTCAAGGCGTTCGTCGCGAAGAAGCCGGGCTACCTCACCGAGACGGTGAAGAACATCAAGGGCGTGTCGGAAGAGACGACCACCGGCGTCCACCGCCTGTACCACATCGCCAAGAAGGGCGAGTTGCCGTTCCCGGCGATCAACGTGAACGACAGCGTGACCAAGTCGAAGTTCGACAACCTGTATGGCTGCAAGGAATCGCTGGTCGACGCGATCCGTCGCGCCACCGACGTGATGCTGGCCGGCAAGGTCGCCACCGTTGCCGGCTTCGGCGATGTCGGCAAGGGCTCGGCCCAGTCGCTGCGCAACGGCGGCGCGCGCGTGCTGGTGACCGAGATCGACCCGATCTGCGCGCTGCAGGCGGCGATGGAGGGCTTCGAGGTCGTGACGATGGAGGAGGCGGTCACCCGCTCCGACATTTTCGTGACCGCCACCGGCAATGCCGACGTCATCACCGCCGAGCACATGGCGGCGATGAAGCCGATGAGCATCGTGTGCAACATCGGCCACTTCGACAGCGAGATCCAGATCGCGGGCCTGAGCAACTACAAGTGGACCGAGATCAAGCCGCAGGTCGATCTCGTCGAGTTCCCGGACGGCAAGCAGATCATCGTGCTCGCCAAGGGGCGCCTGGTGAACCTGGGCTGCGCGACCGGCCACCCCAGCTTCGTGATGTCCGCCAGCTTCACCAATCAGGTGATGGCGCAGATCGAGCTGTGGACCAAGCCGGGCCACTACGCCAACGAGGTGTTCGTGCTGCCGAAGCATCTCGACGAGAAGGTCGCCGCGCTGCATCTGGAAAAGCTGGGCGTGAAGCTGACCAAGCTGACGACCAAGCAGGCGGGCTACATCGGCGTTTCGACCGACGGCCCGTTCAAGCCGGACCATTACCGCTACTGACCTGCGAGGGGCCCCGCCGATCGGCGGGGCCTCTTTCTAGCGCGTGATCGTCAGGACGATGTGGGAGGGCGACGCCATCGGCAGCGTGTTCGTCCAGACGTCGTTGTCCAGTGCCCAGCCTCCTTCCTTGTAGACGCTGCGGCACGGGCTGTTTTTCTCCGTCTCGTGGATCCGGGCGGAGAAGGCGGGCAGTCCGGCCGATCGGGCCCGATCTGTCAGCGCCGCCAGCACCGCCTGCTCCACGCCGAGGCCGAACACGCGGCAACTCATCACGAACTGGTCCAGCACGCTCTGCCGTTCGGCCAGCACGCCGACCAGGCCGTAGCTCGTATAATTGTCCGAGACGTCGAAGACCCACCAACGGCCACCGGCGGCGAAATAGTCCAGCGCCTCCGCGTGCGTCCAGCGATGGCCGTTCGTGTTGAACTGGTTGGTCTTGTTGACAAGCTCCAGCGCACGGCCGAACCTGGCATCATCGTCGCGGTCGATGAAATCCAGCGTGACGCGGACGCCGAGGCTGGCGAGAAACGCCTCCCGGGACAGGCTCGCACGAGCGTCCTCGCGCACGATCTGCGCCTTTATCATGTCGTTTCGGCGCGCCGATTCCGATGAGATCGTCACCGTCTGCGTTTCGGCGCTCCACAGCAGCGTGCGCCGCCATTCAAGATGGGAGCCCCCCATCGTACGGATTTGCGGAAAGGCAGCCTCCACCGCGGCGCGTTCCACCGGATTATCGTCGATGAAGATTACCGACTCCGGCAGCACATTCGCCTCCGCGAGCGCAGCGCGAATGCTGTCGACCTTGGGATTCCAGTTGATCTTGCGGATCGGGAAATCGTCCAGGCTCATCCTCGGCCCGAAAAGCTTCGGCCAGAGGTCAGCGATCCGCGCCTCGTCGTTTTTGCTGATGATCGCCAGGATGATGCCGCGCTTCTTGAGCACCGAGAGCGCCTCGGCAAAGCCGAGCGGCCAGCCTTCGACATGGATGCCGTCCACCTGATCGCGCTCCGCCAGAATGCCGCGCCACATCGTGTCGTCGAGATCGACACACACCATCTTGACGGCACCGATGCCGGAGATGGTGCGCGCCATCGCCTTGGCTTCCTCCCACACGACCCGGATGAAGCCGGTGACGTCGAAATCGTGGGTGGAGGACAAGGGGGCCTGCGGCTCAAGCCGGTCCACATCCTGAAAATGGTCGAAGTCATTGATGAACCCACCGTGCGAGAACGCCCAGAAGGCATCGTCCTGCACGAACCGCCGCCCGAAGGTGGCAGCAAGGCTGTTGAGATCCAGCACGTAGGCGTTGGGATATCCCGCCACGAGGTCGATCAGCGCATCGTTGATCGCGGCGGTATAGCGGGCTGGATTGCGGATATCGTTCGCGGGGATCAGCCGTCCCAGCATCGGCAGCTGCGGAAGGGCATAGTTGATGACGAAGGTCGGCAGTCCGGCCGAGCCAGCCATGGCGATATCGAGCTGGAACCGCAGCAACTCGATCGAACGGCGCAATGCCGTCTGATAGCTTTCCATGTCGGCATAATTGAGCGGCATGATGTCGTACTCGGGATTCACGATCCGGTACGGCACCTGCACGATCTGGAAGTCATAGGAGCTGCGCGGATGCGGCAGCCTGCCCTCTACAGGTAATGAATTATTGACCAGAACATGGTCGAATACCGTGGTTTCACCAGCGGCAGCAATAGCCTCGAGCCATTGATCGAAAACGCAGGTGCCGACGAGCAGGACACGCTTTGCCGATACATCCCCACGGGAAAGACCCGTAGGGATGAAATAATCGATATCCCGCTGGGTCTTGCCGATGTTCTCATTGAACCGCCTCATCGCGGTTTGAAGCGTGACTTGCCCGGCGGCGCGGCGCAATTGAAACTCCTCGCAATAGGCAAGAATCTCAAGCGCCTCACTCTGCGATGCAAGCGTCTGCCAGCCCGTGACGATGTCTTCCGGTGGTAAACGTCCAAGAAAAGCGTCCCATGCCATCACGATTTCATGGCGTTTCAGCAAAACCGGCTCCGTTGCTATCGTCGGTTTTCAGCGCTTATAGGCTGCCCCGGCGGGTGTCTAGGCGCGGCCGGCGCCATCTGGCGTGCCCCTCACGGCGGCCGGTTTCGACCCTTCCGTGGGACCCCACGACATGCGAAGGAGGCGCCGCCGGATTGCAAACCGGCGAGCAAACAGGTCTGATCGCGCCATGACCATCGTCGACACGCTCGCATGATCGCCGTCGCGCAATCCACGGTCGTAATCGGTGCGGTCGTGTGCGCCCTGTGGCTGGCTACGGCGGTATTCGCGACGCTTCACGGACTGCGGAAGGTAGTCGCGGCCCGGAAGACGCTCGCCGGGGCGCGGCGGCTGGCCGCGCTGCTGGGCGGGGGGCCGGCGCTCCCCATGCTTGTCGCTGGCGACGGGGGGGTGGCTGCCGATGCACGGCTGGCGGACCGGCTGGGGCTTGCGCATCCGCTCCTCACGCTCGGGGATCTTGGCGAGGCTGACGGCGGCGGTCTGGCGGCTGATGATCTGGCGGCCTTGCTGGCTGACATCGGGGCCACCCGCACGGCCGCCAGCGGCTTTACCCGATCGTTGCGCGTGGGCAATTCCACCCGCACGCTGATGGCCCACGGCCGGCCGGGCGAGGAGGCGGGCGAGGTGGTCGTCTGGTTCATCGACGCGACGGACAGCGAAACCGAGATCGCCCGGTTGCGCGACGAGGGCGCGCGGTTGTCGCAGGCGGTGGAAGGCGTGTCGGCGCTGATCGAGGCGGCGCCTTTCCCGATGTGGCATCGCGGGCCGGATCTGCGGCTGGCGCTGGTCAACTCGGCCTACGTCACCGCGGTGGAGGGCAGCAGCGCGGCCGACGTGGTGGCGCGCGGGCTGGAGCTGGTGGAGGGCAAGGGCGGGCGCGGTCCGCTCGCCGCCGCTGCCGCCGTGCGGGAAAGCGGGCAGATCACCATCCGCACCGCCCCCGCCACGATCGGCGGCACGCGCCGCACGCTGCGCATCGTCGACGTGCCGATCGGCGAGGCGGGAGTGGCCGGCTATGCGATCGACGTGGAGGAACTGGAGGAGGCGCGCGCCGACCTCGGCCGCTTCGTGCGCGCACAGCACGACATGCTCGATCTGCTGTCCGCCGGCGTCGCGCAATTCGGGCCTGATCGCGCGCTGGTGTTCACCAACCAGCCGTTCGCCCGCCTGTTCGCGCTGAAGCCCGAGTGGCTGGCCGACCGGCCCGAGTTCGACCGCGTGCTGGAGCGGATGCGCGAGAGCGGTCGCCTGCCCGAAAGCCGCGACTTTCCCGGCTGGAAGGCGGAGCGGCGCCGCTGGTTCAACGCCGCCGACGACCTGATCGAGGAAAACTGGCTGCTGCCGGGCGGGGCGCACCTGCGCGTGCTGGTGCAGCCGCTGCCCGATGGCGGGCTGCTGCTGATCTTCGAGGACCGGACGGAGCAGGTGCAGCTCGCCTCCGCGCGCGATACGCTGCTGCGGGTGCGGACGGCCACCTTCGACAATTTGTTCGAGGCGGTGGGCGTGTTCGCCGCCGATGGCCGGCTGCAACTGTGGAACAATCGCTTCCGCGATGCCTGGGGCCTGACCGAGCAGGAGCTGGCCCAGCACCCGCGCGTCGATGCGCTGGTGGAGGCGGCGGCCAAGCGGCTGGCCAATCCCTCCCGCGCCAGCCTGATCCGAGAGCTGGTGCGGATCGCCACGACCGAGCGGCAGCAGCGGTCCGGCCGGGTCGCGTTCGTCGACGGGCGCGATTTCGAGTTCATCGCCGTACCGCTGCCCGATGGCAACGCGCTGTTCACGATGCTGGACATCACCGACAGCCGCCGGATCGAGCGCGCGCTGCGCGACCGCAACGAGGCGCTGGAGGAGAGCGACCGGCTGAAGACCGCATTCGTGGCGAACATGAGCTACGAACTGCGCACGCCGCTCACCTCCATCGGGGGGTTCGCCGAGATGCTGGCGGGCGGCTATGCCGGGCCGATGGGCGACGTGGCGGCGGATTATGTCGCCGCGATCCTCGAATCGGTCGGGCGGCTGGGTCTGATGATCGACGAGGTGCTGGACCTGACGCAGGTGGAGGCGGGCAATCCGCCGATGATGCGCCAGCCGGTCGATCTGGTCGCGCTCGCCCGCACCGCCGCGGCCGCGTGCGGCGAGGCGGCGGCGGCGCGGTCGCTGGACCTGGCCGTCAGCATCGATCCCTCGGTCGGCGCGGTGGAGGGCGATCCGCGCCGGCTGCGGCAGGCGATGGACCACCTGCTCGGCAACGCGGTCGCCTACACCCCGCGGGGCGGGCGCGTGCTGTTCCGCGCCGAGGGTGATTCGGAGGCGGCGCAGATCGTCGTGTCGGATAACGGGCCGGGCATCTCCCCCGAGGATCGCGAGCGCATCTTCACCCGGTTCGAGCGGGTCGGCCCGCGCCCGAACGACGGAAAGCCGGCGGCGGGCATCGGCCTGCCGCTCACCCGCCAGTTCGTCGAGGCGCATGGCGGCACGCTGACGCTGATCTCGGAACCGGGTGAGGGCACCACGCTCATCATCTGGCTGCCGCGTCGCGGATGAGGTCGCGCATGAGCCTGCCGCTGCCCGATGCCGCCGCCACGCTCGCCGCGGGCGCTTCGCTCGCGCCGCTGCTGTGCACGGGCGACGTGGTGGCGCTGTACGGCGATCTGGGCGCCGGCAAGACGACGTTCGCACGCGGCCTGCTGGCGGCGCTGGGGCTGGCGGAGGAAGCGCCGAGCCCCAGCTTCGCGATCGTGCAGGCCTACGCCCCGCCGGAAGTGTCGTTGCCCGTCTCGCATGTCGACCTCTACCGGATCGAGGTGGCGGACGAAGCGGTAGAACTCGGGCTGGACGAGGCGCTGGAAGATGGCGCGCTGCTGATCGAATGGCCCGAGCGGCTGGGCGCCGCGCTGTGGCCGCACGCGCTGCGACTGTACTTTTCGGTGACGGACGATGGCGCGCGCCGCTTGACTTGGGAGGTGTCGGCGGCTTGGGAAAGCCGATGGCCGCCCCGATGACTCCGCCCGCCGCTGCCCCCGCGTTCCTCGGCTCGGCCGGGTGGGGCGGGGCGACGATCTCACCGCTGGCCGGCGACGCCAGCTTCCGCCGCTATTTCCGCGTGACCGACGGCGCACGGGTGGCGGTGCTGATGGATGCGCCGCCGCCGCACGAGGATCCGCGACCGTTCCTGAACATCGCGCGCCACCTGACCGCGATCGGGCTTGCGCCGCCCGCGATCCTCGCGACCGATCTCGATCGGGGACTGGTGCTGCTGGAGGACTTCGGCGATGCGCGGATGCGCGAGACGGTGGATGCCGATCCCGCTGCCGAGCACCCGATCTACGAACGCGCGGTGGATCTGTTGCTCGACCTGCACCGCCATCCGCCCGCCGATGGCCTGCGCGCCTACGACATGGCCGAATATCAGCGCGAGGCGGGGCTGTTCACCGAATGGTATGCCCCCGCGCTCGATCTGGCGGTGGATGGCGAGGGCTATCGCGCGGCATGGACCGAAGCGCTGGCTCCTCTGGCAGGGACCCCCGTCGTGACGACGCTGCGCGACTATCACGCCGAGAACATCATGCTGCCGGCGGACGGGCGGCTGGGCCTGCTCGATTTTCAGGACGCGCTTGCCGGCCACCCGGCCTATGATCTGGTCTCGCTGTTGCAGGACGCGCGGCGCGACGTGCCGGCCGGTATAGAGGTGGCGATGCTGGCGCACTATCGCGCTACGCACGCGCTGGACGACGCGGCCTATGCGCTGCTCGGCGCGCAGCGTAACGCCAAGATCCTCGGCATCTTCGTGCGGCTGTGGAAACGGGACGGCAAGCCGGGCTACCGACGTTTCCAGCCGCGCGTATGGCGCTATCTGGAGCGTGATCTGGCGCATCCGGCGCTTGCCGCCATCGCGTCATGGTTCGACCGTAACATACCCGCCACGGCCCGCGCCGCCGCCTGGGAAGATTTCACCGCATGACCACGAACAAGCCCTTCGCGATCAACACGCGCGCCGATACCGTGCCGCTGCACACGGCGATGGTGCTGGCGGCCGGCCTCGGCAAACGAATGCGCCCGCTCACCGCCACCCGGCCCAAGCCGCTGGTGGAGGTGGCGGGCAAGCCGCTGCTCGACCATGTGTTCGATCGGCTGCGCGTGGCGGGCATCGGCCGCGCGGTGGTGAACGTGCATTACCTCGCCGACGCGGTGGAGGCGCACCTGCGCCACAAGATGGCCGATCTGGACGTGCTGGTATCGGATGAGCGCGGGCACCTGCTGGAAACCGGCGGCGGCATCACCAAGGCGCTGCCGTTGATCGGGGACGATCGCTTCCTCGTCGCGAACAGCGACAATCTGTGGATCGACGGCCCGATCGGCGCGATCGACCTGCTGGCCGAGCGGTGGGATGATGCGGCGATGGACGCGCTGCTGCTGGTGGTGCCGCTGGCGCGCGCCAACTGCCATCGCGGGCGCGGCGATTTCCATATGGATGCGTCCGGGCTGATCTCCCGCCGCAAGCCCGGGCGGGTGGCGCCGTTCGTGTTCACCGGCATCCAGATCGTCTCGCGCCGGCTGTTCGATGATGCCCCGGAGGGGGCCTTTTCCACCAACCTGTTGTGGGATCGCGCCATCGCCGCCGGGCGCGCCTATGGGCTGGTGCATCAGGGGTTGTGGTTCGATGTCGGCACGCCGGGCGCGGTGGGCGCGACGGAGGCGATGCTCGCCGGTGGCTGAACGCCTTTCGCTTTACTCCATCCCGCCGCACCGCGCCTTCGCCGATGCGCTGGCCGCCGGGCTGATCGCCCGCGCCGGGGATGATCCGCTGGCGCTGGCGCGCGGCACGATCCTGCTACCCAACGCGCGCGCGATCACCGCGTTGCGCGACGCCTTCGTGCGCCGCGCGGGCGATGGCGGGCGGGGCGGGCTGCTGCTGCCGCGCATGGCCGCGATCGGCGACCCCGATCTCGACGAGCGACTGGGCACTCTGCTCGATCCGATCGGCGAGGAGGCGGAGGTGCCGCCCGCGATCGACCCGCTCGACCGCACGCTGATCCTCGCGCGGCTGGTGGGCGACAGCCGACGCCTGGGCGGCGATCCGATCGGCGCGGCAGAGGCGGTGCGGCTGGCGACCGATCTGGGCCGCACGCTCGACCAGCTCACCACCGAGGGGATCGATCCGCGCCGGCTGACCCGCGTCGTCGATCCGACGATCGAGCCGATGCTTTCGACCCACTGGCAGGCGTCGCTCGCCGTGCTGGAAACGATCCTGACGCACTGGCCGGTCGAGCTGGAACGACGCGGCCGGATCGATCTGGCGGAACGGCGCAACCGGCTGCTCGACCGCGCGGCGCGGCGCTGGCGGCAGGCGCCGCCGCCCGGTTTCGTCGTCGCCGCCGGCATCGCCGTCTCCGCGCCCGCCGCCACCGGGCTGCTGCGCACGATCGCGGGGCTGCCGCAGGGGCTGGTGGTGTTCGCCGGCCTCGATCTGGCGATGCCGGACGACGAGTGGGACGCGCTCGATCCGCCGGCCCCGGCCGATGGCGGCCGCAAGCCGCGCGCGATCGAGACCCACCCGCAATATCTGCTGAAACGGATGCTCGACGGAATCGGCGCCGCGCGCGGCGAGGTGCGGCAGTGGCGCTGGCGGGGGGGGCATGACTCTCCGGCGGCGCGCGGCCGGGCGATCGGCCATGCGATGACGCCCGCCGCCTTCACCGCGCGCTGGAGCGACCTCTCGCGCCCGCAACGGCGGCTGTCGGGAGTGCGCGTCGCCACCTTCGCCGGCCCGGCGGAGGAAGCGCAGGCCATCGCCATCGCCATGCGCCAGGCGCTGGAAACACCCGAGCGCACCGTGGCGCTGGTCACGCCGGATCGCGCGCTGGCGCGGCGGGTGGTGGCGCATCTGGGCCGCTGGGGCATCGCGGCGGACGATTCGGCCGGGCGGCCGCTTTCCGCCACATCGGCCGGCGCGCTGCTGATCGCGCTGGCGGAGGCGGCGGCCGAGGGCTTCGCGCCGGTGCCGCTGCTGGCGGTACTCAAGCATCCGCTGGTGAACGGCGGCGGCGTGCCGGGCGAGGGGGACGCGCGGCTGGCGTGGCTGGATGGCGCGCGGCGGCTCGACCTGGCGCTGCGCGGTCCGCGTCCGCCGGCGGGGCTGGCGGGCGTTTCCGCCTTCCTCGCCGAAGGGGACGATCGCGCGCGGCGGCTGCGCGGCGCGGCGGCGGGCTGGTGGCGGGAGACGCGGGCGCTGCTCGATCCGCTGGAAACCGCGTTCGCCGGGGATACCACGATGCCTGCGCTGTTGGCGGCGTTGCGCGAGGCGGCGGGTCGGCTGGCGGGCGATGCGATCTGGTCCGGCCCGGCCGGGCGCGCCGCCGCCGAACTGCTCTCCGAACTGGAGCGCGCCGCCGCCGATGGCCCAGCCAGCGTGCGGGCGGACGATATCCCCGTGATCCTGCGCCAGATGGCCGATGCCGTCGCGATCCGCCCGCCACTGGGCGGCCACCCGCGCGCGTTCATCTGGGGTGTGATCGAGGCGCGGCTGCAACAGGCCGACCTCACCATCCTCGGTGGCCTGAGCGAAGGCGTGTGGCCCGCGCTGCCCGCACCCGACCCGTGGCTCGCCCCGCGCATCCGCGCCGATCTGGGGCTGCCGGGGCTGGAGCAGCGGATCGGGGTGATGGCGCATGATTTCGCCCACGGCCTTGGCGCGCCGGAGGTGCTGGTCACGCGGTCGCGGCGGGGGGCGGGCGGGCCGGCGATCGCCTCGCGCTTCTGGCTGCGGCTGGAGGCGATGACCGGCGGGCTGCCGCTCGCCCCCCGTCTGGGCGGCTGGGCGCGTGCGCTCGACCACCCGACCGGCCCGATCGCGCCGGCCGACCGTCCCGCGCCGTCGCCCCCCGTGGCGGATCGGCCCAAGGCGATCGCCGTCACCAATCTCGACCGGCTGAAGGCCGATCCGTTCGCTTTCTATGCCTCCGCCATGCTGCGCCTGTCGCGGCTGGATGCGGTGGATGCCGACCCCAGCCCGGCGTGGCGGGGCAGCGCCGTGCATGCCGTGTTCGAGGCGTGGATGGCCGAGGATGCCTGCGACCCGACGAAGCTGGCGGCGCGCGCCCGCACCATGCTGGCCGACATCGCCGCGCATCCGGTGCTGAAGGCGCTGTGGACGCCGCGCCTGATGGAGGCGATCGACTTCACCGCCGCGCGCGTGGCCGAGCAACTGGCCGAGGGCCGTCGCCCGCTGGTGGCCGAGATCTTCGGCGAGGCGATCGTCGACGGCATCCGCCTGTATGGCAAGGTGGACCGGATCGACCGGCTGGCCGACGGCGGCCTCGCCATCATCGACTACAAGACCGGCAAACCGCCGGGCGCGGCGCAGGTGGCGGCGGGCTATGCGATGCAGTTGGGCCTGCTGGGGCTGATCGCCGAGAACGGCGGCTTCATCGACCCGGCGGGCCAGCCCTACGCCGGCACGCCGCGCGCGTTCGAATACTGGTCGATGGCGGCGGCAAAGGGCCAGCTCGGCTTCGTCTCCAGCCCCGCCGGCATCCGGCGCGGGGAGGGGATCGCCGAGGAGGATTTCGTCGGCCATGCCGCCCGCATCTTGCAGGAGGCGATCGCGCGCTGGCTGACCGGGGACGCGCCGTTCACCGCCAAGCTCCACCCCGAACACGCGCCCTACGGCGATTACGACCAGCTGATGCGGCTGGATGAATGGTACGGGCGCGATGGCTGAACGGCTGAAACCCTTCGATCCGCTGGAAGGCGCGCAACTGCTCGCGTCCGATCCGGGCGAGCTGGTGTGGCTCTCCGCCTCCGCCGGCACCGGCAAGACGCACGTACTGAGCGCGCGAGTGCTGCGGCTGCTGCTGACGGGCACGCCGCCACAGGCGATCCTGTGCCTCACCTTCACCAAGGCGGGTGCCGCCGAAATGGCCGAGCGCATCCACGCCCGGCTGGCCGGCTGGGTGCAGATGAAGCCGCAGGCGCTGGCCAAGGACCTGTTCGCGCTGGGCGAACCGCACGATGCGGCGGCGATGGCATTTGCGCGCACGCTGTTCGCCCACGTGCTCGATGCGCCGGGCGGGGGGTTGCGGATCCAGACGATCCACAGCTTCTGCCAGACCCTGCTCGGCGGTTTCCCGAGCGAGGCGGGGCTGACCCCCGGCTTCCGCCCGCTGGACCCGCGCGAGGCGGGCGTGCTGGCGCGGCGGACGCTGGCGGAGATGGTGACGGCGGCGGAGCGGGGCGGCCAACTCGGCCTCGTCGACGATCTCCAGACGTTGAGCCGCAGGCTGGGCGAGGCGGGGGCCGAGAGCTACCTGCAACGCTGCGCGCGGGCGCCCGATGCGATGGAGGCGCTCGGCCCCGGCATCGCCGCCCGGGTGCGGCGCGCGCTGGAGGTGCCTTCGGGCGATATCGAGGTGCTGCTCGCCACCGCCTGCGCTGACGATTGCCCGGCCGATCATCCGGTGCGGTTCGATCTCGCGTCGCTGCGGACGGTGGCCGCCGCCAATGCCGCGTGGGGCACCGCCACCGGCCTTGCCGCCGCCGATCGCGCCGCCGCCTTCCTCGCCGCCGATGGCGCGCGGCGGGCGGCGTTGCTGGACGACATCGCCGGGCTGGTGCTGACCAAGGAGGGCAGCCCGCGCAAGGCATCGGCCAAGCTGATCGCGGCCGGCACCGATTACGAGGGGCCCGCCCCCCGCCTCGCCGATGCCTGCACCACGCTCGCCGGCCTGCGCCGCCGCGCCGCGCTCGCGGATCTGCTTGCGGCGGGCCTTCGCGCGGGGCAGGCCTTCGCGCGTGCATATGCGGACGCCAAGCGCGCGGCGGGCGTCCTCGATTTCGACGACCTGATCCGCCTCGCCGAACGGCTGCTGCTGGCCGACGGCGTGGGCGACTGGGTGCGCTACAAGCTGGATCAGGCGACCGACCACATCCTCGTGGACGAGGCGCAGGACACCAATACGCATCAGTGGACGATCGTGGCGGCGCTGGCGGCCGAATTCTGGTCCGGTGAGGGCGCGCGGGGTGATCGCACGCGCACGATCTTCACCGTGGGGGATTTCAAGCAGGCGATCTACGGGTTCCAGGGCACCGACCCGCTCGCGTTCCGCGCCGCCGGCCTGTCGTTCGCGGCGCAGGCGAGGGGGGTGGAGCGCGATCTGCTGTCGCTGTCGCTCGATCGCTCGTTCCGCTCCACCCCGCCGGTGCTGGAGGTGGTGGATCGCATCCTCGACGAACTGGGTCACGAGCGGCTGGGGCTGGACGAACCGGCCAACCCCCATGTCAGCGCCCGTGCGCTGCTGCCGGGCACCGTCACGCTGTGGCAACCGCTGGCGGCGGGGCAGGGCGAGGGCGACGAGACGGCCGAGGAAGGCTGGATCGACGACGCCACCCGCGCCTTCGCCACCCGCCTCGCCCGGCAGATCAGGGCGTGGCTGGACGATCCGTTCCGCGTCGCCACCAAGGGGCGCGACCTGCGGCCCGAGGATATCCTGATCCTCGTCCGCAGCCGCGGCACGCTCGCCTGCTGATCGTCGCGCGGCTGCATGCCGAGGGGGTGCCGGTGGCGGGCGTCGATCGGCTGCGGCTGACCGCGCCGCTGGCGGTGCGCGATCTGCTCGCCACGATCCGTTTCGCGTTGCAGCCGGCGGACGATCTCAGCCTCGCCAGCCTGCTCGTGTCGCCTTTGTTCGGGCTGTCGCAGGACGACCTGTACCGCATCGGCTTCGGCCGGAAGGGCAGCCTGTGGGATGCGTTGCGCGAGCGGGAAGGGTTCGGCGACGTGCGCGCGGCACTGGGCGAGATCCTCGCACGCGCCGACTTCATCACGCCCTACGAATTGCTGGAGACGATCCTGTCCGGCCCGATGCAGGGGCGGGCCAGGCTTTTGGCGCGGCTGGGGGCGGAGGCGCGCGATCCGATCGAGGAACTGGTCAACGCCGCGATCGCGTTCGAGACGGAGGAGGTCGCCTCGCTGCAACGCTTCCTCGACTGGTTCGATCGCGGCGACGTGGACATCACGCGCGATCCGTCCGCCCCGCTCGATGCGGTGCGGGTGATGACGGTGCATGGCGCCAAGGGCTTGCAGGCCCCGGTCGTGATCCTCGCCGATGCCACCGCCGACCCGGAGCGCGGGCGGCTGACCGACATCGACTGGGCGATCGACCCGGAGACGGCCAGCGCGCCGGTGCTGCGCCCGCGCAAGGACGAACTCTCCGGCACGCTGGCCGAGCAACTGGCCGCCACCGAGAAGAGCGAGCGCCAGGAGCATTGGCGCCTGCTGTACGTCGCCGCCACGCGCGCCGAGGAAAGGCTGGTGGTGGGCGGTGCGCTGGGCGTGCGGGCCAAGGGTGAGCCGCCGGCGGAAAGCTGGTATCGCGCGATCGAGGATGCGCTGTCGGGGCTGGGGGCGGAGCGGGAGGACGACCCGCTCTGGGGCACGGCACGCCACCACAGCAGTACCGGATCGGGCGTGCGGGCCCGCAAGGCACGGGTGCGCGCGGTGGTGCCGCCGCCGGCCGAACCCGAATGGCTGCGCCGCGCGCCGCCGCGCGAGGAACGCCCGCCGCGCCCGCTGGCGCCGTCGGCGGTGGGGCGCGATCTCGTGGCGGATCCGCCGCCTTCGCCTGCGATGCGCGCGGCGGCCGATCGCGGCCGGCTGCTCCACGCTTTGTTCGAGCGGCTGCCGGCGGTGGACCCCGCCGGGCGGATGGCGGCGGCCGAGCCGATCGCTGGCGGGGCGGCCGGCGTGGCCGATGCGGCCGAGCGGGCGGGGCTGATCGCCGATGCGTGCAAGATCATCGCCGATCCGCGCTTCGCCACGCTGTTCGGCCCCGATGCATTGGCCGAGGCACCGATTGCGGCGGTGGTGGGCGGCGACGTGATCGCCGGCACGGTCGATCGGCTGCTGGTGACGGCGGACAAGGTGCTGGTGGTCGATTTCAAGACCGCGCGGCGCGTGCCGGCCGGGCTCGAGACGGTGCCGGTGCATCATGTCGAGCAGATGGCGGCGTATCGCGCGGCGCTGGCGGCGGTGTTCCCGGGGCGGGCGATAACCGCCGCCCTGCTCTATACCGCCGGGCCGAAACTGATCGAACTGCCGGGGGACTGGCTGGACCGGCACAAGCCAGGCTTGGCCGACGAGGAGCAAATCCTGCCCCTCGGCGGTTGAGCGAGGCGAATGCGTAACCTATCTCGCGGGATGACGAGAGACACAGGAGCAATCTGATGGCCACCAAGAAGATCACCGACAATTCGTTCAAGGACGACGTGCTTTCGGCCAGCGGCCCCGTGCTCGTCGATTTCTGGGCGGAGTGGTGCGGGCCATGCAAGATGATCGGGCCATCGCTCGAGGAGCTTTCCGAGGAGATCGGCGAGAAGGTGACGATCGCCAAGCTGAACATCGACGAAAATCCGGACACGCCCGCGCAATATGGCGTGCGCGGCATTCCGACGATGATCCTGTTCAAGGGCGGCGTGCCGGCCGCGACCAAGGTGGGCGCGGCGCCCAAGAGCCAGCTCAAGGGCTGGATCGAAGGTTCGCTCTGATGGCGTAAAGTTCGCTCTGATGGCGTGATGCCATCCGGCAGCGGCTGGCGATGCGGCGGGGGGAGCGATCCTCCCGCCGTTTTTTTTTTGTGCCGTCGATCCGGATAACGTGAGGTCGCCCCTCGCCCCCCTCATTCCGCGGTGCGGGCTGAACAGTCGGGCTTCATCATCCACACCCCGAGCGACGTCGAGGGGCGGACAAGGCACGTTGCGCTCCGTGTCTCGACGTGGCTCGATGCAACGGTCGAGTGGTCAGGGCAACTCAGCGCCGGGCAGGAGGGCGTCAACGGTCGAACTCGCGATCAGCGGTTCAGGATAACGCCGGGTCAGATCATCCCGCGCCGAACAGGATCGACGCCGCCTCGTCCCAGATCGCGGGCGACGCGGCGGCCATCATGCCCGTCTCGCGCGATCCGACGCGGTAGGGCCGGCCGTCCAGCCGTCGAACCGCGCCGCCGGCCTCCTCCAGGAACAGCGCGCCCGGCGCGTGGTCCCAGGGCAGGGTGCGCTCGAACAGGGCGAAGTCGTTCACCCCAAGCACGATGCGCGGATACTGCTCGCCGGCGCAGCGCGGGATCGGCGCCATGTCGATCCTGCCCGCTGCCCGCGCCTCGATCGCGTCTCGGCGGTCGGACGGGAGGAACAGCGTGCTGATCCCGCCGATCAGCCGCTCGCCGCCGCTGCCGGCCGCGCGCACCGGCGCGCCGTCGATCCACGCGCCCCTCCCGAGCGTGGCATGGCACAGCCGGCCCGCCAGCGGATCGAAGATCCAGCCGGCCACGGTGGTGCCGGCCTCCACCAGCGCCACCATGATCGCGAACGGTGCGCGGCCGGCGGCGAAATTGGCGGTGCCGTCGATCGGGTCGACGATCCACACCGCGCTGTCCTCGATCCGGTCCAGCACGCTCTCGTCGGCGGCGGTCGCCTCCTCGCCGACCACGACCGAGCCGGGCAGCATCTTGGTCAACGCTTCATGCAGCGCCACCTCGCTCTCGCGGTCGGCGATCGTCACCGGGTCGCCGGGCGTCTTTTCCGAGACGTCGCCCTCCAGCAGGTTGCGGAAGCGCGGCAGCACGATCGTATCGGCCACCTCGCGGAGCAAGGCGGCGACGGGATCGTGCAGGACGTGCATCGGCATCAGCTCCGGTAGTCGGCGTTGATCGAGATGTAGCCGTGGGTCAGGTCGCAGGTCCACACCGTCGCGCGGCCCTCGCCCAGGCCCAGATCGACACCGACGCGGATCTCGCGACCCTTCAGGTGGGCGGCGACGGGTGATTCGTCATAGCCCTCCACCGCGAGGCCATCGCGGGCCACCTGCGTGTCGCCGAAAGAGATGGCGAGCTTGTCGCGCTCGGCCGGCTCGCCCGCCTTGCCCACGGCCATCACCACGCGGCCCCAGTTGGCGTCCTCGCCCGCGATCGCCGTCTTCACCAGCGGCGAATTGGCGATCGAGAGCGCGATGCGGTGGGCGCTGGCATCGGAATGCGCGCCTTCCACGGAGACGGTAATGAACTTCGTCGCCCCCTCGCCATCCCGCACGACGAGGTGGGCGAGGCGGGTGCACAGGTCTGTCAGCGCGGCCTGGAAGGCGTCCGCCCCCGGATCGTCGAACGAGGCGAGCGGCGCATTGCCCGCCGCCCCCGTGGCGAAGGCGAGCACGGTGTCGGAGGTGGAGGTATCGCTGTCAACCGTGATGCACGAGAAGCTGCGGCGGTTCGCCTCGGCCAGCATGGCTTGCAGGAATGCCGGCTCGACCGCCGCGTCGGTGAAGACGAAGCCGAGCATCGTCGCCATGTCCGGCGCGATCATGCCCGACCCCTTGACGATGCCGACCAGCTCCACCGCCTGCCCGTTTATCATGGCGCGGGTGGTGGCGGCCTTGGCGAAGGTATCCGTCGTCATGATCGTGGCGGCGGCATCCTCCCAGCTTGCCTCGGGGGCGGCCAGCGCGGCGTCGATCCCGGCCTCGGCCTTGTCGATCGGCAGCGGCACGCCGATCACCCCGGTGGAGGCGACGAACACGTCGGACGGCTTGCAGCCGATCGCGCCTGCCACGCGGGCGGCGATCGCCTCCACCGCCGCACGGCCGCGATGGCCGGTGAAGGCGTTGGAGTTGCCCGCGTTCACCACCAGCGCCCGGGCGTGGCCGAGGGTGAGCGCGGCGCGGCACCATTCCACCTCGGGCGAGGGGCATTTGCTCTGGGTGGTGACGCCCGCCACCGCCGTGCCCTCCGCCAGCGCGACATAGGTGAGGTCGCAGCGATCCCACGCCTTGTAC
>NZ_VNIM01000004.1 GCF_007785815.1 Alterirhizorhabdus solaris | reverse complement strand
TATGCTCGCAGGAGGGAAAGGCGGCCGGCCTCGTCCTGCCGTTCTGCAACACCGACACAATGAACCTACACCTGGCGGAGATCGCTCTGCATGTCGCCCCCGGCGCCCACGCCGTGGTGCTCATGGACCAGGCCGGCTGGCACCTGACGCCGAAGCTCGAGCTTCCCGCCAACATCTCGATCGTAGCGATCCCATCGAAAAGCCCGGAGCTCAATCCCCAAGAAAACGTGTGGCAGTTTATGCGCGACAACTGGCTCTCGAACCGCGTGTTCGGCTCCTACGACGAGATCGTCGACCATTGCTGCGACGCCTGGAACAAGCTCGTCGAGCAACCCTGGCGCATCATGTCGCTCGGCCTCCGCGTTTGGGCCTGTGGGCTCTGATCACTGAATCTTGGTATGAGATGGGAAATTTGACAAACGCCTTTTATCGCGAACCTTATGTCTCACAAGGCCACGTCGTCGGCATCAGATCCTTCGTTGCAAGGCCGCAGCTTCTTCAGCCGTCGGTTTTCGTCCCCCAACGTGCGCAGCCGCGCCGCCTACGACACCGTCATCCCGCCGTACTTCGCCTTCCAGTTGTAGAACGTCGCATCGCTGATCCCATGCTTCCGGCACAGCCCGGTGGTCTTCACCCAATCCTCATGCTCGCGTAGCACGCCAATGGTCTGATCCTCGGTAAAACGGCCTCGACGCATCGCTCGTCTCCATCTGACGAGCTAACTTACCAATGGCATGATTTTCGGGGAGCAGGTCATCGGCCATCGCCAGCTAACCTTGATAGGCCACACCAAAGTTGCGCTTTCTTGTCACTTTCTTGCCTATTTTGGCATATTCGTGCTGCTAGAAGCCACCCGTATGCCAAGGTAGCATCTGCGAGACCTGTCTCGACCAATGTCGGTCACAGGAGACGAGCGTGACTTCCCACGAAAATATCACCCAATTAAAGCCTCAAGTACATCTTTTTCAGGTCAGCGTCGGTGGTGGATACGGCGGGATAATGGTGTTCGCGCATGATGTGCGTGAGGCGATCTTGTTTGCGTCGGAGGAGGTCCAGACCGTTGCTCCCCCTGCACCCACGTTCGTGTGGGATGCGACAGCGGAGTGGCTCGATCTATCGCCCTCGGTAGCACGGTTCACACGGGAGAAGCTCGATGCCCGATTTACCGGTATAGCGACATTCGATGCCGAGGAGGGCTGGCAGGCGAACTAGGCGGCGATGGGGCGTGGCTCGGACCTGAAGCCGGCGTGGGGGCGCATCGTGAATCATCGCCACCGTTTAGCAGCCACGCCTATCGCCGGCGATGCGCGGAGTTCGCTGTCGGATTGAGGTTTTCGGCTGGCACGCATTTTCGTCAGATTGCATGTGCAACTTTCCTACGAGGGGGCGCCATGCCGCCGCAGGATACAGTGATCGGCTCGGCTCACAGAGAAGAGGCTCGGTATGCTTCGCGTCGCACATCCCTTTGTCAGGCTCGAGCCCCCTCTTTGATATGGTTCTACGACCCGGTAAGATAGCGCAGCGCCAGCAGTGGCATGGAGGCACCGATGTCCGATTCATCCCACCAGCCAGACCCTCCGCGTGGTTACGAGCCGTTCAATCTGGAGGCAGAACTCGCACGCAGCGATCGCAGGCGAGCCATGACGGATCGAATGTGGGATGAGATTGAGCGCGCACCCCAGATCAAGCTACCTTCGCCGCTGTTTCACATCATGGTAGGCATCACCCTGGGGGTTGCGCTGATGGCTGCTGGAGCGGCGACGGTGTGGCTGACTAGCTCGTAGCGTTACGTCATCCGGTCGAAAGATGATGAGCGCAACCGGTGAGGCAAACCGAGCCCTCTGATGCTTGTCTACGGACCGGATCGCCGCTGCCAGTGCAATCCTTCCACCTCGTTGATGAGGACCCGAGCGCCCAAGCTCGGTGCCGCGCAGAGCCGTATGGCAAACAGATTGGACTTGCCCCGGAAAAGTGGAGAGTTCCCTTGAGATGAAAGGCGAACTCGATGACGAGGCAACGACGGTTTACAAAGGAATTCGAGGACGAGGCGGTGCGGCTGGTGGCGACCAGCGGGCGCACGCAGCGCGCGGTAGCGGATGATCTCGGCGTTGGTCTGTCGACGTTGGTGCGCTGGATCGGCCGTCGGCGTGACCGGCTGTCGCAGATGCCTGGCGAAGCGCCGCAGGCGGATATGGCTGCCGAGCTGAAGCGCCTTCGGCGGGAGAACGAAATCCTCCGGCAGGAACGCGATATACTGAAGCGGGCGACTGCTTTTTTCGCCCGGGAGGGAAGTCGATGAGGTTCGCGCTCGTCGATCAGGCGAAGAAGGAGTTCCCCGTACACCGCCTCTGCCAGGTGCTTGGCGTCAGCCAGAGCGGCTATTTCGCCTGGAAGGACCGGCCCGCCAGCCGGCGCCAACGCGACGACATGGTGATGCTGGCGCATGTCCGTTCGGCGTTCGCGCTGTCGAACGGCACCTACGGCAGCCCGCGCATGACGCGCGAGTTGCAGGATGATGGCTTCGCGATCGGACGCAGGCGCACGGCGCGGCTGATGCGCGAGAACGGCCTGCGTGGTCGGCAGAAGCGGCGGTTCAAACGTACGACCGACAGCGAGCACAGCTGGCCGATCGCGCCGAACATCATCGACCAGGACTTCACCGCGACGGCGCCCAACCAGAAATGGGGCGTGGACATCTCGTACGTCTGGACGCGGGAGGGATGGCTCTATCTGGCCGTGGTCATCGACCTGTTTTCGCGCCGCGTCGTCGGCTGGGCGGTCGGCGACCGCCTGCATCGCGACCTGGCGCTCGCTGCCTTGCGCAAGGCCCTCGTCATGCGGCGTCCGCCCGAAGGGCTCATTCATCATTCGGACCGCGGCAGCCAATACTGCTCTGTGGACTACCAGGCCGAGCTGCGCCGCCACCGCATCCGCATCTCCATGTCAGGCAAGGGAAATTGCTACGATAACGCCATGGTCGAGACGTTCTTCAAGACGATCAAATCCGAACTCGTCTGGCGAACCGTCTTCTACACCCGCGCCGAGGCCGCCCAGGCCATTGCCCGCTATATCGACGGCTTCTACAACCCCGTCCGGCGCCATTCCGCGCTCGACTACATCAGCCCCGCGCAGTTCGAACGAACCGCGTCACGCTGAGCAAATGCCTCTCCACTTAAGCGGGGCAAGTCCACTAGGCTGCACTGTGTGGACGACCTTTGCCGCCAACTTACGTGCCGGGACATGCGTTTTACCCTCTAGAGGCGCCTCACCGTTACCCTCTAGAACTTCGACAGGAAACGTCAGGAAAGCCGCTGGCTTCAACCTTCTTTGCTTGGTCCTATAGCTGCCGTAACCAGCTTCGCTGGTAAAGGACGAAAGCCGAGAAGAGGCGCTGGGCGCCTCATCAGCTTTCTTAAAAAAAAGATGATAATCCTCCGGCGAGTCCGCGAAGCCGCCTTACGGCGTCAAATCAAGGTGAGCCGGCTCGCATCGACCACACGGCCGGCGTCGATCGCCTCCTCTGGGTCGAAAGGTGTCCACAGCGGGGGAAAGCCTTTGGTCTCGAACTGCTTGGCCCTTGCCCGGTCCGCAGTGACGCGGCCTTGCAGCGATGCGCGATCTTGCCACTGATGCCGGCGATGCTGGATCAGCCAGTCCGCGACGTCCACTGCTCGAAGGTTCGGTGTAGTCCAACGGTGAAGCCATTCGCACAGCCAGACGTCGGCAATGAATTGACAGGACGACAGGGGTAGGCGGGAAAGGCTGCGCGGTGCCTGAGGCAACAGCCGCTCCCGTTGTAGAACCTCGACGCGACGGTCGCGCTCTGCGATCGCCGCGCCAACGTAAAGCGGATCGACCCGCCCAGATCGGTATCCCCTGCGACGGCTCCTCTTCTTGTAAGTGGCGTCCCGAGCGCGTTCGCGGGCCTGACGCTCGCTTCGCAGCTTTTTCACCAGCTCCGCATTGGCGTCCTCAAAATCACCGTGTTGGAGGATCGCGTGTCTGAACCCGTGAGGAGAGCACGATATAAATGCGTTATGCTCAGGATCGCCCTGCGCAAACATCCTCTCGTTCGACAAGTCGAGAAGGGCCAAACCGTTTTGAGCGACAGATATTCGCTCCGCGACTATCATTTTGCAGGCAGATCTCGCTTTGCATCGGTAACAGCGGCTCTGGTACGGTTTCTTTGTTCTTTTGTTAAAGTCATATTCATATTTACGGAAGCGAACGAAAGGAACGATTTGGCCGAAACAAGCTGAAGCTACTGCTCGTGCGACCGCTTTTAAATTTCCACGGCCATCTGTCTCGATGTCATCGGCAGTAAGCTTAGTAATCCCATCAATCTGATAGGCATATTTCCGATAATCATATGGCTTCTTATTGACCCACCATCGGACTCTATCTTCAAAAGACAGCGTTTCAAGATAGATGTCGAGTGGCTGCGCCTTCTTGATTTCTGATCGTTTTGGCATCTCTGATCGGGGCTTGTTGACGATGGTGGGGGGCTATCACATGACTTATGCAGCTTGCGCAATCGTTTGACCACGATGTGCCGACCAGCCCTTCGCATGCTCGCTGGTCAACGCCTTGAACCTGAAAGTGGCTGACGCATGATGCTGGGCGGCGACGGAGTCTGTCGCGCTCATCACGATCGAGACGGCCGCAGCAAGGTGCCGCCGCCTCGAGTTGGAGCGCTGTCAGGCTGCGGCACGGTTCGGCGGCGGCGAGCGATCCTCAATGATGAGAAACCGCCTAAGTGCCGCCCGCATCAGATCCTCACGTGCGTCGATGAACTCCAGTAGCGCTTCGGGATGCCAGAGCTCGGCGTCGTCAGGGATCATATGCTGCTCGAGATACGCGGGGTCGCGAGTTTTGAGCCAGGTCTCGAACGCAGTGTCCGATTTGCCGAGATTGTCATGATCGACCAGCAGCTGGAGATTGCCGATCCGGTTAGCGGCGGCACGGATGCGTTCGATCTTGGCACCCGGCACGCCGCGCTCGCGTAGCACCTTCTCGCTAAGCAGCGCCTGCGGGATGATGTGATCGACATGATATCGTGCGGTACGGCTGGTCTGGCCGTCATAGAGCATGGCCAAGGCGAGATAGCAGTGTCGTTGGCCATAGTTCACGTCGAGCAGCTTGCGGACGCCCTGGTCGTCGAACGCGATCGGCCGGCTCCGGCGGGTGCGCATGTCGTCGGCAAGGCGCTGCAGGGGAAAGTCACGGGATGTTCGCAGTTCGTTGCGGATTACCTCGCGGCATAGAGCCATGGTCTGGTCGGAATTGCCGCCAAACGCACCGTTGAATAGCGAGCTGAACAGCCAGCGCCGGATGCGCTCGCGGTTGACGACATCGAAGGCCGAGGTGCCATCGAGCGGATGCCCACCGAGCCTCGAGATGTAATAAGCGATCGGGATGATCGCGTTGGTGCTGGAGAGCAGCGACGCATCGAGACCGAAACGCGCGGCCAGTGCCACCGCGGCTTCGAGTGAGGAACGGATCAGCGACCAGCTTTGCCTGATCACCGCCATATTGTGCGCGGTGAAGTTGGCGACGTTATAGACCACGGGCAGGTCGGGGATAACGAGGCAGGCGCGCATCACCGTGTCCTTGTCGAAGGCGAACTCGCGGCCCATGTCGCGATTGAGCCGCTTCACCAGCCCGAGGATTTCCTCGCGAACATACGACTCGCCCCAGGTTGTTTCGATGACCGCCATCAGCAGGTCGGATTTTGACAGCTTCGTGCCACCTTCGTTGGCCCGTATGAAGACACTGAGCACGCGGTCGAGATCCTGGAGATGCTCGGTATAATAGGAGATCGGCTGCTCGCGCCAGACGAGGTCGTGCAGCCGTCCGAGGCTCTGCTCGGCGATCTCGAGTTGGGCGGCGGTGACACGCTCGTGGACTGCGCCGAGCAGCTGATCACGGTAGGCCGTCAGCCGATCCCCGGCTTCGAGATCGAGGATGTCGCCGATCTTCATCCAGAGGTGCTTGGCGTCGTTGCGTGGGGCGACATCGGAGAAGCGGAAGGCATAGCGGTTCGCCGTGATCTCCTCGTCCTCATCAATGTCTGCGGGATCCTTGAACAGGTCGAGATAGAGGTGGTGTGCACGATAGCTGGTCGCCTTCTCGCGACGGCCATAGCGCTCGCGCTGCGTATAGCTGCCACGCAGGCCGATGAGCAGAGAGGTCAGCCGCTGCTGCCCGTCGAGCACGAAGACGACACTGCGACCGTCCGGCTGGACGGTCTCGTTCCAGCTCTCACCCTGCCGGTGCTGCTCCTGGAACTTGTAGATCGCCCACCGCCGGCGGTTCTCCGGCTCCACCTCCCAGAACAGGAAGGAGCTGATCGGGTAGCCCTGCATCAAGCTGTCGAACAACTCGATGATCGCCTCGGGTTTCCAGACATAGGGGCGCTGGATCGCGGGAAGGAAGAGCGACTGGTTGATACGGTTGAGGGCTTCGGCGATCGTCATTGACTGGTAGCTCATGCGTGCGCTCCATGAGAGGCACACCACCGTTACCGCTACCGCTACCGCTGGTGCCGCCCCGATTGATTGAGAGGCGGCACCCGAAACCGGGAGTTGAGAACCCACAGGAACCTACGGGCGCGAGCGCCTTTGGACCCGAAGGCCTTGGACATACGCGCCCGCCTCCCGGTCGAATGGGTTCGACCAGGGCGGTTCCTGAAAGAGGTTCTCACGCCTCTACCTGTGGATTTGGCCACGGGCGGGTTGGGTCATGCCGTTCCCCGCCGCACGATGCAACCATGGTGTGGATCACCACTCACCCGGCTCGCCTAGGAGTGGAAGTCCTAGATGGTGGGGAAAGGCTCGACCCGGATGAAGCCTATCCGCCGGTAGCTATTACGCTTGAAGCCATCCTCTGACATAACGAGATGCAAGCTGAACCCATAATCATATGGATAGGAATCAGCACAATGTTGCCTCATGGTTGTTCAAATCAATGAGAGGACCAAGGAGATTGCCATCATGAATCGTAGCATCTCTTTAATTATAAAGAAGCATATTAGTTATTTATGTCCTTAGTTGACTAGTCAGTAGATATGTTATCTATAGAGATATTTTCAGGTGGAAAGTCTATTCGCTGCCAATCGATACAGATCGTCTGCATAGCTGATACGCATTCATGGGCGACAAGTACGGCATTACGATCTTCGCTTTTCAGTTCGGGAGACAACAGAACCTCCTCAAAATGTCTCTGCAGTTGGGCGATGTCAAGATTGGTTTCCTTGTTTTCCCTCGACCAGATAATGAAATCTAGCTCGGGAGATAAGATAGAGAATGTTATCTGGAAGGCGGACATGATAAAGAGACGCAATGATACAAGAGGGACGTACCCAGACATCGGCAGGATTTGATCACTGCCCATCTTAAACACTGGAAGATAAGGACTCTGACTGATCTGCGTTTCGTTCTGACCCATGGTTTAATCCTCGGACTTGAACCCGGAGACACCATTGTCCCGCGAGTTGCAGTACATTTGCCGCCGGATAGGGGTCATGTCGCTTGGCAGATCGGTATGTGATAAATGCAGCAACTCCGGGTACAACGCCACGGTGACAAAGCCGGAACGGATATGAACGACGGTTGTAAGAGCAGTATATTGGCTGGAGAGATCCAGGCCTGGTTGGCCGAAGCCCATAAAAACCTTCCCCAGAACAGCTGGCGGGCGCTTCGATCGGACATTCGCCTGTTTGGCGACTGGGCCAATAGGAACGGCTTCAAGGTCATGCCTGCCGATCCGAGCGCAGTAGTATCGTTTCTGCGTCACAAGGCTGATGAAGGGAAGTCTGCGTCAAGCCTGGCGCGAGCTGCAAGTTCGATCAGTCGCCTGCATCGCATGGCGGGATTGCCATCACCGGCTTTAAGTTCCGACGTAAAAAATGAGCTCGGGAAACTGCGGGGTCGTAAGACGCCTGGACTTAGCGGTAGTTGGCCACTCCGTCTGCGCTTGCCCGAGGGAGAGCTGAAAGACCCAACCGGAATTTCTATTATGCTGCTTAAGCCGCGACTAGAGAGGCCTCGAGATTACCGGAATTGGGCGTTGATCATAATGGCGTACGTTACTCAATTGTCTCGAACCAAGCTCCTGGCGATCAATTGGGAGGATCTGGAGGAAAATGAGAACGGGTCTACTTTATTATACGTAAGGGATCAGAGAAACGGGGCGAGGGTACGTGCAATTATTCTAGGACCGAACGTGTCCCAGGTTATCAAATCGTGGAGGCAGATGTCCAACTACAAGTCTGGTCCGGTTTTTCGGAGGTTTTCGGGCAAGAACCCATCTGGTTCAAATATGTTGTTAGACGAGCGTTTGTCGCCGCAGTCGGTAAATTTGATATACCAATCGATGGTTGATAAACAATTCTTTGACATTCCTGGCAGTCTGAGGGGGATGAAGCAAGAGACATTCAGAGAGTGGCAGAAGCGTATCACGTCTCGGTCAGTACATAAGGGTCGAATATTAGATATATAAATATTTATCGGTGTTGGCCGGTGCTAAATGTGGTACTCTTTTAATCAGACTTCAGTCCGTGCATCGCGATACCAAGAAGCAAGTCTACTCTTATTCGGTTGACAATACAGAGGATTTTACCTTTAGATTGGATGTTAAACGACTGCCTTAGTTGTATGAAATGCTGCTTATGCGTCGAAGAAATTGGTTAGTAGCTGATCACGGCAAGCAATTTAACGCGGCAACGTTCAATGTTGGTTGAAGACGGCAATCGAGTTTTTCTTCGGATCACCGCATTTCAATGGGATGGGAGGCTTTCTATGTCACTACCTTCGCGGGGAGAGACAGTGGAATATTGACTTTGGCGCATACGCACGGACTCAATGATCCACGCAATCGCACCCGGTAAAGCTCGCGTCCGGATCCAACGAGCAGCGCCTCAGCGGCAGTCGGCCACGAATCTCGCATCGAATTCGTCGCGATTCTTGTCGGCGAGGATCGCCTCGTCGGTCCGGCCGCAGGTCGGGTTGTTCGGCGGGCAGATGCGCTCCCGCGATTGCGGCGGTTCCATGACGGCGTGGCCGGTGTGCGCGAAATAGATGAACTTGCGATAGGCGGTCGGCACGTCCTTCTCGCGACCGCGCACCTCGCCGCAGATCACGCCTTCGTTATTGATGTGCCACGCACGGAACCGTGCGGTGGCCGGCGCCGCGAGATGGCGCGTGACGGCGAATTCGGCCGCCTTCTCCGCGGAGTCGCAGCCGGTGAGGCCGGCAAGCAGCGACAGCGTGGCGACAAGGCAGGTGCGCGGTGTCAAATCGATAGCCCGCCTTCGATGGGGATCACCGAGCCGGTGACATAGGCGCCCGCGCGCGAGGCGAGATAGATCGCGGCGCCCGCCACGTCCTCGGCCAAGCCGGTGCGGCAGCGCGGCACCATCCCGACGACCATCTGGCGCATCTCGTCGGAGGTGATGACGGTCATGTCGCTCTCGAAGAAGCCAGGGGCGATGACGTTGACGGTGATATTCTCCGGCCCGAGCTTGCGCGCGAGCGACTTGGCCAGCCAGTGGATGCCGGCCTTCGAGGCCTGATAGGCATAGACCTCGCGCGGGCCGATCTTGAGCGCGCCGACCGAGCCAATGTTGATGACCGTGGCCGGATGCTCGGCGGTGGCGGCGGCGCGGAGCAGCGGGAGGAAACGCTGCATCGCGAAGAACGGGCCTTTCAGGTTCAGGTCCATCACCTGATCCCAGCCTTCCTCCGGATAGTCGTCCAGCGGCGCGTCGGCGATGGTGCCGGCATTGTTGACGAGGATGTGGAGCGCCGGCTCGCGCGCGGTCACCTCCGCCACCAGCGCCGCGATACCGGGCAGGGTGGAAAGATCGGCGGGCAGGGCGATCACGGTGCCGCCGGTGGCAGCGGCGATCTCGTCGGCCGCCGCGCGCACTTTGGCCTCCGTCCGCGCGCAGAGGTACACTCGGGCGCCGGCGGCGGCGAGGCCGGTGGCGATATGGCGGCCGATCCCGGCGCTGCCGCCGGTCACGACGGCGACGCGGCCCCGGATCGAGAACAGGCTGGCGATATCCATTAACGCCCGCCCGCGATCTCGAGGATCAACGCGACGGTGCCTTCGGGATCACCCACCAGCAAGGCATGGTCGCCGGGGTGATCGTGGACCGGCCATCCGAGCGCGCGGGCGCGTTCGTGCATCTGGCCCATCACGGTATCGGCGGCAGCGATATAATCGACGGGCTGGGTGATCTTCTCCGCACCGACCGGGATCAGGCTGGAGGTGGCGCGCATCGGCTGATCGGTCAGGTTGGTGAGCAGCCATGCCTGACGTTCGGCGCTCATCAGATGCGGATGCTCCCTGGCGGCGGCGCGCTGCATCTCGTCCACGCCGGAACCGATCGGTCCGTCGCCGGCCTCCAGCATCGCATCCAGCCCGGCGAGCTGGTCCTCGGGAACATAGCCCATCAGCGATCCGGTGCGCTCGCCCGAATGGGGCACGATCGCATCGAGATAGATCACCCGCGTCACGCGATCGCCGACCTCGGCCAGCACACCGGGGGCGACCGTGCCGGAATAGCTGTGCGCGACGAGGACGACATCGCGCAGATCCTCAAAGCGGAAGACGTTGACGATGTCGCGGACGTGCGTGGCATTGCCCACGTCACGGCCGATCAGATGCGCGCGCTCCCCGAAGCCGGTGAAGGTGGGGGTATGAACCTTGTGCCCCCCGGCTTCGAGCAGGTCGCGGACATATTTCCACGTCCAGCCGCCCATGCCGCCGCCGTGAAGAAGGACGAACGTGGTCATGGTCGGGTCTCCTGCGGCGCGGCGTTGTCCGCCGGCTCGAAGTTCTGGATGAATTCGGGATCGGGGTTCGGCCCCCACAGGAACATGCTGTCCTCCGGCGCGTGGTTGGCCGAGGGCCAGTCGACGTCGTGGGGGATGAAATCCATGTCCGCCGAATATTCCGAATAGCTGCCCCACGGATCGCGGACATAATAGAAGTAGTTCGCGCCCAGCACATGCTGGCCGATGCCCCAGCCGCGATCGTAGCCGGCCCGCGCCATCGTCGCGCCGCCCAGCCCCACTTCGGTCACCGAGCCGACATCCCAGCTGTTATGGTGCATCCCGCGTCGATCGGACAGGACCAGCGCGAGCAGGTGATGGTCGCTGCCGTGGACGCCGTGGAGGAAGGCGACGGCCGGCTCGCTCTTGTCCGAAAGGCGCAGGCCCAGCGTGCGCTCGTAGAAGTCGATCGCGGCGTTCACGTCGGTGGTGAACAGCGCGAAATGCGACAGACGGCGCGGGTGCACCGGCGGCGCCTTGGAATTGAGAACCGCGCCCGACACGCCCGGCGCGGCACTCGCGAAGGTGAAACGGCTCTTTTCGGCGGGGCTTACCTTGTCGGCGACGCGGATGTTGACCGGCAGCCCATCGAACCCGTCGAACCAGAAACCGTCCGGATCGGCGTCGTCAGGCGCCGCGATGGCGCGCACGCCCTGCGTGACGAGGTGGGCGCGAAACGCCACCATCTCGTCGGTGAACACACCGAACGAAAGATAGCGCAGTCGCTTGGCCCCCTCGCTCTGGATCAGCGTCGCCCAGCGGTGCGGGTTGCCCTTGGCATAGAGTTCGAGCGCGCCGCCGCTGTCGCGCACTTCCAGCCCGAACCGTTCGTAAAATCGCCGCGCTTCGCCCAGATCCGGCACCGCGAGAGCAAAATGATCGATGGAGTGGACGCCGAGCACGTCGGCCCGCCGCCCTTTCCTGCCGTCGTTCGCATCCATCTCCGTCTCCCTCGCGGTATCAGGCGGCCCTGATCGGGTTGACCAGCAGGCCGACGCGCTCGATCTCCACCTCCACCGTGTCGCCGTCCTTCATGAACAGCGGTGGCTTGCGCGCGAGGCCGATGCCCGAGGGCGTGCCCATCACAAGCACGTCACCTGCCTCCAGCGTCATGAAGGTGGAGAGCAGCGCGATCGTGGTCGGGACGTCGAACACCATGTCGCTCGTCGAGGCGCTCTGCACGACCTGACCGTTGAGCCGCGTCTCGATCTTCAGGCCGGCGGCGCCTGCCGGCAATTCGTCCGGCGTAACGAGCCACGGGCCGAAGGCGCCGGTGTCGTCGAAATTCTTGCCGACGGTCCATTGCGGCGTCTTCATCTGGTAATCGCGCACCGAACCATCGTTGAACACCGAATAGGCGGCAACGTGATCGAGCGCCTTGTCCTCGGCGATATCCTTGCCGCCGGTGCCGATCACCGCGATCAGCTCGCCCTCATAGTCGAGCTGGTCCGAGACGGTCGGCTTGATGATCGGCGCGCCGTGGCCGATCAGGCTGGAATTGAAGCGGCCGAAGATGGTCGGAAACTCGGGCACCTGAAAGCCGCCCTCGGCGGCGTGATCCTTGTAGTTGAGGCCGAGGCAGACGATTTTCGGCGCCTTCACCAGCGGCGGCAGGAAGGTGAGGTCCGCCTCGTCGACCGCTTCCCCGGCCGCTGCCGCCTTTGCCGCGATGGCCAGCCCGACGCCGCCGGCGATCAGCGCGTCGAGATCCGTCACGCCCGCGTCGCCGAACACGGCGCGAACACCTTCGGCAGTCGACACCGCGACGCCGATCCGGCCGTCTTTGGAAACCCTTGCCACGCGCATGTTCAGACACTCCTCACTGTCGGACGGGCGATGAAGTCAGCCCGGACCGGTCATCTCGTTATCACTTCGAAGCGATGGCATGCCGTGTCGTCTCTCCGCCCCTGTCTTTGGTTAGGTAGCCCGAACGGACAGGCGGCCCTCAGGCGCTGGCCTTCTGCCCGGTGCCGCCGCCGCTGGCGGGCATCAGCATGTTCGACATGCCGCCATCGACCAGCAGATCGATGCCGGTAATATGGCTGGCATGCGGCCCGGCGAGGAACAGGATGGCGCTGGCCACCTCCTCCGCCGTGCCCAGCTTGTGCAGCGCTATATTCGCCTCGCGTCGGTCCCGCTGCTTCTGGTCGGCATAGCCCGCCGCCGTCATCGGCGTATAGGTGGGGCCGGGGGAGACGGTGGCGCAGCGGATGCCGTCCGCCCCCCACTCGATGCTCAGTTGCCGAACCAGCATCAACAACGCCGCCTTGCTGGATGAATAGAAGCCGAGCGCCGGCGTGGGCTGGGTCGCCGACATTGAGCCGGTGGCGATGAACGCGCCCCGGCTTGCCTTGAGATGGGGGTAGGCCGCCCTGGCGAGCAACCAGGTGGCGCGCGTATTGATCGCGAACACGCGGTCGAAGCTCACCACGTCCAGTTCGGCCAGCGCCCCGCCCGAGATCACCCCGGCGTTGCTGACGACGGCGTCGATACCGCCCATATGCGCGACGGCTTCGGCGACGATACGGTCGCCGGCGTCGGTTTCCGCCAGATCCACCATCGCGGTCGCGGCGGCATCGCCGATCTCGCCCGCGACGGCGGTGAGATTGGCGGCGTCGCGATCCACCAGCAGCATCCGGTGTTCGCCGGGAATGATCGTGCCCGCCGCGAGCAGTCGGGCGCAGGCGCGGCCGATGCCGCTGGCCGCACCCGTAATCACGAAACGCATGGGATTTCCCCTTGTCATCCTGCCCCGGTCAGTCCCGCAGGCCAAGCTCGTCCATCAGGGCGCCGCGCAGCCTGAACTTCTGGATCTTGGACGCCGACATCGGCCACTCCTCGACGAAACGGATATGGCGCGGCACCTTGAACGACGCCAGCCGGGCCTTGGTGTAGGCTATCAATTCGGCCGGATCGACATCGGCCAGCCCGCTGCGCTCGACGAAGGCGGCGGGGATCTCGGCGAGGCGCTCGTCGGGTACGCCGACCACCTGCGCCAGCCGTACGCCCGGATGGCTCGTGAGCACCGCCTCCACCTCCGCCGCCGCGACATTCTCGCCGCCAACCTTCAGCATGTCCTTGAACCGGCCGTGGAACATGTGATGGCCGCGCTCGTCCATCGAACCGATGTCGCCGGAATGATACCAGCCATCGGCATCGATCGCCTCCGCCGTCTTCGCCGGATCGCGATAATAGCCATCGAACAAATTATAGCCGCGGATCAGCGTCTCGCCGCGCACGCCGGGCGGCACCTCCTCGCCCGTCTCGACGTCGATGATCTTCATTTCCACCCCCGGCAGCGGATAGCCGAGCGTCTCGAAACCGAGCGCCGGGTCCATGTCGTAACCGCCGGTGGTGACGATACCGGCGGCTTCCGTCATTCCCATCGTGCCGACCTGAAGCATGCTCGGCGCCTTCTCCCGATACGCCTGGCCCACGCGATCGGGCATGAAGGCGAAGCAGCTGTTTTGCAGCCGCACCGAACTCATGTCCGCCTTGTCCCAGTCAGGATGCGCGATCATCGCCTGATGGAAGGTGACGAACGGCAGGAACATCATCGTCACCCGCTCCGCCTCGATCTGGCGCAGGCTTTCCCCGGCGTCGAAATGCGGCTGGCCGATGAAGGTGCCGCCGACATCCATCGCCCCCAGCATCGCCAGCATCGCGGCGACATGGAACAGCGGCAGCGGCGACCACGCGCGCTCGTCCGGCTGGAAGCGCCAGCGGTAGCGCGCGATGTTCGCCGCCTCGCGGGTGATCGCCTCGTGGCTGATGAGGCACCCCTTGGGATTGGCCGACGTGCCCGACGTGTAGAGGATCATCGCCGGCGCACGCACTCGCACGCCGACCCGCAGGCGGTGGATCTCGGCCGGTGTCACGGTGGCGGCGGCGGTATCGAACATCGCCTGATCGACGAAACCCGGTGCCTGCCTGCCGCCGAACAGGACCATCCGCCGCATCTTCGGCGCACCGGCGAGGTCGAGCACGCGGGGGACGGGCTGGTCGCCCAGATCGTCGAACGCCTCGTTCAACCGGGCGGTGAAATCGACATGCTCGTTCGCCTCGTCGCTGGTGACGAGCGCCGCCAGATCGGCATTCTCGATGACGTAGAGCATCTCGGGCGCCTTGTAGCGCGCGTTCATCAGCACCGAGACCGCGCCGAGCATGGCGTTGGCGAACAGGGTTTCGACGAACTCAATGCCGGAGGGCAGCAACACGCCGACATGATCGCCCGGTTGCACCCCCAGCCCGCGCAGGCCGCGGGCGCGGTGCATCACGCCGGCCAGCAACGCATCGTAGCTTTTTCGACCCTCGGGAAAGACGAGCGCCTCGCGGTCGGCCGCGCGATCCCACGCCTTCATCAGCAGATCGCCCAGCGTCGTGGCGCCTACCCTGATGGCGGAAACGTCTTCGCCCGTCGTGCCCACCCGCTTCCGCTCCAATCCCGTGTCCTGTCCGCTCAAGTGGCGCGACGGGTGGCCGCCCGCGCCTCTCGTTCGGTAGGTGCGGACACGGCGGGCGGACGGGAAAGGACATAGACGAGCACATGAACTTCGCTGCTGGGACGAGACAGCCATGGAAGCCTACATCTACGATCATGTCCGCACGCCGCGTGGCAAGGGCCGACCGGACGGCGCGCTGCACGAGGTCACCTCCGTCGAGATGGTGACCCAGCTGCTGAAGGCGCTGAGGGAGCGCAACGACCTCGATACCGCGCTGCTGGACGACGTCATCATCGGCATGGCGCAGCCGGTGGGCGAACAGGGCGGCGTGCTGGCGCGCGCGGCCGTGCTGCAGGCGGGCTATGCGCAGACGGTCGCGGGCCAGCAGATCCACCGCTTCTGCGCTACCGGCCTCGATGCCGTCAGCCTGATTGCGGCGCAGGTCCATGCGGGCATGATCCAGGCGGGCATCGGCGGCGGCGTGGAATCGATGAGCCGCACGGTAATGGGCTACGACTCGGGCGCGTGGACGTCCGATCCGGCGGTGGCCTTCGCCAACTATTATGCGCCGCAGGGCATCGGTGCCGACATGATCGCCACGCTCGACGGCTACAGCCGCACGGATGTCGACAACTTCGCGGTCGAAAGCCAGTATCGTGCCGCCGCCGCCTGGGCCGAGGGCCGCTTCAAGCGATCGATCGTGCCGGTGAAGGATGTGATGGGCGAGGTGCTGCTCGACCATGACGAGCATATGCGGCCCGGCACCACCGTGGAAAGCATGGCCAAGCTGAAGCCGGCGTTCGAGGGCTTCGGCAAGGGCGGCTTCGAGGCGGTGGCCAAGGCGCGTTACCCCGAGATCGAGGAGCTGAACTACGTCCACCACGGCGGCAACAGCTCCGGCATTGTCGACGGATCGGGCATCGTGCTGGTCGGCTCGAAGGAATTCGGCGTGAAGGCCGGCCTCAAGCCGCGCGGCCGCATCCGCAGCTATGCCAACATCGGCTCCGAGCCGACGATCATGCTGACGGCACCGGCCGCCGTATCGGAAAAGGCGCTGAAAGCCGGCGGCATGACGAAGGACGACATCGACCTCTGGGAACTGAACGAAGCCTTCGCCAGCGTCGTGCTGCGCTATATGCGTGACATGAACATTCCGCACGACAAAATCAACGTGAACGGCGGGGCGATCGCAATGGGGCATCCGCTCGGCGCGACGGGGGCGATGATCCTCGGCACCGTACTCGACGAGCTGGAACGCCGCGATCTCGAAACCGGCCTTATCACGCTTTGCGCCGCCAACGGCCTCGGCACCGCCGCCATCATCGAGCGCGTGTGAGCGCGCGCTGCCATAACGAGCGCGTCTGAGCGCCCCTAGCCAAGAGCGGGAACATCATGCGACACCTGAAGATCGAGAAAGCCGAAGACGGCTTCGCCACCCTAATCCTCGACAATGCCGACGAGTCGATGAACGTCGTCTCCGATGCCTTCATCGCCGAGATGGACGAGGCGATCGGCCGGTTAAAGAACGACGTTGAGGTGAAGGGGGTGATCCTCACCTCCGCCAAGAAGGCGTTCATGGCCGGGGCGGATCTGAAACAGCTGGTGCAGGGCTTCGGCAAGCTCAGCGTGAAACAGGCCTATGAATTCTCGCAGGCCGCCACCGCGATGCATCGCGCGATCGAGCATTCGGGCAAGCCGTGGGTGGCGGTGATGGGCGGTCTCGCGCTCGGCGGCGGGTTCGAGCTGGCGCTCGCCTGTCATTATCGCATCCTCGTCGATGATCCGAAGGCGGTTGTCGGCCTGCCCGAGGTGAACGTCGGTCTGCTGCCCGGTTCGGGCGGCACCGTCCGTTTCGCGCTGATCGCCGGGGTGAAGACGGCGGTGGAGTTGCTGCTGTCCGGCCGGGCGGTGGCGCCGGCCGAGGCGCTGAAGCTGAAGATCGTCGACGAGGTGGTACCCGCCGCCGCGCTGATCGATCGGGCGCGGGCATGGTTGACGACGGCGCCGGACCCGGTCAAGCCGTGGGACGTGAAGGGCTGGCAGCCGCCGCAGAAGAAGGGGCTAACGATCCCCGAGGACTCTATGGCGTGGATGGTCGGCGCCGGTTCGATCGCGAAAGCCGGTTACAATCTGCCGGCGCCGCGTGCGATCCTGTCCTCGATATTCGAGGGGATGCAGCTGCCGTTCGACAAGGCGCTCTCGGTCGAAGGCAAGTATTTCGCCCGGCTGCTGACCGATCCGGTCGCACGCAACATCATCCGCACCACCTTTTTGTCCAAGCAGGCGGCCGAGAAGGGCGCACGCCGCCCGGCCGGCGTGCCGAAATCCGAGGTGAGGAAGGTCGGCGTGCTCGGCGCCGGCATGATGGGCGCCGGCATCGCCTATGTCTCGGCCAACGCCGGGATCGACGTGGTGCTCATCGACCGCGACGTGGCCACCGCCGAGAAGGGCAAGGCCTATTCCGCCAAGGTGACCGGCAAGGCGATCGAGAAAGGCACGCTGGCGCAGGACAAGGCGGACGCGCTGCTCGCACGCATTACCGCCACCGACGACTTCACGCTGCTCGACGGCTGCGACATGATCCTGGAGGCAGTATTCGAGGACACCGCCATCAAGGCCGAGACGACCCAGCGGGCCGAGGCGGTGATCCCGGTTAGCGCGGTGTTCGCCTCGAACACCTCCACCCTGCCGATCGGCCAGCTGGCGCAGGCAAGCCGGCGGCCGGACCAGTTCATCGGCATCCATTTCTTTTCGCCGGTCGATCGCATGGGTCTGGTCGAGGTCATCATGGGCCGCAAGACCAGCAGCGAAACGTTGGCGAAGGCGCTCGATTACATCGCCCAGCTTCGCAAGACGCCGATCGTGGTCAACGACAGCCGCGGGTTCTACACCAGCCGAGTGTTCCAGACATTGATCCATGAGGGCGGGGCAATGCTGGAGGAAGGCGTGCCGGCGGCGGTGATCGAGAATGCGGCCAGGGCGGTCGGCATGCCGGTCGGCCCGCTGGCGCTGCTGGACGAACTGACCTTCGACCTGCCGCTGAAGATCGTGGATCAGGCGATCGCGGAGGAGGGTGACAAATATGCCCCCCCGGCCGGCGTGCGGACCCTGCGTAAGATGCGCGACGAGCTTGGCCGGTCGGGCCGAAAGTCGGGCGGGGGCTTCTACGATTATCCCGAAGGCGGCAAGAAGGCATTGTGGAAGGGGCTGGGCGAGCATTTCCCCGTCCAGGGTAGCTACGACATCGATGCGCTGAAGCGCCGCTTCCTCTACGCGCAGGCGATGGAGACGGCGCGCTGCCTGGAGGAAGGCGTGCTGGAAACACCGCAGGACGCCGATCTCGGCGCGATCTACGGCTGGGGTTTTCCGGCATGGACGGGCGGCACGATCAGCTTCATCGACACGGTCGGCATCGCCGATTTTGTCGCGGAGGCGGACCGACTGGCGCAGCGCCACGGCCCGCGTTTCCTGCCGTCGCCCTGGCTGCGCGCCCGGGCGGAGAGGGGCGAGCCGTTCTACGCCGATGCGGTGCCCGCATCGAAGGAAGAGCTGGTCGGCGCATGAAGCGGCTGATCTTCGATCCGGAGCACGAACAGTTCCGCGATACCGTCCGGCGCTTCATGGCGACGGAGGTGGGCGCGCACGCCGAACAGTGGCGTGCCGATGGCATCGTGCCACGCGACATCTACCGCAAGGCGGGCGCCAACGGCCTGCTGTGTACATGGGCGGACGAGAAATATGGCGGCGCCGGCATCGCCGATTTCCGCTTCGAGCAGATCATCATCGAGGAGAACATGCGCCACGGCGACGTGGGTTTCTACATCAACCTGCACAGCGATTTGGTCGCGCCCTATGTCGCAAAGCTCGGCAACGACGAGCAGAAGGACCGGCTGATGCCGGGCATCGTCTCCGGCGAGAAAATCCTGGCGGTGGCGATGACCGAGCCGTCGACCGGCTCGGATCTGGCCGGGATGCGGACGGGGGCCGTCGACAAAGGCGACCACTGGCTGCTGAACGGCGCCAAGACCTATATTTCGAACGGTATCCTCGCCGACGTAGTGGTGGTGGCCGCCCGCACCGATCCCAACTCGCGCCACGGCCTCGGCCTGTTTCTGGTCGAGCGCGGCATGGAAGGGTTCGAGCGCGGCCGCAAGCTCGCCAAGATGGGGCTGAAGGCGCAGGACACCGCCGAGCTGTTCTTCAACGACGTAAAGGTTCCCAAGGCCAACGTGCTGGGCGATCCCGCCTCGGGTTTCAGATATCTCGCGCAATTCCTCGCGCAGGAACGGCTGGTGGCGGCGATCGGCTTCATGGCGACGGCGCAGACCGCGTTCGACATCACGCTCGATTACGTCAAGGAGCGCAAGGCGTTCGGCAAGCCGATCGGTGCGTTCCAGAACACGCGGTTCAAGATGGCCTCGATGCGGGCGGAACTGGATGCGATCCAGACCTATGTCGATCAGGGCGTGTTGCTGCTAAACGCGGGCGAGTTGACCGCAGAGGATGCCTCCGCCGCCAAACTGCTGTCGAGTGAGCTGGAGGGCCGGGTGATGGACGAATGCGTCCAGCTGCACGGCGGCGCGGGGTACATGGAGGAATATCGGATCAGCCGCATGTTCACCGATGCCCGCATCAGCCGCATCTTCGCCGGCACGTCGGAGATCATGCGCGAGATCATCGGCCGGTCGCTTGGCCTCGACGAACGCAAGATGAGCTAGGCCGTGGCGATGCTCGATGTCGGGCGGTTGCGCGCCTATGCCGTGCCATCGCACCGCGACAGCTACGATCCGCGCGACGTGATCCTGTACGCGCTCGGCACGGGTGCGGGCTTGTCGGACACGGTCGAGGAGACGGGGCTGCTGTTCGAGCGACGACTGAAGGCGTTGCCGACGATGGCGCTGGTGCTCGGCACGCCGGGGTTCTGGGCGATGGACCCGAAGACGGGACTCGACTGGCGATGCATACTGCACGGCGAGCAGACGCTGCGGCTGGCCCGCCCGCTCGCCTCGGACGACGAACTCGCCGGCACCACGGAGGTTGGCGACATCGCCGACAAGGGGCTAGGCAAGCCCGCGCTCGTCCGCGTGCGGCGCACGTTGCGCTCGCTCGGCGGCACGATCGTCGCCGAGATGGACGAGACGTGGGTGCTGCGCGATGCCGGCGGTTTCGGCGGGAAGCGCGGCCTGCCGGGGCCGGCGCCGGCGGCTCTGCCCGAACGGGCGCCCGATGCGGCGCTGGACCTGCCGACCGCGCGCAATCAGGCGGCGCTCTATCGCCTGTCGGGCGATCGCAATCCGCTGCACATCGATCCTGAGACAGCAAGGGCGGCCGGGTTCGATCGACCGATCCTGCATGGCCTCGCTACGCTCGGGCTGGCGGCACGAGCGATCGTGCATCTGTGCTGCGATGGCGATCCCGATCGCCTCTCCGCCGTCGCGACCCGCTTCACCGCGCCGGTATTGCCCGGCCAGACGATCCGGACCGAAATCTGGCGCGAGGATGGCGGCATCCAGTTCCGATCGCGCGTGGCGGACGTGACCGTGATGACGGGCGAGGCAACGATCGACAGTTTCGCGCCTTTGTAACCCCGAACGGGCTGTGGCGAGGATGACGATGCCGGGCGAATGCTGGACGTATCGGGATGGCGATCTCATCCTGCGTGGCGAACTCCATCGGCCAGCGCGGGCGAATGGCCGCGCGGTGCTGGTGGTGCACGAGGCGGATGGGATCGGCGGGAACGTCCGCCGCCCTTGCGCGCGGCTGGCGGGGGTCGGGTACATCGCCGCCCCCGCCGACATGCACGGCGAGGGCAGGGTGCTGGCAGGTGACGCGATGATGGCGGCGGTCCGTGCATTCCGAGCCGATCCCCCCCTGCTGCGTCGGCGCGTAAGGGCGGCGTTCGACGCCTTGTGTCTGGTCGAGGGCGTCGCGGCCGGGCGAGTGGCGGCAATGGGCTTCTGCTTCGGTGGCACGGCGGTGCTGGAACTCGCGCGAAGCGGCACGCCGGTGGCGGCGGTGGCGAGTTTCCACGGGCTGCTGACGACGGACGCACCGGCGGTGGCCGGTGCGATCACGGCGCGGGTGCTCGCGGCGACCGGCGCGCGCGATCCGCTGGTGCCGCAGGCCGACATCGCCGCTTTCCATCACGAGATGGATGCGGCCGGCGCGGACTGGCACCTGCTCGTCCACGGCCGCGCGCTGCACAGCTACACCAATCCCGACGTGGATGGGCTGGGCGATCCGCGCATGGCCTATGACGCGCCAGCGCAGCGCCTTTCGTGGGCGATGCTGGTGGCGTTCCTCGACGAGACGATGGGCGACGCCGCGTGACTCAGGCGAGTTGGCCGAAGCAGGCGCGCAGTTCATCCGCGAACAGCGCCGGCTGCTCGAACGCGGCGAAGTGGCCGCCCTTCGTTGGCTCGTTCCAGTACATCAGCTTCGGGTAACTGCGTTCCGCCCACCGGCGCGAGGGGCGGAAGATCTCGCGCGGAAAGATGCTGACACCGACCGGCAGTTCCAGCCGCTGCGCCTTGAACGCCTCGGCGCTCTCCCAATAGAGCCGACCCGATGAGGCGGCGCTGTTGGTCAGCCAGTATAGCGTGATCGCATCAAGCATCTCGTCGCGGGTCAGCGCGCTCTCGGGCGGGCCGTCGTTATCCGTCCAGGCGTGGAATTTCTCGTAGATCCAAGCGGCCTGGCCCACCGGCGAGTCCGCGAGCGCATAGCCGACGGTCTGCGGCCGGGTGCCCTGCAGCTTGGCATAGCCGCTGTCCTTCTCCTGATAGAAGGTCATGGCGGCGACGGTGGCCTGCTCGGCAGGGGTCAGGTTGGCGAAGTCACCCGCCTCCGGAAACACCAGCGGCATGTTCAGGTGGATCGCGGCACACTCCGGCGGGCGGGCCATGGCGATCGCCGTCGTGACGGCGGCGCCCCAGTCTCCACCCTGCGCGACGAAGCGACCATAGCCCAGCCGCCGCATCAGCGTGATCCACGCCGCCGCGATCCGCTCCACCCCCCAGCCGCTCTCGCCGGGCTTGTCGGAAAATCCATAGCCAGGGAGCGAGGGCGCGACGACGTGGAACGCCTGTTGCCCGGAGGCGCCGTACGCGGCCGGATCGGTCAGCGGGCCGATCGCCTTGAGGAATTCGAGCACCGAACCCGGCCAGCCATGCGTCAGGATCAGCGGCAGGGCGGCCGGATCGGGGCTGCGGACGTGGAGGAAGTGGATGCCCAGTCCGTCGATCGTCGTGCGATATTGCGGGATCGCGTTGAGCCGCGCCTCGCACGCACGCCAGTCGTAACCGTCGCGCCAGTAGTCGACGAGGCCGCGCATCGCCGCGATCGGCACGCCCTGGCTCCAATCGCTTACCGTTTGGGGCGTCGGCCAGCGGATATGGCCGAGGCGACGTCCCAGATCGGCGAGCGCCTCATCGGCAACCGCCACCGTGAACGGGTGGATGGTTTCGTCAGCCACGTCGGTCAGCCGCACCCGACGATGCCGCCGTCCACCGGGATCTGCGCGCCGGTGACATAACCGCCGCCGCGCGAGCACAGGAATACGACGATACCCGCGATATCATCCGCCCGGCCCAGCCGGCGCAGCGGAATATGGGCGAGCAGCGTCGGATCGACGCTCTCGTCCGCATCGCGCATGTGCGCCGTCATCTTCGTTGGAAAGAAGCCCGGGATCACCGCGTTGACGGTGATGTTCCGTTCGGCCAGATCCCCGGCCAGATCGCGGGTCAGCATGTGGATCGCGGCCTTGGAGGCGGCATAGCTGTAGGCGTTGAGCCGCTCCGTCCGGATGCCCGCGACCGAGCCGATGTTGATGACGCGGGCGGGATCGTCGGCGGTGCCGGCGGCGGCCAGTTCGGGCAGCAACTCGCGCACCATCGTGAAGGGGGTCTGCACGTTGACGGCCATCACCCCCGGCCACGCCTTGTCGGGAAAATCGTCGATCTTCCCGCCCCATGTCTTGCCGGCGTTGTTCACGAGGATGTGGCACGGGCCGACGGCATCGCGGTAGCGCGCGACCAGATCGACCGCCGCTTCCGGCGTGGAAAGATCTGCCGGCAGCGCCACGCAGCACCCGAGCGATGCCATCTCGTCGGCGGCCGCCTTGCAGATGTTCGCCTTGCGCGAGGTGATCGCGACGGTGGCGCCGGCGCGCAGCAGCCCTTCGGCGATCATCCGCCCGAGGCCTTGCGCGCCACCGGTGACGAGCGCCGACTTGCCCGACAGTTCGAACAGCGTGTTACTCACATGGTCACCACAATCTTGCCGAAGCTGTGGTTGTCGCGCAGGAACAGTAGCGCCTCCTTCGCCTCGGCGAGCGGGAAGGTAAGCTGGATGACGGGCTTAAGTTCGTGCTTGCCGGCAAAGTCCAGCATCTCGCGGAAATCCTGCGGATCGCCGACTTGGCTGCCGACGATGCTGGCGCTTTTCAGGAAGATGTCCGTTGCGTTGAACTTCACCTCGTTGCCGGCGGTGGAGCCGTAGATCACGATCCGCGCACCCGGATTGATCGCGCGGACATAGTTGGCGAGACTCGGGGAAGGCGCGCCATCGAGCACCACGTCGATACCGCCGGTGAGCTTGCCCACCTTCTTGCGCCAGTCTGGATCGGTGAACAGTAGGCCGCCCTTGGCGCCCATCGCATAGGCGCGCTCCAGCACGTCCTCGTTCTCGCCGGTGACATACACGGTGCAGCCGAGCGCCACGGCAAACGCCAAGCCGAAGGTGGCGACGCCGCCGCCGACGCCGGAGATCAGCACCGTCTCGCCGGGCCGAAGGCGGCCCTTGAACATCAGCGCACGCCACGAGGTAAGCGCGGTCAGCGGCATGCCGCCCGCTTCCTCGAAGCTCATGAACGCCGGCTTCGGCGCCAGATTTTCCGCCGGCACGCATACATATTCGGCGACGGTGCCGGGGAAGGGCATGCCGAGAAGCCCGAAATCGGCGGCCGGCGCGTGGCGGTTCGGTCCCCAGCCGCGGCCCGGGTAGATCACCACCTCGTCGCCCTCGGAAACGCCTTCCACGCCATCGCCGATCATGTCGACCACGCCGGCACCGTCGCAGCCCATCGTCGTGGGCAGCGTCATGCCGGGATACTGACCCTGCACGATGAACAGCTCACGATGGTTTAGCGATGCCGCGCGGACCGCGACACGGACTTCGCCTGCCGCCGGCGTCGGCGTTTCCACATCGGTGACGCGGACGTTCTCGACGCCTCCCGTCTGTTCGAGGAGCAATGCCTTCATCCTGAACCTTCCTGTCTGCCGCATCGTGCCGGACTGTCACCGGAGCATGAGACTTGGTCATCCGCATGTCGCCAGAACCTGCCGGGGGACAGGGAAGGCGAGACTGTTTCAACATTTCCCGGTCGTTCCACTACCTGTCGCGAGATAGGCCTTGGGGCTTGCATGGGCGTCGAAATCAGTAAATACCCCGTCGAATAATACGAGCCGCCCAAAGAGGCGGACCATAGGAGAGCGACATGGGGCTGGTGCCGACCACGATCGTACCGCCGAGCAGCCGACGTCTGTTCATCGAACGCGCCGGACTGTCGGCCATGCTGGACACGATCGGAAAGTCCCGCATCACCAGCATCAGTGCGCCCGCCGGCAGCGGCAAGACCTCCGCCGCCTTATACTGGTTTGAGCAACTGAAGGCCGCCGGTCGTCCCGGCCTGTGGCTGGCCGGGCGTGCCGGGATCTCGGACCTGACCTCGTTCCGTATTGCGCTAAAGGCCGCCGGCGTCGCCGCCGGGCTGGATTGGGCGACGCTCGATCCGAGCGGACAGAATAACGAGTGGTTTGCCATCATGGCGGAGACGGCGACCGCCCATCCGGTGCTGGTGATCGACGATGCCCAGTTGCTGCCGCGCGACGCGCTTGATTTCATCACCCAGATGATCGCCAGCGTGCGCGACACGATGACGACGATCCTCGTTTCGCGCGGCGCCCTCGGCATCCCGGTCGCGCGCAATCGTTCGCTCGGCCTGATGGTCGATATCGGCGCCAGCGAACTGCGCTTCGATCGCGCCGAGGCCATCGAGCTTCTTTCGCGCACGGCCGGCGTGCCGCTCGATGCGGAACACATGCAGCTCATCATCCACGATACGCACGGCTGGGCGGCCGGGCTGGTCATGGCGGGTGAGCTCTACCGCCGCGAGAAGGCGCAGGGGATCGGCTGGACCCGCCTTTCCGACAATCTGCGCGCCGAGTTCAACGCTTATTTTCTGGAAGAGGTTCTGTCGTTGCAGCCCCAGTCGGTTCGCGACTTTCTGGTTGATACCGCCGTGCTGGCCGATCTTTCGCCCGAAGCCTGTGCAGCGGTATCGCAGGATGACGATGCGCGTCGCCAGCTGGACGATGTGTATCAGGCCGGCCTGTTCCTGACCGCGATCGATCAGGAACGCGGCCGATTCCGCTATCATCCGCTGTTCCGCGACTCGATCCTCGGCCGGCTCAAGGAGCGCGCGCCGGCCCGCGCGGCGGCGTTGCACCGGCGGGCGAGCCGGCACTATGCCGCCGTCCATCGGCCGCTGCTCTCGCTCGATCACGCGGCGGCAAGCGGGGACGTCTCGTTCGTCGCCGACCAGCTGGAAGCCCTCGCCAACGACCTGATCTATGCCGGCCATCTCTACCGCATCGATGAACTGGGGTCCGACTTGCCCTGGCCGGTGCTGAGCGAGCGGCCGATGCTGCTGCTGGCGCTGGCGTGGCGGCGTATCCGTCGTCTGTCGTTCGCCTCGGCGGAACGGCTTATTCGCGCGGCGATCGCCATCCGCGACGCACGCCGCGCGGCGGGCGCGTTGGATGGCCACGCCGACGAGACGCTCGATTTCATGATCCGCCATCGTCAGATCATGCTAGCGGCCGCGCGGGACGACATGGTGGCGGTGGAGCAGCAGGCCGAGGGACTGTTGCAGGATCTGGGGGACGAGCACCCCTACCTCAGCTGCACCTTGCTCGCCCAGCTGATGTCCGCGCGCCGCGAGCTGTATCACTTTAACGACATCCTAAAGCTGGAAGCCGAGACGCGCCGTGCGCTGGGGCGGCCCGGTTCGGATTTCGCGTCGATCGCGCTCAAGTCGTCCGTCGCACCCACGCTGATGGCACAGGGCAAGACGGCCTTCGCCCGGCGCTTTCTCGAGGAGGCGTTGGCGACCGCCAGGGCCAACCCAGAGGTCGGTGCAGGGCTGGCGGCGTTGCCGGGGCTGCCGCTGGCCGGGCTGCTCTACGAAATCGGCGAGAGCGGGCAGGCGGCCGAACTGGTGGCGGAATATCTGCCGGCCGCGCGGCAATGGGGCTTCGTCGACCAGATCGCCGCCGGCTATTTGGTGCGCGCGCGGCTGGCTTTCGCCGCGGGCGAGATGAATGCGGCCCTGTCCGGGCTGGAGGAGGCGCATCTCGTCGCGATCGAATGCGGTCTGAGCCGGCTGCGCGCGCTGGTCGTCGCCGAGCAGGTCCGCATCCTCATCAGGATTGGCCAGATCGACGAGGCGGAGGCGGCGTTCCGTGCCGGCGACTTCAATGCTGACGAGGAGCCGGTGCCGACCCTTCACCCCACCCGCCAGAACGAGAGCATGGCGATCGCTTGGTTGCGAATCGAGATGCAGCATCATCGGCTGGTGCGTGTCCGCAAGGTGGCGGTCCGCTGGCTCGATTTCGTCAAGCGTACCGGCTCGGTACGATCGGTCGTCACGTTCGAACTGCTGCTGGCCGAGATCGCCGTGTTGCAGGGGAACCGCTCTAAGGCGCGGCGATCGGTGCGCGCGGCGGTGGAACTCGCCGAGCCGGCCGGCTGGACCCAGCTGTTCATCGACGAGGGCGAGGTGATCGCCTCGCTGCTGACCGAGGCTTATGCCAACGGCCCCATGCTGGATGCACCGGCCGACGTGTTCGCGGCGAAGCTGGCCGGCATGATGCGCAGCAGCCCCGCGATCAGCGCGGACGACGAGAACGAAGACGAGGAGGACAGCGTCGGCCTCGGCAGTCGTCTCGCCAGTCGCGAGGTGGATATCCTCACGATGGTATCCGGCGGTCTGCGTAACCGCGAGATCGGCGAACGGCTCGGTCTCACCGAGGGCACCGTCAAATGGTACATGCAGCAGATCTACGACAAGCTCGGCGTGCGGCGACGCCCGCAGGCGGTGATGCGCGCGAGGCAGTTCGGTATCCTCGCCTGATCGCCTAACCATCGGCAGGTTGGTTGTGGCCTCCGGGCGGGCATGTCGCCCGCATTAGCGGAGGACGCCATGGCCAAAGGCAAAGTAATCATCAGTTGCGCCATCACCGGCGCGATCCACACGCCGTCGATGTCGCCGTACCTGCCGGTTTCGGCCCAGGAGATCGCGGAGTCGGCGGTCGGCGCGGCCGAAGCGGGCGCGGCGATCATCCACCTGCACGCACGCAACCCGGTGGACGGGCGGCCCGATCAGGATCCCGATCTGTTCAGGCCGTTCCTCGGCGTCATCAAGCAGCGCACCGATGCGGTGCTGAACCTCACCACCGGGGGGCATCCCTCGATGACGGTGCAGGAACGTATGCGCCCGGCCGAAACCTTCGCGCCCGAAGTCGCCAGCCTCAACATGGGCACGATGGGCTTCGGTCTGTTCCCGATGCTGGACCGATACAAGGACTTCAAGCACGACTGGGAAGCGAAGGCGCTGGAGGCGTCGCGCGATCTGGTCTTCAAGAACACCTATGCCGACATTGAGCATCTCCTCTCGGTGCTGTCGCCGCAGGGTACGCGGTTCGAGTTCGAATGTTACGACACCAGCCATCTCTACAATTTGAAATACTTTTTTGATCGCGGGCTGGTGAAGGCGCCGCTGTTCATCCAGACCTGCTTCGGTATCCTCGGCGGTATCGGCAGCCACCCAGACGACATCATGCACATGAAGCGGACCGCTGATCGGCTGTTCGGCGACCATTACGAATGGTCGGTGCTCGGCGCGGGCGCGCGGCAGATGAGCATCGTCGCGATGGCCGCCTCAATGGGGGGCAACGTACGGGTCGGGCTTGAGGACTCGCTGTGGGCGGGGCGGGGCAGGCTTGCCGAAACCAACGCGCAGCAGGTGACGCTCGCCCGCCAGATCATCGAGGCGCAGGGGTTGTCGGTGGCGACGCCGGACGAAGCGCGCGCCATCCTCGATCTCAAGGGCGCGGACCGGACCACCATCTGATGACCGCCCGCACCGGTCCGCTCGCCGGCGTCCGTATCGTCGAAATCGACGCGATCGGCCCGATCCCGCTCGCCGCGATGTTACTGGCGGACATGGGCGCGGACGTGATCCGTATCGCCCGCCCGCCCGGCGCGGTCGCGGCGGCGTGGGACGATGTCGGCGGCGACGTCCTCCACCGCAGCCGCGATGTGGTCTGGCTGAACCTGAAGGCCCCCGCCGACCGCGACGCGCTGCTCGACCTGATCGACCGCGCCGATGCGCTGATCGAGGGCTATCGCCCCGGCGTGATGGAGCGGCTGGGGATCGGGCCGGAGGCGTGCCTCGCACGCAACCCGCGCCTCGTGTTCGGTCGGATGACGGGGTGGGGGCAGACCGGCCCGCTGGCGCTGCGGGCGGGGCATGACCTAAACTATCTGGCGATCACCGGCGCGTTGCATGCGATGGGCGACGGCATGTCGCCGCCGCCCGTGCCGCTGAACCTCGTCGGTGATTACGGCGGGGGCGCGATGTTCCTGATCGCGGGGTTGCTCGCCGCCATCCTGTCGGCCCGGTCGACCGGGCGCGGGCAGGTGGTGGATGCGGCGATCACCGATGGCGTGCCGGCGCTGATGAGCCTGTTCCACGCCTGGACCCCGAAGGGGCTGTGGCTGGATGCGCCGGCCAGCAACCTGCTGGACGGCGCCTCGCCCTTCTACCGCTGCTATCGCTGCGCCGACGGGCGCGATGTGGCGGTGGGGTGTCTGGAGCCGCAGTTCTTCGCGCAGATGGTGGAGGCCCTCGACCTCGCAGATCGCGGCTACGATCAGGCGGATCGCGCCGGCTGGCCGGCGATGGAGGCCGATCTCGCCGCCGTCTTCTACAGTCGCCCGCGCGATCATTGGGCGGCGTTGTTCGCGCAGACCGACGCCTGCGTTACCCCCGTGCTGTCCTTGGCGGAGGCGCCGCTCCATCCGCACAATATCGCCCGGCACAGCTTCGTGACGCGGCACGGCGAGGCGCAACCGGCCCCGGCGCCGAAAATGAACGGGACGCCGCCGACGATCACCGAACCGGGCGAGACGACCGTGACGGCGGCGATCGCGCGCTGGAGCTGAAAGGCCCGCCCGCCTTTCGACAGGCGCGCGGGGTCGGGATCGCCCCGTAGCAGAGCGCGTAACGAGACGCGGGGAGCGGCATGACGATCAGCGAGCAGACCGATGCGGAGGTTGCGACCGCCCTCAAGGCGGCGATGCGGCGGATGCCCGGCGCGGTGGCGCTGATAACGACGCATGACCCGGTGACCGGCGCGCCCGCCGGGCTTGCCGCCTCGGCGGTCATCCCCGTCTCGATGGAACCGGCCTCGATGCTGGTCAGCGTCAACCGCGCTGCCAGCGCACATGCCGCGATCGAACGCGCGGGGCGCTATTGCATCAACCTCCTCGGCATCGAGCACACCGCGCTCGTCGGCCTGTTCTCGAACAGTGCATTACGCACCGAACGCTTCGCCGGCGCGGAATGGCAGGTGCGCGATGGCCTGCCCTATCTGCCGCAGGCGTGCGCGGCGATCTTCTGCACCGTCCGCGAGACGCTGGTCTTCGGCACGCACGAACTGTTCGTCGGCACGGTCGATGCGGTCCACGCGGGCGAGGGTAGCGATCCACTCGGCTGGATCGAGGGGGGCTATGCCCGCCTCGGACCGCTCTGATGGCGACGCCCGGCGATAGCTACGATTACATCATCGTTGGTGCCGGCTCGTCCGGCTGCGTGCTGGCGAACCGGCTTTCCGAGGATCCGGCGACGACGGTCCTGCTGGTGGAGAGCGGCCCCGACGATACCAGCCCGCTCGTCCACATGCCGCGCGGAATCGGCAAGCTGCTCGCGCCGGGCAACCCGCATGTCTGGGATTATCAGGTATCGCCGGGGGGCAACAAGCCGCCCGAGCTGTGGCTAAAGGGACGCGCGGTGGGCGGGTCGAGTTCGGTCAACGGGATGGTGTACGTGCGCGGTGCGCCACGCGATTATGACGGCTGGGCGGCGCTCGGCTGCACTGGCTGGGGCTGGGACGAAATGGGCCGCCGCCTCGTCGAACTTGAGGATCATCCGCTCGGTGCCGGGCCGTGGCGCGGCGTTGGCGGACCGCTGAAGATCACGATGCATCCTTCGGGCAATCCGCTGTGCGAGGCGGTGCTGGACGGCGCCGGCGAGATCGGGGTGCCGCGTGTGGCGGACATGAACGATGTCGATGTGGTGCGCGACGGAGGCCTGGGCTACCAGCCGACCACGACCTGGCACGGCAGGCGGTTCAGCGCCGCGCGCGCCTTCCTTACGCCGGTGCGCGGCCGCCCCAACCTGACGGTGCTGCCGAACACCGACGTGCTGCGGATCGGCATCACCGACCGCGTCGCGACAGGCGTCGTGGTGAGGAACAAGGCGGGCGGCACGCGCGCTATTCCGGCACGGCGCGAGGTGATCCTATCGGCCGGCGCCATCCAGTCGCCCACGCTTCTCCAGTTGTCGGGCATCGGGCCGGGCGCGCTGTTGCGGGCGCATGGCATCGAGGTGGTGGTGGATGCCCCCGGCGTGGGGCGCAACCTGCGCGAGCATCGCTACCTTTCCACGCAATATCGCGTGAAGGGGGCTAGCCTGAACCACAGCTTCCGGGGGCTTGGCCTGATCCGCTCGGCGCTTTCCTACCTGCTGCGATCGTCCGGCCCGTTGACCCATTCGGCGCACGAGGTCGGCGGCTTCGTGAAGACCCGCCCCGGGCTGGACCACGCCGATGCGCAGATTGGCATGGGGCTTTACTCGATGCATCCGACGGCCAAGGGCATCGCGATCGATCCGTATCCGGGCCTTACGATCCTCGGCTATTTCACCAACCCCGAAAGCCAGGGCGAGCTGCGGATCACATCCCCCGATCCGGACGTGAAGCCGTTCATCGACGCGAACCATTTCTCGGCCGAGATCGACCGCATTTCGGCTGTCTCGCTGTTTCGCTTCCTGCGTGCGCTGGGGCAGGCGCCGGCGCTGGCGCAGTGGATCGTCGAGGAGACGCTGCCTGGACCTTCGATCGCCACGGACGAAGACGTGCTGGCCAATGCCACCACGATCGGCGGCACATCGTTCCACATCTGCGGCACCGCGCGCATGGGCGGGCCGGGTGATCCGGATGCGGTGCTCGATCCACAGCTGCGCGTGCGCGGCGTCGGGCGGCTGCGCGTGGTCGATACGTCGGTCATGCCGACGATCGTCTCCGGCAACACCAATGCACCGGCGATGGCGATCGGCCTGCGCGCCGCCGACCTGATCCGCTTCGATCGCTGAAGGATAGCTCCATGGACGTGCCGTTCACCGATATCGATCGCCTGTATATCGATGGCCGCTGGGAAGCGGTCGCCGGCCGCGACGCGGTGCTGAACCCGGCCACCGAAGCGGTGATCGGCGAGGCGCCGGTGGGCGATGCCGCCGCCGCGCAGGCCGCCATCGCGGCGGCCCGCCGGGCGTTCGACAGCGGGCCATGGCCGCGCATGACGATGGCCGCGCGGGGGGAGGTGATGCGTCGAATGCACGCCGCGTTTCTCGCCCGGCGGGAGCGGATCGCGGCACTCATCATCGCGGAGGTCGGCTGCGCGCAAGGCATCACCTACGCCATGCAGGTGGATGTGCCGCTCGCCCACCTGCTCTCCGCGCTCGATCATGCCAGCCGCGACGACAGCGTGCGCCTACCGATCGAGACGGTCGCCGATCCGATGAACCCCGCCGGCCCGCGCATCATCGGCGGCACCACCGTGGTGCGCGAGCCCGTGGGCGTGGTCGCCGGGATCACCGGCTACAACTTCCCGTTCCTGCTGAACCTCGCCAAGATCGTGCCGGCGCTGCTGGCCGGCAACACGCTGGTGCTCAAACCCTCGCCGTTCACGCCCTATTCCGCGTTGTTGTGTGGCGAGGTGGCGGACGAGATCGGTCTGCCGCCCGGCGTACTGAACGTGGTGACCGGCGGGCCGGACGTGGGCAATCTGCTCACCACCGATCCGCGCGTCGATCTCGTCAGCTTCACCGGATCGGAAGGGGTGGGCGCCGCGATCATGGCGCAGGCCGCGCCCACGCTGAAACGGGTCCACCTCGAACTCGGCGGCAAATCGGCGCTGATCGTGCGGGCCGACGCCGATGTCGAGAAAGCGGCGCTGAGTGCGGTCGCGATCCTCTCGGTCAACTGCGGGCAGGGCTGCGCGCTGCTGACCCGGCTGCTGGTGCACAACAGCGTCCGCCCGGCCTTCGTGGCGGTGGCGAAAGCGGTGGCGGCATCGTGGAAGATCGGCGATCCGGCCGATCCGGGCGTGCTGATGGGGCCGCTGATCCGCGAGCAGCAGCGCGCCAAGGTGGAACGTTTCATTCAGACTGGCCGCGACGAGGGCGCGCGACTGGTCCACGGCGGCGGCCGCCCGGCGGGGCTGGATAAGGGCTATTTTACCGACCTCACGCTGTTCGACGATGTCCGTAACGACATGACGATCGCGCAGGAGGAGATCTTCGGCCCGGTCGGCGCGGTGATCGGCTTCGATACGGATGACGAGGCGATCGCGATCAGCAACGATTCGCGCTTCGGGCTGAACGGCGGCATCGTCACCGCCGACGCCGCCACCGCCTACGAGATGGCGTTGCAGATCCGCGCCGGCAGCGTGGCGATCAACGGCGGCACCGGCAAGATGAGCTATGCGCCGATCGGCGGCTACAAGAGATCCGGCATTGGCCGCGAATACGGGCCGGACTGGTTGCGCGAATACCAGCACGAGAAGTCGATCTTCTACCCGATCGGGCGATAGCGCCGGTGGCTCAACCCGCTTCCGCCACCATCGTCGTGCGGAAGCGGTCGAACAGTGGCCCGTCCACGCCGGCAGCGACGAAGTAGCCCGCGATGTCGCCGTGATCGCGCGCCGCCGCCGCCAGCGCGGCATCGAGGAAGTCCACATCGACGCCGACCATCGCGTCGATCAGCGCCTCTCCGGGGCGGAAGCCGAAGGTTTCCTCGAACTGTTCGTGAATACCGCCGCGCAAACGCAGGTTTTTGCCGAACACGTCCGATCGACGATAATCAGCCACCACGACATCGTGCGGCACGCCGAGCGCGGTGAGCAGCAACGCCACCAGCACGCCGGTGCGGTCCTTGCCGGCGGTGCAGTGGATCAGCACCGGCGTCTCCCCCGCGACGATCGCCTCGATCAACGGTTTCAGATGCGGGCGGATCGCCGCCGGCATCGAGCCGTAGTTGACCATGAGCGCCGCCCGTGCCGCCGCCAGCGTCGGATCATGTTGCAGCGTCTTCCAGCCTTCGTTGGTGGCGACGCGCAGGTCGGCGGTGATGTCGAGGTTCATCAGCCGGGCGGTCGTCGTCCAGTCGTTGGGGTCTTTGTCGCGCTCGCTGCCGGCGCGCAGGTCGCAGACGAGGCGGATGCCCATCGCGGCCAGTTCGTCGCGATGGGCGGGCGCGAAGCTGGCCGGCCCTTCGGAACGGTAGAGGATGCCGTGACGCACCACCCCGCCTGCTGCGAGCAGGCCGCCGATATCGCGGAAATTGAGTTTGGACAGGGCTTCGGTCATGGCGAGACTCGCAATGTGGGGGGAGGAAGCGGAGCGCCCGTCGGCGTGGTCAGCAGTTCAGTTGGCCACCATCCACCACCAGCGTCTGCCCGGTGATGAAGCCCGCCGCGTCGCCCGCCAGATAAAGTACCGCGGCAGCGACGTCGCCGGCTGTGCCCTGCCGGCCGATCGGCGGCATGAAGGCGGCGATCCGCTCGGGCGAAAAGGCCGGGCCGGTCGAGGTCATCTGCCCCGGCGTCGCGGTATTGCCGGGGCAGACCGCGTTCACCGTGATGCCGTCCTTCACCACTTCCATCGCGGTGGCGCGGGTCAGCCCGGCGACGGCGGCCTTCGAGGTGGAATAGGCCAGCAGGCTGGGTGCCATCGCGTGGAAGGCGCTGTTCGAGGCGATGTTGACGATGCGCCCGCGCGTTCCGTCCGCCCGCATCACCGCCACCGCCTCGCGCGTGGCGATCATCGGGCCGCGCAGATTGACCGCCATCATCCTGTCCCAGAAGGGCGTGGTCGTGTCTTCGAGGTAGTTGCGGTCCTGTAATCCGGCGCAGTTGACCAGAATGTCGAGACGGCCGAGGGCTTTCCGAGCGTCCACCATCATCGCGACGACTTGCGCCTCGTCCGCCATGTCCACGGCGAAGGCGTATGCTGTGCCACCGGTCGCGACGATCGATCGCGCCACCGCGTCCGCCTCGACCGCCTTGATGTCGCATATGGCGACAGCCGCGCCGACGCTGGCGAACAGCCGCGCGATCGCCTCGCCCATGCCTTGCCCCGCGCCGGTGACGATGGCGGCGCGACCCGGGAGGCCGAACATGGTGTGCAGCGATGGCGGCAACGGACTCTCCTCGTTCCCGGCGTCCTTTCACGCGGCCGTGGCCGGCTCACCTGTCGTCGGGCGGGTAGCGCGCGGCCCGCCTCACCCTAGGCTCGCAGGCGGAGGAGAGACGATGGCGACGATCCAGATTCACGATGTGCCGGGCGATGTCCCGGGGGCCGATACGCTGCTGGCCGAGGTTTCGCTGCCGACGGCCCTGCGCGAGGGCGTGCGCCCCGGCCTCGATGCGATGCTGGGGGCGCTGGCGGCCGAGCGCGGCCTGAACGCCGGGGGGCGTGCCGGGGCGATCGCGATGTTCCGCGATCATCTGCGCCGGCTTGCCGCCGTCGCCGCCGATCGCCTGCGTTTCCCCGAAATCGCCGACGTGCGGATCGAGCGGCCGGTGTTCATCCTCGGCCTGCCCCGCTGCGGCACCAGCCTGCTGCACGCCCTGATCGGCGCCGATCCCGGCGTCCGCACGCCGATGTCGTGGGAGGTGGCGCAACCCTCGCCACCGCCCGACGCCGCGACCTATGCGAGCGACCCGCGCGCGCGGGCATTCGACGATTACGTCGCCGCCACCTTCACCGGCAAATGGGCCGACATGCTGAAGGCCCATCCGATCGGCGCGTGGATACCGCAGGAGGACGGGATGATCCTCGAAACGTCGTTCCGCAGCCTGAACCCGCTCACGATGTTCCGCATCCCCAATTATTACCCGTGGTATCTCGCGGGCGATTCAACCTTCGCCTATCGCGTCCACAGGATGTTCCTGCAACAACTGGCATGGCGCAACCCGCGCCGCCGATGGGTGCTCAAGGTGCAGGAACACGCCTATCACCTGCCCGAACTGCGCGCCGTCTATCCCGATGCGCTGTTCGTGCAGCCGCATCGTGATCCCGTGACGGTGATGGCCTCTATCTGCCGGCTGATCGAGGTGCTGCGATCGACCGCGTTCGATCGGCAGGATCGCACCGCGCTGGGCGAGGAACTGCTGCACCTGTGGCACGACGGGCAGGCGCGGATGATGGCGTATCGCGCCGCGCATCCCGACCTGCCGATCCACGACCTGCGCTACCGTGATCTGGCCGCCGATCCGCTGGCGACGGTGCGCGACGTGTATGCCTTCGCCGGCATCCCCTTTACCGCCGGGACGGAGACGGGCGTCGGCCGCTGGGTGGCGGACAATCCCGCCGGCAAGCATGGCCGGCACGTCTATGCACTCGCCGATTACGGCTTGACCGAGGATCGTGTCCGCACGGTCTATGCCGACTACATCGCGGCCTATCGGGCGTATCTGTGATGGCGCTGCCCGGCTGGCGCGATCATCTGGCGACGCTGGCGGAGGCCGAGGAGGTGCTTGGCCTGCTCGCGCGTCCCGCCAATCCGGCGCTTGAGCAGGAGGCTTTGCGGCTGCTGTTTCTCGCGCTGTCCGGCGGCTTCCTCACCACCTTCGCCGATCCCGATCGGCCCGATTTCGTCCCGGCGGTGAACAATCTGCTCAACGGCAGCATGACCAACCCGGATTTCATCTACGGCACCGCGACGGTGGACGGTGCGGGTACCTACCGGATCAGCGGCGAGCGCGGCGACGCACTGTTCCTGTTCTTCGATATCGTCGCCGGCGGGCTCGGCGTGATGGACACCTTGGGGCCGTCGCTCGGATCGATCGACGGTGACTCGCTGACGATCGACGCCGATGGTCTCTTCGAGCTGTTGCTCAGCGCGGAGCGGCCGACCGACTGGGCCGGCGACTGGCGCCCGCTCGACCCCCGCGCGCGGACGATCACCATGCGGCAGGCGGTGTATGACTGGGGCAGGGGGCGCGATCCCCGTGTGGCGATCGAGCGGGTCGATCGCCCGCTTCATCATCGCCGCTCCACCCCCGGGGAGGTCGCCGAACGGCTCGCCGCGCTCGCCGCCTATCCGCGCCGCTATGCCGGGCTGTGGCTGGGCGTGGTGCGGGACTGGATGGCCAGGGGGCTATGGAACCGCTTCGAGCATGACGACTGGGCCGGGCGCGGTGGCGTGACCGGGCAGCATTACTATCAGGGTCTGTTCCGGCTGGAGCCCGGCTACGCGCTGCTGTTGGAGACGGCGCTGCCGGCACGGGTGCGCTACTGGAACGTGCAGCTCGGAGATCTGGTGTGGAACACGATCGACTGGGTGAACTGGCAGTCGAGCCTGAACGGCGGTCAGGCTCGGCTCGACGACGACGGCCGGTTTCGCGCGGTGATCGCGCTCGATGATCCCGGCGTGCCCAACTGGCTCGATCCCGGCGGCAATACCGAGGGGGCGATCATGCTACGCTGGACCGAGGCGAGCGACGGCCCCGCGCCGATGCTGACGCCGGTACGGCTGGACCGGCTGCGCAATCACCTGCCGCATGATACGCCGGCGGTGACGCCGGCAGAGCGCGACGATGCTCTCCGCAGGCGGCGGACCGGGGCGCAACTCAGGCGGCGCTGGGAAGGGGAATGATATGGCAAGCGTGTTGCGCGTCGGCATCATCGGCGCGAATCTTCAGGGCAGCTGGGGGGTCGGCGCGCACCTGCCGGCGCTGGCGGCGCTGGATACCGTGCGGGCGGTGGCCGTCGCCACGACACGCGAGGAGACGGCGCGGGCGACCGCCGACGCCTTCGGCATTCCGCACGCCTTCGGCGATCCGCACGCCCTCATCGCCCACCCGGACGTGGATGCGGTGGCGGTCTGCGTGCGGGTGCCGGCGCATCGCGATCTGGTGCTGGCAGCGATCGCGGCGGGCAAGCACGTCTATTGCGAATGGCCGCTGGCGCGGGACACGGCGGAGGCGCGCGACCTGCTCTCGGCGGCGCGGGCGGCGGGGGTCGTCCATATGGTCGGCCTGCAATCGCGCAGCGCGCCGGTGCTGGCCCATGCCAGGGCATTGATCGCAAGCGGGGCGATCGGCACCCCGCGCAGTGCCGCGCTGACTCATTCGAGCGACTGGATTTCGGCGGTCTATCCCGGCACCGAATATCTGCAGGACCGGGCGAGCGGCGCGCATTTCCTGAGTATTCCCGGCGGCCACAGCGTGGATGCGCTGACATGGCTACTCGGCGGCGACTTCGCCCGGCTGCAGGCCGTCGTGCAGACCGGGCTGCGCGATCTGACCGCGATGGCGACGGGCGCGCCCCTCACGCGGACCTCGGCCGATCAGGTGCTGGTGGCCGGGGTGCTGGAAAACGGCGTGGTCGCCTCGGTCCGGCTGTCGGGCGCATCGTCGCCGGGCACGGGGGTGTGGCTGGAGGTGAGCGGCGATTCCGGCGACCTCGTCATTCAGGGACCGCCCGGTGCGCGGGGCATCCAGATGACGGACCTGACGCTCTACCGGACATCCGCCACGGGGGAGCTGGAGCCAGTGGAAATACCGGCCGACGCCTGGCGCACCCCGGCGACCTTGCGGAACAATCCGCCGATGAATGTCGGCGCGGCATGGCTGCATTTCGCCGACGCAGTCGCCCGGGGCACGCCCGCAACCCCCGGTTTCGCCGAGGCCGTGCGGCTGCACGAACTGCTCGACGGGATCGAGGCGGCGGCCCGTTCCTGAACGGCCGACCTATTCCGCTGCGCCCGGGCCGGTCATCATGCCTTTCATCGCCGCCTGATCGACCGGATAGGACACCATTTCGAGAAAGGAATACCATTTCCCGCCGATGCGCCGCATGCAATCGCTCTGGCGCAGCGCGACGTTGCTGGCGGTGCCGTCGTTGAGCGTTAGCGTGATGTTCTGCGTGTTGATCTGTACGCCCATCGCGCCATCCGAGTCCGCCACGAACATCGGCATCGAGAGCTTGATGTCCTTGTAGCTGTTCATCACCGCCGCATAATGACCGCGGACCTCCTTGCGGCCGATCAGCGCGCGGGGGTGAAGGCTGTCATAGACCAGCAGGTCGTCACCCGGCCCGTAATAGCCCATCAGCATGTCCAGCCCCTGCGAGGCGCCGCCGATGTCCATCCATAGCCGAATCTCGGCCTTCGCCTGTGCCGGCGTGGTCGAGGGCGCCTCAACCGGCCGGGCCGACCATGAGAGCGTGCGCGGCTGGATCGGGGCGTCGAGCAGCGCCCGCTGCGTCTTCGGATCGAGCGGCAGCGAGATATGTTGCTGGACGATCTGCCAGCGCCCGTTCACCTTCTTCAGCGCGTCGAGCTGGCGCAGGTTCATGGTGAAGCGGGTGCCGTCCTTCATCTCCGTCCGGAAGGCGATCTGCATGGCGGCACAACCGAACGTGCCGTTGGTGGCGACGATCGTCTCGGGCGCGGTGTGCGCGAGCGACCGGATCTTCGCCAGTTGCGTGGCGAAACCGTCGCGGATCTGCGCGCGTCCGCGAAACACGCCCGGGGTGAAGGTGTCGAGCACCACCGCGTCCTCGGCGTAGTCGGCGATCAGCCGGTCGGCGTCCAGCTCGCCGGCGATCCTCGCCTCCAGCGCGAAGATCGCGGCGACATCGGCGGGGTCGTTGAAATTGGGCACGGGCGCGGCGCCGATCAGTGCCGCCCCGATCGCGGCGGCCGCCAGCAGGCGGTGGTTTCGGCGCATCTCTGTCTCCCGTTGGTTCGTCTGGCGACGATCAGTCTTCCTTGGCGAGCGTCACCCGCATGCCGTTCAGCGCCTCGCTCATCAACAGCTGACAGGACAGGCGCGACTGGCTGTCGCGATGATCCGATCCGTCGAGCAGATCGCTCTCGTCGTCGGTGACCGGCGGCAGTTTCTCGAAAAAGCCGGGTTCGACGTGAACGTGACAGGTGGCGCACGAACAACAGCCGCCGCACAGCGCCAGCATCTCGTCGATCCCCGCGTCGCGGATCACCTCCATGACGCTGAGGCCGACGTCGGCCGACAGGGTGCGTTCCTCGCCTTCGCGCGTGACGACGATCAGTTCGGGCATGGTGTGATCTTTCGATGGTGGTCTCGTCACGGGTGGTGGGTGAGGCATGGCGGCCGGCCACCTGCCGGCGGGCAGGGGATCAGCCCACCTCGATCTCGGCCGGGAAGCGATCAAAGTAAAAACCGAAACCCTGGCGGATCTCGCGCGCGGTGATCGCGAAATCGCGCTCCAGATCGTAGACGATCCGGCCCTTGCTCTGCTCGCCATGCTTTTCGAGATAGGCGTGGAGCGTGACCAGCGTCTCGTCGGTCAGCGGCAGTTTGGCCTTACGATAGATTTCGCGCAGGATCGGATCCGGGTTCCTGATCCAGTCGTGAAAATACACGTCGAGGGTCTGTTCGGGCGGCAACACGTCGCGGTCGCGCACGCACGCTTCCAGCAGCCGGCGATAGCGGTCAATCCAGTAATCCTTGGCCTCTTCGCGATCAACCGCGTTGCGGAGCATGCGCGCGGCGTAGGTCGCCATCGTCAGCTGCGAGCGGATCGAACCGACCGGATCGCGGTGGGTGATGACGAAGGTGGCGTCGGGAAAAGTCCGGTAGAGCGCGGGCAGCTGCTCCATGTGCTGGGGACATTTGATGACCCAGCGGTTCGGGCCTTTCAGGAAGGTGAGAAGCTGAAGGCCTTTCTTCAGATAGGCGTAAGTGCCGGCCTGATCGCGGCTGAGGTAGTAATCGCGCCAGCGCGGCACATAGGCCAGCCATTCGAGCAGGTAGGAGGAGAAGTCGATGGCCTGGAGCTCGATGTCCTCGCTGATATGATCGGGCGAGAACTCATGCATGATCGCCATGTAAGGCAGGATCGCCTCCATGGCGCGCCAGCCGGCCTCGGCCTTCGTCCAGCGCGGGTTGGCGTCGTCGGGTGTCGGCGCCTCGTCGGTCGCGGGGACGGGCGCGATCGCCTCCCACCACGGCAGCGACCGCAGGCGGGTATCGGCGCCGAGCAGCCCGAGCAGATGGGTGGTACCCGATCGCGGCAGGCCGGCGACGATGATCGGTTGCTCGATTTCTATGTCCAGGATCTCGGGATGACGTTTGATCATATCCTCGACCCGCAGGCGGGTGGCGGCATAGCGCACCATCATCTGGAACAGGTTGACGCGGGTGACGCCGGAGGCGTTCGCATCCTCCTCGACCGCCTGGCACCAGACAGACAGCCGCTCGTGAAAATCGGCGGCGCCGAAATCGGCGAGGCCGGTCTGGTCGCGGGCGGCGGCGAGGATCGCAGCGGGATCGAAGGCGATTTCGGCGGCGGCGGCGTCTCTAAAGACCTGCTCCTGCAACGGCGTCCGCACCGGGTGCAGCAGGTCGGTGATGTCTATCCCGGCGGTCATTCGGCTCTCCCTGCCTGTTCCCGCAACAGTGCCGTGACGGACGGACGCCGCAATCCGCGTGAGTGTCGCGCCCGCGCCAAATGTCGCCGCCAGCCGCCAATCGGGCAGGCCGCCGCATGAAACGGGAGCCGCAGATGCCGATCTCGCAAGTCTATGACGTGCCGGACACGGCGGCGTTGCAATGCCACGTCGGCGGCCGGATCGCGCTGTCCGGGGCGACGGTGGAGTTGCACCATTATCGCTTCCGTGGGCCGCAGAGCGCGGTGTTCCGCTCCGATCGTGCCTTCGTCGATCTCGCGCTGTCGCATCGGCCGGGCCGGCCGCGCGGCACTTATGGGGAACATGGGAGCCTGCGGCCGCTCGGCGAGGTGCTGTTCGTCCCGGCAGGGTATGCATTGAATACCGAGTGGGGCGAGGGTGAGCAAACCTCCATCTGCTGCGCCTTCGACGCCGGGGACGACGACATTGGCGCGGTTGCGCTGGAAGCCGCGCTCGACGTGCGATCACCGCCGGTGCGCGAGGCGCTGGTGCGGCTGGCGCGCGAGATCGAGCAGCCGGGCTGGTGCAGTGCGTTGCTGGCACAATCCCTTTGCGACCAGATGACGATCGAGATCGGCCGCTATCTGCGTCGGTCCGCCGGACCGGCGGAACGCGCGACGGGGCTGACACCGGCGCAGGTGCGGCGGATCGACGATCTGATCGCGATGCCGGGCAAGCTGCCGGGCGTCGCCGAGATGGCGAGGCTGTGCGATCTTTCCACCCGGCATTTCTTTCGTATGTTCCGGGCGGCCACGGGGACGACGCTTGCCGATTATGCCGCCGCGCGACGTCTGGCGCAGGCGCGGGCGATGCTCGCCGCCGCCCGCCCCCCGGTGAAGGAGATCGCGTGGCGGTGCGGCTTCGAGACGCCGGCCGCTTTTTCGGCTGCATTCAGGAAGGCGATGGGGGTGACGCCGACACAATATCGCCAGTCGGTGCTGCGTTAGGTGAGGGGCTCGGTAGCGATGCGAATGGCGCTCGCGCACTGGAGTCGCCGATTGTCTGGATGCGGGGGCGGCGCACAATGAGGCGTGAGGGGAGAGGATCACGATGCCCGAAAATATGTTCGATCTGACGGGGAAGGTGGCGCTCGTGACGGGTGGCAATTCCGGGCTCGGCTTCGGCTTCGCGCGCGGGCTGGCGCGGGCTGGGGCGGACGTGGTGATCTGGGGCCGTCGCGCCGACCGTAATGCCACCGCCGCCGAGGCGTTGCGCGCGCACGGCGGGCGCGTGCTGGCCGACAGCATCGACGTGACCGACGACGACGCGATCGAGGCCGGCATCGCCCGCGCGGTGGCTCTGTTCGGCCGCGTCGATATCGTCGTAGCCAACGCCGGCATCGCCGCGCAGGTGCCGTTCGTGGACATGGACCGCGCCGCCTATCGCCGCCTGATCGACATCAATCTCGACGGCGCAGTCTTCACCCTGCGCGCGGCGGCGCGGCATATGATGAAGCGCGCGGCGGTCGGCGACGCGGGCGGATCGCTCATCATCTGCGGTTCCGGTTCCATCTTTCAGGGGGTTCCCACCCTCGCGCATTACGGCATCGCCAAGGGCGGGCTGAACGCGCTCGCCAAGGCGTTGGCGGCGGAGCTGGGGCCGCACGGTATCCGCTGCAACGTGATCGCCCCGGGTTTCATCGAGACCGAGATGACATTCGCCGATCCGGCCGTGGGCGAGATGATCGCCGCGTCGGTGGCGGCCCGGGCGCCGCTCGGCCGCGCCGGCAAGCCCGCCGATCTGGAGGGCGCGGTCGTCTATCTCGCCAGCGACATGGCACGCTATCACACCGGCGACACGCTGGTGATCGACGGCGGCAAATTGTTCACCAACTGAGGAAACCCCGGTCATGTTCGCCCGCCCCAACAGCAAGTACAGTCAGGTGGCCTACGTCACCAACGACGTGATGGCCGCCGCCCGCCTGTTCGAGGAGACCTATGGCGCGCCCGGCTTCTATCACTTCACCAACATGCAGCCTGGCGGCACGATCGGTAACGGGCCCCAGCTGAAGATCGCGCTCGCCCGCGTCGGCGGTGTCGAGATCGAGCTGATCGAGCCGATCGGCGACGGCGCGGCGATGTTTAGCGATGTGCTGCCGGGCGGGTCGGATCTGGCGATCCGGTTCCACCATGTCGCCATCCGCATCGACGGTCCGCTGGAGAACTGGGAGGCGTATGTCGCATCGATCGATTTCGACAGGCACATCGTGGTGTTCGAGGGGCAAATGGGGGACGACCTGCGGTTCTTCTACACCGACGAGCGCGCGACGCTTGGCCATCATGTCGAGCATGTATGGATGTCGCCCGCGCTGTCCGCGCAGGTAACCGCGGCGACACCGACCTATCCCGGCGCGGGGGCATCCTGATGCGGCCGGCGATCGATATCTTCATCGACGTGACCGTGGCGGCCGGTCTCGATATCCCTGCGCGGACCGCCGTGACGATCATCCTGCCCGACGAGGTGCCGACCGAACGGCCGGTGGTGTGCTTCGCCTTTCCCGGCGGCGGCTACGGCCGGCGATACTTCACCTTTGATATGCCAGGCGATATGCCGGGTGACGGCGCGGGCGGGCAGGCCGGGTTCCATGTGTCGCGCGGCTGGATCTTCGTCGCGGTCGACCACCTCGGTTTCGGCGAATCGACGGTGCCGGACGGCAACGCCCTCGATCTTGACAACATCGCGGCGGCCAACCACGCGACAGTGGCCGAGGTGATGCGGCGGCTGGAAGACGGCACGCTCGCGCCGGGTCTGGCGCCGGTACGCGGGGCGACAACGCTCGGCATCGGCCAGTCGATGGGCGGCTGCTTCACCGTCGTGGCACAGAGCCAGTTCGGCACGTTCGACGGGATCGGCGTCCTCGGCTATTCGGCGATCCACACCATCGTGCCGACGCGGCCAGGCGCGCCGGCGGTGGCGTGGCCGTGGATCGCCCGGCGTAGCTCGCTCGACAGCCCACAGGTGCTCAACGCGGCGGCGCTGGCGGTGGCCGGGGGCATCAGGCTGGGCGATAGCGCGGCGCTGGAGGCAGCGGCGGCCGGGGGCGAACATCCGTTCCGCTGGGCCTTCCATTGGGACGACGCCCCGGCCGACATCGTGGCGCTGGATATGGCGGCGACCGCCGGCACCGGCGACCCGCTGCCGGCATGGCGATCCGCCACGACCCCGCCGTGCGGGGTCTACATGGTGGCGCCCGGCGCCGTCGCGCAGGAGGCGGCGGCGATCACGGTGCCGGTGCTGGTCGCCAACGGCGAGCGCGACGTGGTGCCCGACCCCTGGGCCGAGCCAAAGGCTTACCGGAGCAGCACCGACGTCACCGTCTATGTCTGCCCGCGCATGGCCCACATGCACAATTTCGCCCACACCCGCGCCAGCCTGTGGACACGCCTTCACGGCTGGGGCGAAGGGGTGGCGGCGATGCGGCGGGTGGAAGGTTGACCTCGGCCTAGCGCGCGGCGGCGGGAGATGTAAGCGGCCGCCGCGCGCCGTTGGCTCCCGTCGTCGTCGTGCAGTTTCTAGAAGCGGAACAGTTCCTTACGCAACCCGATGATGTCGCTGCAATCCTCGCTCACATTGTCGCGATAGGCGAAATCGCCACCCGCCTGACGTGCCGCCAGATCCTGCATCAGCAAGCGATAACGCTGCCCCGGCGCATCGAACCGGGAGTGGAGATCCTTGCGCGCCGTGGGCCGCATGTAGCGCGGGCTTTGCGGCGAGGTCATCGAACTGTCCTGCCGCGATACCTTGTAGCCCGCCATCGGCATGATGTGGCGGAACAGCAGCCCGGCGTTGGAGGTGTTCATCACCATCTCCATCCGCGTGCGATCCCGCGTTTCGGGCGTGCAGGGGTGGAACAGCGGCACATCGTCCCCCGGCTCGAACCGGCCATAGGCGATCGCGCAGTGCGAGCGCAGGTAGATACGGATCACCTGCCGCACGTTCTGGGTCGGCTGGCGGATGCCGCTGAAGAACTTCATGATCGGCGCCACCGATTTGTTCACGAGGGTTCGCACCATCGTGATCGTCTCGCTGTCATAAAATGTTTCGATCGTCTCGCTGTCCGATCGCTCGTCGCCCACGACATCGGCGTGGAGGAAATCCGCGTGAGTCAGATCGATCAGGTTTTCCAGACTGATCGGCGCCGAACAGTCGAACCGCTGGGTCGCGGTCATGTATTTAGGCAGTCCACCCTGCGGCGGCAGGAACGGCAGACTCGGTAGATGCGCCGGATCGGCGGCCTGCGGGTTGCCGAACCAGCCCCAAACGACGCCGTAATGCTCCATCACCGGGTAGCGCCCGGCGGCGTCGGTATAGATGCTCTTCTCCCGCATACGGGCCTCGGCCGGGTGAAATTCCGCCGCGACCGCCTTGCCGCCCTCGCGCCAGACAAAGTAGGGTTGCGAGTAGATCGCCCGCCGTACCGGCGTCTTGCCGATGCCGTAGGAGTGAGCGATCGGAAACCAGCTGTCGCGCATCACGATATCGTGCGGCACCCAGTTGTTGACCGCGTTCAGCGATGTGGCCGGCTTGGGGGCGGCGCCGTGCTGCAGGTCGATCTGATCCTGCGGGCGGGAGAGGATATCGAGCATTGGGTGTCTCCTTGGCTCAGGCGGCGACGGGGGTGCGGGAAAGCTCGGCGGTGGCCCCGGGGGTGGACGATGTGGCAAGCCGCGCGCGCAGGTCGTCGTAATGCGTCGAGGCGGACGGCTTCGACCGTCGCAGCGCCGCCGCGTCGATCGCTTCCCGCACGGCAAACGGCGTGCCTAGCCCGAGCAGGCGGCCGTGCAGTCCGCTCCCCCGGCCCACCTCGGCACGCCAGCGAACGGCCGTAACGCCCCGCGCGGCGGGGACAGGGGCGATCACGGCGGTGAGCAGCGTGGTGAACTGATCGTCGCGCAAGGGCAGCTCGGTGCGTCCGGTGGCCGGATCGGAGCGCGTCAGCACGGTTATCGGGAAGTCAGCCGAGAACGGCGCGGGCCAGTGCAGCCCGGCCCACTGGCAACTGCGCTCCATCACCAGCAGGCCACCCTCCTCGCGAAGCTCCGACATGAGATAGGGCGTGAAGCGGACCCCGCGAATGTCGATCAGCAGGGCGGGATCATCGTAGAGCGCCGCGATCCAGGCGGCTTGTTCGATCGCGACATGCGCGGTGCCCGAAAGCGCCATCGTGGATACCTCGGGCGCGGGCGCGGCGGCCGCCGGATCGAGGCAGACCCGCACGAACCCGCCGCTCTCGGCGATCGCGAACGCCTGCGCCTTGTACACCGGCGGAAAGCGTTGTTCGCCCTTCATGTTCGGGATTTGCTTGAGCCGGCCGGTCGCGCCGTCATAGCTCCAGCCATGATAGCCGCACTGGATCCAGCCATCGTCCCTGATGCAGCCGAGCGACAGCGGCGCGCGCCGGTGCGGGCAGCGATCTTCCAGCGCGCGCGCGATCCCCTCGGCATCGCGCCACAATACCAGCGGCTGCGCGCCGATATCAACCGACAGCGGCTCTCTGGATGTCACTTCCTCGCTGCGGGCGACGATCCACCACGGTTGCAGGCCCGATTCGGTCATGGTCGGTCATCCTCTCATCGTGAAATTGACACACGACAATTTATTCGTCAAGCAGGGGTATGGATGTGACTGTTATTTTACCCGTGGAGGCAGGGCCGGCGCCGCGTCGGCGGGGGCGCCCGGCGCAGGAAACGGCGGTGTCCGAGGAGCGGATGCTCGATCATGTCTTCAGCGCCTTCGCCTCGCTCGGCTACGAGGGCACGACGGTTCGCGAGATCGCCAAGCAGCTTAGCGTCAGCCACAATCTGCTGAACGTGCGGTTCGGATCCAAGGCGGACCTGTGGAAGCGCGCGATCGACTGGCGGGTGGCCCGGTTCGGCGGGCCCGTGTTCACCGCGTTCGACGAACTGCCCGACGATCCGGAGGCACGGTTGCGGCTGCTGGTGCATCGCTTCTGCGCGTGGGCGGCGGCGAACCCCGACTGGGTCGGCATCACCCACGCCGAGGGACGCCGCGCGACCTGGCGGCTGGACTATATCGTGGAGATCTACATCCGGCCGTTCAAGCAACGGCTGGATGCGTTGTTCGCGGAGGTGGCCGCGCGGCGGACGATGCGGTCGCTCTCCACCAGCGCGTTCATGGCGCTGCTGGTGGAGGGGGCGGGTTTCTATTTCGCCAGCCGGCCGTTGCTCGATCTGATCGGCGAACCCGATGAGCGCGACGGTCGAAAGGTGGATGACCAAGTCGATCGGCTCGCCAACTTCCTGCTCGGCGGGCTGCTCGGCTGATTACTTCGCGGTCCTGAACTGGCGCAACACCCGCTTCGCGGCGATCCGCCCCGGTATGCCCGAGATGCCGCCGCCGGGATGCGCGCCGGCCCCGCCGACATAAAGGCCAGGCACCGCCGGCTTCGGGCCGCCGAAACCGGTCGCGGGGCGGTTCTGGCCCGATCGCAGCGAACCGAAGTCGATATGGGTGACGCAGCCGTTGGTGACGTTCAATCGCTTCTCGCGATCGCGCGGCGTCTCGACGAAGCGGCCGACTTCCGAATCGAAGCCGTCGTAGAACTCGGACATCTGCGCCTTCAGATCCGCCACCGTGCGATCCTTGAGCGCGGGCGACCATCCCTCGCGTGCGTCCACCGCCATCGCCGGCACATAGACATAGGCGAGCGATCCGCCCGCCGGCGCCTGCGTCGGATCTGAATTGGACAGCGGCGTCACCGATAGCGCGTGGCGTTTGGGGATGTCCCCCCGCCGCGCGGCGGCAAAACTCTCGCGCACTTCCTCGGGCGTTCCGATATAGCCGACCGCCTTGTTGAGATCGGCGCCGTCGTGACGCAGATCCTGATGGCGTCTGAGCGTCAGCGGCTTCGACATGGCGATATTGGCGAGGAACGGTGCGGCGTTGCTACGATTGGCGGGGGCATGCTCGATCCGCTTGAGCAGCCGCCGCTCCACCCTGCCGGGGGTGGTCATCGCAAAGGCTGTCCGTGGGTCGCAGCTGGCGATCACCGCCTTCGCCTTGATGATCCGCCCGTCTTCCAGTCGCACGCCTCGCGCCGCGCCATCCTCGATCAGGATTTCGGCGACGGGCGCGTTCAGCCGGATGTCGGCGCCCGAGGCGGTGACGCTGCGGGCCATCGCATCGGCGAACGCCTGAAGGCTGCCGATCGGCTTGCCGGTGCCGAGCCGGTGAAGCACGGCGAGGATCATGTAGGCGGCGGCGTTGCCATCGTCGTCGATCGGCCCGGCCCCTGCGGCGGTATTGGTCAGCAACGCGATCGACGCCGGATGCTCGAACCACTCGCAAGCGATCTGGTCGGCAGTGCCGGCAGCCATGATCTGCAATTCGTTCTTCAGCTTCACGTTGCGGACCGCGCTGCCGATCATCCGCACGAGGTTGCCCGCCTCGGGCCTGCCCGGCTCCGCCTGCATTAGCGGGAAGCCGATATCCATCAGCGCATCGAGCAGCTTGAGGAATTTCAGATAATTGTTCCCGTCGTTGCGGTTGAGCCGCGCCATGTCGTCGGCGGTCCGCTGGGGATCGCGGAACAGGCAGATCGAGCTGCCGTCCGGATCGAGATAGGCATAGGTGGGATCGGGATCGGTCCAGCGCAGGCCATGTTTCTCCAGCTCCAGATCCTCGATCAGGCCGGTGCCGCGCACGAACAGCAGTTCCACCGCGCACGGCGTGACAAGGTGCTCCGGCGCCTCCGGGATCATATAGCCGGCACTGGTCATCCCCCCGACCTTGCCGAGCCGTTCAACCACGACGACGCGCTTGCCTGCACGGCTGAGATAGCCGGCCGCCGCCATGCCGTTGTGGCCGGCCCCGACGATGACGACGTCCGCTTCCTCGATCATGCGTATTCTCCAGTTGTGTCGCATCAGTACAGGCTCGGGTTAGGCGGCGAGCCTTCCGCAAGGCAGGGTCTGCCCGCACTCGGATAGGTGGCGACCTTGCGGTTCCCGCGACATGACCGATGTCGATAAAGTGAAAAGCGAGTGACAGGATGACCGCGAAGCTCGACCCCCAGGCTGTCCACGAACGGCTGACCGCATGGCTGGTGAAGGCCCGGCCCGAATGGCTCGGGCTGACCGTCGCGCCGATGGACGTGCAACTCGGTTCGGGCTTCTCGGCGGAGATCTTTTTCGTCGAGGTGGCGTATCGGGATGATGCGGGGCCGCACCGCCGCACGCTCGTCGTGCGACGCCAGCCACAGACGTTCGAGGTGGTGTTCGGCAGCGACCTGAGCTTGCAAGCGAACATGATGGCGACGCTCGATGCGCGTGGCGACGTACCGGTGCCGGCGTGGGTCGGCATCGAGACCGATCCGGCGGTGCTCGGCGCGCCGTTTTTGGTCATGGGCCGGGTGGACGGGGAGGCCGCGACGCAGCGGCCGAACTACAACGTCGAGGGCTGGCTTGCCGATATGGCGCCGGCGGAACGCGGCGCGGCATTCGGCAATGCGCTGAAGGCGCTCGCCACGCTGCACGCGATCGACTGGCGCGAAGGCTTCGGGTTTCTCGACCGGCCCGATCGGGGCGCGCCGGGGCTGGCGCAGTATGTCGGCAATCTCGTCGAATGGCATCGATCGACCGGCGCGGGGCGGTCGCTGCCGATCCTTGATACCGCCATGGCCTGGGTGCTGGCGAACCGGCCGGCGGAGGCCGAGGTCTGCGTGCTGTGGGGCGATCCCACTCCGTCGAACGTGATGTGGCGGCCGGACGGCAGCGTCGCCGCGCTGATCGATTGGGAACTGGCCGCTCTTGGCCCGCGCGAACTCGATCTGGCATGGTGGCTCTACTTCGACGACCTGTTCAGCCGCCGCTTCGGGGTCGCCCGGCTCGATGGCCTGCCGGGCCGCGACGAGACGATCGCGCTTTACGAACGGGCTTCCGGCGCGACGTTGCGGGATATGGATTATTACGACATCGTCGTCGCGCTACGCATGGCGCTAGTCGCGCTCGGCGCGTTCGACCGGCAGGTGTCGATGGGTAACATCCCGGCGGAGAACGTCGCCGCGGACAATAATCTGATGACGCTCTACCTCGCTGAAAAGCTGGGCCTGCCGCTGCCCGAACTGGGCGAGGATTTCCGCGCCTTCATGCGTAACCTCACGCCGGTGGAAGAGCCGGCCTGAGGTTAATCGCCGATGCGCCCGTATCGCGGATGGCGGTCGTCGCCGCTCATCTCCAATGCCTGGGTCGGGTGATGACAGGACGACCCCGTCGTCGGGGAGGTTCGCGGGGCGGCGGGACCGGCCACGCCGCCCGTATTCAGGCCGTTTCAGGAGTACCGACGTGACCACACTCGCAGGCAAGGTCGCCATCGTCACCGGTGCCGGTTCGGGTATCGGCCGCCGTATCGCCACGCTGATGGCGGAGCGTGGTGCCCGGATCGTCGTGGCCGCCAGCCGGGAGGAGACCGCCGCTGGGACGACCGGGGCGATCCGCGCCGCGGGGGGCGAGGCGGTGTCGGCGTGGGGCGATCTGGCCGACGCGACGACCCCCGGACGGATCGTCGCCACGGCGATGGAAGCGTTCGGCCGGGTCGACATTCTCGTCAACAACGCCGCCGTCACCGATGCCGCGACGCTCGCGCTCGATGCGAACATCACCGAGATGGATGGCCCGACTTGGGAGCGCGTGCTGAAGGTGAATACCATCGCACCGGCGCTGTTGTGCCGCCACGCGATCCCGCACATGATCGCCGGCGGTGGCGGTTCGATCGTGATGATCGCCTCGGGGCGCGGCGTGCAGGGCGATCTGGGGTTGCCGGCCTATGGCGCCTCCAAGGCGGCGCTCATCAATCTCGCGCTGAACGTGGCGACGCAATATGGCAAGCAGGGCATCCGTGCCAATTCGGTGGTCGTCGGCATGGTGATGACCCCGCCGGTCGCCGCCGCCACCGCGCTGGAAATGATCGAGCTTTTCACCGGCCATCACCTGACGCCTTACGTCGCCGATCCGCAGGACATCGCCGAGCCGGTCGCGTTTCTCGCCTCGGATGCGGCACGCTTCATCACCGGCGCCACGCTGGCGGCCGATGGCGGCATGACCGCCCATGCGGCGCCGTTCGCGGACGTGATGCGAATGTCGGCGGGCGCCGGAATGATCCGGCAGGATTAGCCGCCGACGCGCGAGTCATCGCTTCGCGCCGTCCGCGTGGCGGATGGTGCCCCGACCGGCCTCAGCCTTTGTGCTGCGTGCCGTCGAGCAGCTTGATGATCGCCGAGAAGTCCAGCCCCTGATCGTCGCCGTTGACGAACGCCTGATACAGCGCGCCCGCCGCTGCGCCCATCGGCACGCTGGCACCGGCGGCTCCCGCCGCCTCCACCGCCAGCTTCAGGTCCTTCAGCATCAGCGCCGCCGCGAAGCCGCCCTGATAGCCGTTGTCGGCGGGCGACGTGGGGCCGACGCCGGGAAGCGGGCAATAGCTCGTTATCGACCAGCTTTGGCTCGTCGCCTTGGAGGCGATGTCGTAGAAGGTCTGCGGGTCCAGCCCCAGCTTCTGCGCCAGCGCGAAGCCCTCGCAGGTGGCGACCATCGTCGCGCCGAGGATGATGTTGTTGCAGATCTTGGCCGCCTGCCCCGCGCCCGCCGCGCCGGCATGGATCACCGCCTTGCCCATCGCGGCGAGGATCGGTTCGCCCTTCGCGAAGGCGTCGTCCGTGCCGCCGACCATGAAGGTGAGCGTGCCGCTGTTGGCCGCCGCGATCCCGCCCGAAACCGGCGCATCGACCATCGCCAGCCCGCGCTCGGCCGCCGCCGCGCTCACCGCGCGGGCCGAGGCGACGTCGATCGTCGAGCAATCGAGCAGCAGCGCCGAGGGCGGCACGGCGGCGAACACCTGATCCTGATACACCGACAGCACGTGGCGGCCGGCGGGCAGCATCGTCACGACGAAGTCGGCATCGGTCGCCGCATCGGCGGCGGACGCGGCGCGGGTGCAGCCGGCGGCCTCCGCACGCGCGAGCGCCGCCTCGGCCAGATCGAACGCGCGGACCGTGTGCCCCGCCTTCGCCAGATTGGCCGCCATGCCGCCGCCCATGTTGCCGAGGCCGATGAAACCGATCCGTGCCATGCTGCCGTTCCCTGTCAATCGACGGCGGGGCGGCTCCGCCATCCGCCCGCCCCCGTCCATGTTGCTGTTCGTACCGCTGCGAGGGCGGTCATGCCTTATCATGCCACGGCATCGATCGGGTCTAACCGGGCCGTGCCTGTGTTACCCCATCGTCGGGATGACGAAGGCGCTGTCGCCGGTGCCGCCGCCGTCCGGCCAGCGCTGCGTCACGGTCTTCACCTTGGTCCAGAACTTTACGCCTTCCATGCCGTGCTGGTTGGTGTCGCCAAACGCCGAACGCTTCCACCCGCCGAAGCTATGGTAGGCGACCGGCACCGGGATCGGCACGTTGATGCCGACCATGCCGACCTCGACCCGCGCGGCGAACTCGCGCGCGGCGTGGCCGTTGCGCGTGAAGATCGCGACGCCGTTGCCATATTGATGCGTGCTCGGTAACGCGACCGCTTCCTCGAAATTCGCCGCGCGCACGATTTGGAGGACGGGGCCAAAGATCTCTTCCTGATAGGTCCGCATGTCGGTAGTGACGCGATCGAACAGGGTCGGGCCGACGAAGAAGCCCTCCTCATGCCCCTGCAACGCGAAGCCGCGCCCGTCGACGACCAGCTCTGCTCCTTCGTCGATGCCGATCCGGATATAATCCTCGATCTTCGCCTTGTGCGCGGCCGTCACGACCGGGCCGTAATGCGCGTCCTTGTCGGTGGAGACGCCGACGCGAAGCGCCTCGATCGCCGGGATCAGCTTGGCGCGCAGCCGCTCGGCGGTGTCCTCGCCCACCGGCACCACCACCGGCAGCGCCATGCAGCGTTCGCCGGCCGAGCCGAAGGCCGCGCCGCACAGATCGTTGACGACCTGATCGAGATCGGCGTCGGGCATCACGATGCCGTGGTTCTTGGCACCGCCCATCGCCTGCACGCGCTTGCCCGCCGCGACGCCGCGCTGGTACACATAATGGGCGATGTCGGACGAGCCGACGAAGCTGACGCCGGCGATGTCGGGATGATCGAGGATGGCATCCACCATTTCCTTGTCGCCCTGCACGACGGAGAGAATGCCATCCGGCAGCCCCGCCTCGCGGAACAGTTTGGCCAGCCTGATCGGCACCGAGGGATCGCGTTCCGATGGCTTGAGGATGAAGGCATTGCCGGTCGCGATCGCCACCGACGACATCCACAGCGGGATCATCGCGGGGAAGTTGAACGGGGTGATGCCGACGCCGATGCCGATCGGCTGACGCATCGAATAGACGTCGATGCCCGGCCCCGCGCCACCGGTATACTCGCCCTTCAGGACATGCGGGATGCCGCAGCAGAACTCCACTACCTCAAGCCCGCGCTGGATATCACCGCGTGAGTCGGCGATCACCTTGCCGTGTTCGGAGGAGAGCAGGCGGGCCAGCTCGTCCATGTTCTGCTCGACGAGTTCCTTGAAGCGGAACATCACGCGGGCGCGACGCTGTGGGTTTGTCTTTGCCCATGCCGGTTGCGCCGCCTTGGCCGCCGCCACCGCCTTGTCGAGTTCCGCCTTGCCGCCGAGCGCGACCTGCGCCTGTACCTTGCCGGTGTTCGGATCGAACACGTCGCTGCGGCGTGATCCCCCTTCGCTTTCGATACCGGAAATCAGGTTGTGAATGGTACGCATCGCGTCGGCTCCCGAATGATGGCCTGCTCTTGACCATCGGTATTCCGCCCGCAAGAACGTAACTTTGCAGCACCATCGGGCATTTTTGCAGCATGACGACGCCGCTCGACTGGGATGACCTTCGCATTTTCCTCGGCGTGGCGCGGGCGCGGCGGATCGGGGCTGCGGCGGCAACGCTCGGCATCGACCCGACGACGGTGCTGCGCCGCCTCGCCCGGCTGGAGCGCATTTGCGAATCGCCGCTGTTTGAAAACACCAGCGGCGAGCGGCTGCTGACCGAACAGGGCGCCGTGTTGCTCGCGCACGCCGAGACGATCGAGAGCGCGGCGCTTTCCGCGCTGGGTCAGGTGCGGGGCGATACCACGCGAGTTTCGGGGCAAGTGCGGTTGAGCGTGGCCGAGGGCTTCGCCACCTGGGTGCTGGCCCCGGCGCTGCCGGCGTTTCCCCGTGAGCATCCCGGCATCCGCCTCGATCTCGTCACCGCCTCGGGCTTCCTCAACCCCTCGAAGCGCGAGGCAGACATGGCGGTGATGCTCGCGCGCCCGCGTCGAGGCCGATTGACCGCGGCGAAGCTCGGCAATTACCGGCTCCGGCTCTATGCCAGCGCGGCGTATCTCGCGCGGACGGCGACCCCGATGAAACCGGACGACCTGCGCGACCACGGCCTGATCGGCTACGTGCCGGAATTCATCTATGCGCCCGAACTCGACTATCTCGGCGAGGTGGCCCCGGGGCTGGAGCCGATGCTCCGCAGCACCAGCATCAACGTACAGCACCGCCTGATCGCCAGCGGTGGCGGCATCGGCGTGCTGCCAGAGTTCATCGGCGATCGCGATCCAACGCTCGTCGTGCTGCTGGGCGAGGAAGTGATGCTTCCTCGCAGCTTCTGGCTTGTCACGCACCATGATGTTCACCGCCTCGCCCGCATCGAGACGGTCTCCCGCTGGCTGCGCGAATGCGTTCGGGATTTCAGCGCACGATAAGGGCGGCTGGCCATCGACCTACCTTCGGGCGGGCGCGCCGGGCAGGTTGTGCCTCTTTTATTCCGGGATGCAGAATATCATCTTGCGAAATGTGATGACGCCGGGAAAGCCAAGTCCCCGCCAGAGCGACCTGCGTGTTTTCGGTGAACCGGGCCGGCCAGCCGTGCCCTTTGGCCGGGGGCGCGTCGTCGGAAACGCGACGTGATGCGATATTCGATCGATCCCGCGGCGTCGGCGACCGAGGCGATGGTGGTGCTCGATCGCCTGTCCCCCAGCGATCTGCTTTCGAGAGCGGAAGCGTTCAAGCTCGACGGGCATGGCACGCGCGTCACCTATTCGCGCAAGGTATTCATCCCGCTCACCCGCCTGTGCCGCGACGTGTGCCACTACTGCACGTTCGCGACCATGCCGGCGCGGGCCGGCGACGCGTTCCTGTCGCCCGATCAGGTGCTGGAAATCGCCCGCGCCGGCCAGCGGATGGGGTGTGCGGAAGCATTGTTCACGCTCGGCGACCGGCCGGAGGCGCGCTATGGCGCTGCACGCGCGGGGTTGACGGCGCTCGGCCACGAGACGACGCTCGCCTATCTGGCGCAGGTCGCACGGGCGGTGATCGACGAGACGGGGTTGCTGCCGCACCTGAACCCCGGGCTGATGGCGGCGGCCGATTACGCGATGCTGCGCCCGCACAGCGCATCGATGGGGATCATGCTGGAAAGCGCCGCCGATCGCCTTTGCCGGAGCGGCGGGCCGCATCATGGATCGCCGGACAAGCAGCCCGCCGCCCGACTCGCGGCCATCGCCGCGGCGGGCGAGGCACGGGTGCCGTTCACCACCGGCCTGCTGATCGGGATCGGCGAGGCGCGGGCCGAGCGGATCGAGGCGCTGATCGCGATCCGTGATCTGCACGCCCGATATGGTCACATCCAGGAAGTGATCGTCCAGAATTTCCGCGCCAAGCCTAGTACGCGCATGGCTGACAGGCCGGAGCCGTCGCTCGACGAGCATCTGTGGACGATCGCGGCGGCGCGGCTGATCCTGGGGCCGGCGATGACGATTCAGGCGCCGCCCAACCTGCATCGGCGGGATGATCTGCGCGCGCTGATCCGCGCCGGGGTGAACGACTGGGGCGACGTGTCCCCCGTCACGCCCCATCATGTGAATCCCGAGGCGCCGTGGCCGCAAATCGCCTTGCCGGACGCCGCCACGGCCGCCGGGGGGAGAACGCTGCGCCAGCGGCTCGCGATCGGTCCTCGTCATGCGCTCGCCGCGACCGAATGGTGCGATCCCGCCATCGCGCCGCTGGTGCTCCGCCGGATCGACGGGCGCGGCCTGCCCGATGCCGGGGGATGGCATGCCGGCCGGGGCGATGCCCTGCCCACGCTCGTGCCGGCGGGGCCGACAGGCGCGATCGCTGGTATTCTCGTGCGCGCCGCCGATGGCGCGCGACTGGAGGAAGCGGCGATCACCCGCCTGTTCGACGCCGAGGGGGACGATCTGGCGGCAGTGATCGCGCTGGCCGACCGCCTGCGCCGCGAAACGGTTGGCGACACCGTCAGCTACGTCGACAACCGCAACATAAATTATACTAACATCTGCCTCTACCGATGTGGCTTCTGCGCCTTCTTCAAGGGGAGTTCCAAGGCGATGCGCGGGCCGGCATATCGGCTCGACTTCGCCGAAATCGGGCGTCGCGCGGGCGAAGCGGCGGCCCGGGGGGCGACCGAGGTATGCCTGCAAGGCGGCATCCACCCCGACTATGACGGCGAAACCTATCTCGGCGTGCTCAATGCCGTGCGCGCGGCCGCACCCGACATTCATATCCACGCCTTCTCGCCGCTGGAAGTGATGCACGGCGCGCAGACGCAGGGCCTGCCGCTGGAGGACTATCTCGCCCGCCTGAAGGTCGCCGGCCTTTCGACGCTGCCGGGCACCGCCGCCGAGATCCTCGATCCCGAGATCCGCGCGATCCTGTGCCCGGACAAGGTGACGGCCGACGAGTGGCTCGATGTGATGCGCGCCGCCCATTCCATCGGGCTGCGCTCCACCGCGACGATCATGCTCGGCCATGTCGAACGCTACGCGCATTGGGGCGGCACATCGCGCGGGTGCGGGCGCTGCAGGAGGAGACGGGGGGCTTCACCGAGTTCGTGCCGCTGCCCTTCGTCCACATGGAAGCGTCGATCTGGCGCAAGGGCCGCGCCCGCTCCGGCCCCAGCTACCGCGAGGCGCTGCTGATGCACGCCGTGGCGCGGATCGCGCTGCATCCGCTCATCCCCAACATTCAGGTAAGCTGGGTGAAGATGGGGCGCGACGGGGCGGCGGCGGCGCTGGCGGCGGGTGCCAACGATCTGGGCGGCGTGCTAATGGACGAATCGATCAGCCGCGCGGCCGGCGGGCTGCACGGACAGGCGTTCGACGCCGCCGACATGCGCGCGCTGGCTGGCGGTATCGGCCGCCCGGCGCGCCAGCGTACCACCCTCTATGGTTCTGTGCCGGAAACGCTTCCGGCGATGAAGGAGTAAGCGAATGACCGACGACAGGCGGCCGCTGGACGGCAAGGTGGCGATTATCACCGGCGGCGGCAGCGGCATCGGCCGGGCGACGGCCAAGCTGTTCGCCACGCGCGGTGCGAAGGTGGCGGTGACGGGGCGGACCGAGGCGAAGCTCGCCGGCGTGGTCGCCGAGATCGAGGCACTGGGCGGCGAGGCGCTGGCCGTGGCGATGGACGTGGCGCAGGAGGAGTCAGTCAGGGCCGGCTTCGCCGCGACCGTCGCGCGGTTCGGCCGACTGGACATCGTCCACTCGAACGCGGCGCAGACTGGGGCGATGTTCGAGGATGCGCTGATCGGCGACATGGACATCGATTTCTGGAACCGCACGCTCACCACCAACCTGACGAGCGCGATGCTGTGCGCCAAGCATGGCGTGCCCCATCTGATCGCTGCTGGTGGCGGGTCGATCATCTTCACCGGATCGGGCAAAGGCGTCGGCGGTGACCTCGATTATCCCGCCTATGGCACCAGCAAGGCCGGGTTGATCGGCCTGTCGAAATATGTCGCCACGCAATACGGCAAGCAGAAGGTTCGCGCGAACGTGATCGTCGTCGGCCTGGTGATGACCGAAGCGCTCGACGAGAACATGCCATCCGAGGCGCAGACGCTGATGAAGGAGCATAACCTGATGCCCGACCTCGGCCGGCCCGAGGATATCGCGGAGGTCGCGGCATTCCTCGCCTCCGATCAGTCGCGATACGTCACCGGGGCGTCGATCGTGGCGGACGGCGGCTTCACCGCGCATTCGGCCGTGTATGCCGACATGATGCGATTTGCCGCGATGAAGAGCTCCGGCGCGTGAACGGAGAGACGATCGCCGTCGTTGGCGGCACGGGCAATCTCGGTGCTGCGATCGCATGGCGGCTGGCGAAGGCCGGGCGGCGGGTCATCATCGGCTCGCGCAGCGCGCAGGCGGCCGGGGAAAAGGCCGCGGCATTGGGCCACGGCATCGCCGGCATGACCAATGTGGCAGCGGCGGCGACCGGCGACGTGGTGATCGTGGCGGTGCCGTTCGCTGCGCAGGATGCGACGCTGGCGGAGATCCGGCCGCACGTCGCCGGCAAGATTGTCGTAGATACTACGGTGCCGCTGGTGCCTCCGAAGGTGATGCGGGTGCAACTGCCGGCGGAAGGCAGCGCGGCGGTGCGGGCGCAATCGGCGTTGGGGGAGGGGGTGACGACGGTCTCCGCCTTCCACAACGTGGCCGCGCACAAGCTGGCGCAGGATATCGACATCGGCTGCGACGTGCTGGTATTCGGCGATGACAAGGTCGCCCGTGGCAAGGTGGTGGCGCTGGCCGACGCGATGGGCCTGCGCGGGCTGCATGGCGGCGCGCTCGTCAACTCGGCGGCGGCGGAGGCGCTCACCTCGATCCTCATCTTCCTGAACAAGACGTACAAGGTGGATGGCGCCGGCATTCGCATCACCGGCGCGCTCTTGCCACCGCAGGATTGAAGCGCCGCGCGGAACGGGCACGCCCGCCGGCCCTCTCCCCCGGAAGGTTTGACCGGCGGCGATCGCCGTCATGACATGCACGAACGGTCTGGAGGATGCGATGAGGATCAACGTCGGCGTACCGAACAGTATGCACGTCGCGGCGATGACTCAGCCGTGGGAACACGCGCTGACCGGGCCGGACGTGGGCGAGTTAATGAGCATTGCCGATCGACTAGGCTTCAACAAATGTATGTTGGGCGAGCATTTTATCATTCCGGACGAGCATGTCGGGCTTTCCGGCGACCATTATTTCCATGTCGCGGTCGCGCTGGGTTTCATCGGTGGACGGACCGAGCGGATGCGGCTGTCGTCGTCGGTCACGATCCTGCCGTTGCAGAATCCGGTCGTGCAAGCCAAGGCCTGGTCGACGCTCGACTGGCTTTCGGGCGGGCGGGCGACGGCCCTGTTCGGCGTCGGCTGGCTGGAAGGGGAGTTCGATATCCTCGGCGTACCGTTCCACTCGCGCGGGAGGATGGCGGACGAATATGTCGCGGCCATGATCGAGCTATGGACCAAGGACAGGCCCGAGTTCGACGGCGAGTTCGTGAAATTCTCCGGCGTGGGGTTCGCGCCGAAGCCGGTGCAGCGGCCTTATCTTCCGGTCTGGTTCGGCGGCGACGCGCAGGGCGTGCTGAGGCGGGGGGCGAAGTTCGGCAACGGCTGGTCGCCGTTCCGCACCCCGCCCGAAAAATTCCCCGAATGCATCGACTTCATCAAGAGCCAGCCGGACTACGACGGCCGACCGATCGATATTTTCTTTGCGCTGGAGATGCTGAACGTGGGCGCGCACCATGAGGTGCTGGACGATCCGCGCGCGCCGGGCAGCCGCAGCGTGCAACAGATCCTCGATCAGATCGGCTGGCTGAAGGAACTCGGCGTGAACGAAACGATCGTGCCGCTGCCGCCCGGCATTACCGGCAAGCAGGATTATGTCGAGCGGTTGCAGTGGGTCGCCGAGGAGATCATGCCGAGGGTATGACCGCCCCGGCGGGCGGTCAGGCCCTTACGCCCATCTTGCGGTTGAGATCTGCCATGTCGAGATACTCCCGCCATTTTAGGATTCGGCCCTCCTCGTCCAGCTCATAGACCGCGACCATCTGGTGTGGGCAGGGGCGGCCGTTGATGATCGCGGTGTCCGATCGTTCCTGCATCACCATGCGATCGTTCGAGACGATGGCGACTTCGTTGCACTTGTTGTTGGTGCAATAGGTCATCTGCTGTTCGATTTCAGCGCGCAGGGCGGCCTTGCCCCGGATGACTGGACCGCCCGGCACCCACAGCTGCCACTCGGCGTCTTCGGCCATCATCGACAGGATCTTTGCCACATCCGGGCGGGAACTGTCGGTGCCGTCGCCCCACGCGTCCTGAAACGCGCGGATGGTGTCTTCCTGCTGTTTGCCCATCTTATCTCCTCTGAACGATCAGTCGCCCGCCTGAAGCGCGCGGGTGACGCTGATGAAGGGAACGGTGCAGCTCTGCCCGCCATCGACGGGGTAGAGCATGCCGTTGACGTAGCGGCTTTCATCCGATGCGAGGAACAGCGCCATCGCGGCGATATCCTCCGGCTCGCCGATGAAGGGGGTGTTGAGCACCTCCATGAAGGCGGCATCCATTTTCGCCGTCGTCCACCGGAGTTTGGCCGGCGTCTGCACCGGCCCCGGCAGGATCGCGTTCGAGCGGATGCCGCGCTTGCCGTAGGTGGCGGCGATCGCCTGAACGAACCAGTTGAGCGCGGCCTTCGACGAGCCGTAGCTGTATGCGGTGATATCGCCACCCATCGAACTGCCCGACGAGGTAGCGATGATCGACCCCCGGCCGCGTTCCAGCATGTGCGGCAGCGCCAGCTTGGCGGCGAGCACGGCGCCCAGTACGTTCACGCGCAGGTTGGCATGAAAGATCGCCGGATCGAAGGCAAGGAAATCGGCATCGCGCGCGGCCATGTCGAAATCGACGAACAGCGCGTTGTTGAACAGCACGTCGATGCGGCCGAACGCGGCGACGGTATCACCGATCATGCGCGCAAGCTGGTCTTCTTCTCCGACATCCACGGTCATCGCCAGTGCCCGTCCGCCGGTGGCCTCGATCTCGTGTGCGACCGTCTCTGCGGTTTCACTTCTGATGTCGGCCGCGATCACGGTGGCGCCCTCGGCCGCGAACAGGCGCGCGCTGGCGCGACCGATGCCGCTGCCGGCGCCGGTGACGATGCATATCTTGTCCCGCAGCCGGTCCATGTCGATCCGCTCCTCGATGATGGCGGTGATGCGGCGGCCCGCCCGGCGCGCCACCTACCCCGCGACAGGACTCATCGCCGCTGCGACGCGTCAGGACGGGCAACCCGAAAGGAGCAGGTAACCGATGATGAGCCACGACCCAGCGCTCGATCCGCTTTTTCAGCCCATCACCCTGCGTGGGCTGACGCTGCCGAACCGGCTGGCGATGGCGCCGATGACGCGCAGCGCATCGCCCGGCAACACGCCGGATGCCGCCGTGATCGATTATTATCGCAAGCGCGTCGCCGGGGGCACCGGGCTGATCGTGACCGAGGGCGTGGGCGTCGATCAGGCGGCCTCGCTCGGCGAGGGTAGCGGCGCCCCGACGCATATACCGTTGCTCCACGGCGAGCGGGCGCTGGCCGGATGGCGCGCGGTGGTGGCGGCGGTTCATGCCGAGGGCGGGTGCATCTTTCCCCAGCTCTGGCATCAGGGCGCGTTCCGCGTCGAGGGAACGGGGCCACAACCGGCCGCGCCATCGCTGCGGCCATCGGGCCTGTGGGGTCCGGATGACGGCTATTCGACGGTGACGCCCGACTACATCGCCCGCGTGATCGCGCCGACCCGGCCGATGCGCGAGGAGGAGATCGCCGATGCGGTGGCGGGTTTCGCCCGCAGCGCCGCCAACGCCAAGGCGGTCGGCTTCGACGGCATCGCGATCCACGGCGCGAGCGGTTACCTCATCGACAGCTTCTTCTGGCCGCAGACCAACCGCCGCACCGATCGCTATGGCGGCGATATGGCCGCGCGCGCCACGTTCGGCGTCGAGGTGGTGCGGGCGATCCGCGCGGCGATCGGACCGGACATGCCGATCATGTTCCGTTTCGGCCAGTGGAAGCAGCAGGATTTCAACGCGAGGATCGCCGAGACGCCGGACGAGCTGGGCGTGCTGATGCGAGCGCTGGCGGAGGCCGGTGTCGACCTGATCGATGCCAGCACGATCTACTTCAGCGCACCCGCGTTCGACGGATCGCCGCTGTCGTTGGCCGGCTGGGCACGGAAGCTGAGCGGCAGGCCGACGGTGGCGGTCGGCGGCATCGGGCTGTCGGAGGGGCTGTTCTCCTCGTTCCGTACCGGTGGTGCGGCGGTGGAGCGCAATTTCCACGATGCCGCCGCCCGCATCGCGGCCGGCGAGTTCGACATGATCGCACTCGGCCGCGCGCTGATCGCCGACCCGGAATGGCCGAACCGGGTGCGACGCGGCGAGCCGACCAACGCCTACGTCCGCGACATGCTGGCCCGGCTCGACTGAGCCTGCCCGCGCCTGCCCGAGCCTGTCGCGAGACAGGTTCGGGGCGGGGGCGAGCCGCTACGCCTGTGCCGGCCGGGCGGCGCGGATGACGGTACTACCGCCGCAGACGCCGGGATCGATCACGGGAGCAACCGATCATGACTGCCACCGAAGCCAACAAGGCGCTGGTACGTCGCTATATGCAGGCGCTGATGGACGGTGACGGCGACACGATCGAGGCGTTGCAGCACCCGGACGTCAAATGGTGGATCCTCGGCGTCGGCGACATGGACCGCGACGCCTTCACCGCATCGGTGCGCGGCGGTCTGCTCGCCGCGACGGAACGGCGGGTGGAGATCACCTGCCTCACCGCGGAGGGGGATCGCGTGGCGGTGGAGGCTCGGAGCGAGATGACGTTTCCCGACCGCGTCTATCGCAACCGGTATCACAATCTGCTGACGATCCGCGACGGCCTAATCGTGGAAGGCCGGGAGTATATGGATACCCGTGCCGCCGCCGAAGCATTCGCCTGAGGATATCGAGATGAGCGACACCGCCGGCACGCCGGATTATGACGATGCCGCCGTCGCCCGGCTGCGCGGCTTCGTGGAGGAGATCGCTGGCGGGCGGATCGTGCGGATGGAGCGACAGGTGCGCTGGCGGCCGGCCTGGTTCGTCGACGTGGAGCGGGCCGACGGTACGCCGCTGCATCTGCACCTGCGGGGCGACCGATCGGGCGACGTGGCGATCTTCCCCGAACTGAAGCGCGAGGCGGATATTCAGCGGATTCTGGCCGATCATGGCATCCCGGTGCCGAAGGTGCATGGTTTCTGCGCCGATCCGCCGTGTACGGTGATGGACGCGATCGGCGGCACGCGCGACTTCTCAGGCTTGGACCGGGCGGAAAAATCGGCGGTCGGGCGTAGTTTCATGCAGGCGGTGGCGGCGATGCACGCCTTGCCGACCGCACCGTTCGAGGCGGTCGGAGTAGAGCGGCCGGAAGGGGCCGAGGCGATCGCGCTGGTGGGGCTGGAAGCGTATCTGCCACATTATCGCCGGACGAAAAGCCGACCCGAGCCGTTGCTGGAGTTCGTCATCGGCTGGTTGCGGCGCAACGTGCCGACGCATCGCACCGCGGCCACCTATATTCAGTTCGATTCCGGCCAGTTCCTCGTCGAGGACGGGAAGATGACCGGGCTGTACGATTTCGAGTTCAGCATGATCGGCGATCCGATGACCGATATCGCCACGATTGGGATGCGGGACAGCTACGAACCGCTCGGTGCGCCGCTGGCCGAGCTGGTGCGATATTACGAGGAGGCGAGCGGCGAACCGGTGGATCATCAGGCGATCCTCTTCCACGTGTTGCAATTCTCGACTTTGGGGACGATGCAGTTCACCGGCACCGTCGGCGCGCCCAAACCGGGTGATCCGCATGCCGTGTATCTTCAGTTCGATCTGGCGCTCAGGCGGTCGATCGTTCTCGCCCTTTCAGCGCTGAGCGGCGTCGCCTTGCCCGACCTGCCGCCACTGCCCGAGCAGCCCGGTGGCAACTCGCCGCTGATCGCCAAGCTGGTCGATACGCTGGCAGGGGTCCGTCCGCTCGAACCGATCGACGCCGCGCAGAAGGTGCAGGCGACGGAACTGGCGGAATGGATTTCCCGCATTGACCGGCATGGTGCGGTGGTGTCGGCGGCGGACAGTGCCGATGTGGTGGCCTATCTCGGTGAGGACGCCGATGACTGGCCGGCCGCGCTGGAAGCGCGGGTGCTGGCGGCCGGGCCGGCGGAGGACGCCGCGCTGATCAGGCTTCTCGCCGCGATCGAGGGGCGGCGGTTGCAGATGTTCGGGCCGACCGCGATCGGCGCGGCGGCGATGGCGGTGGTACTGCCCAAAACGCGCTGAACGCCCGATGACCGATCAGACAGGGAAGCGACATGGCCGATCCGCAAAAGCAGGTGCTGAATTTTCTCGGCGCCTTTTCCGACAAGCCGGATTTCGCGCGCCTGCGTGCCTGCTTTTCACCCGATGCCTATTACCAGCCACTCGTGCCGATGTTGCAGACCTATCGCGGACGTGACGCGATCATCAATATCCTCCGCACGCAGTATCAAACCTATTACGACTGCCGATGTGAGATTCACACGATCGCCGCGAACGGCCGTTCCGTGTTTTACCGAGCGCACCAATTACGTCATTCTCCGCGCGGGCGATCGCCGCGTCGCCTCTCGGGTCTGCGCGGTATTCGAGGTGGCCGAAACCGGCCTTATCATCGCCTGGCGCGAATATTGGGACACCGCCGACATTTCCCGCCAGATGAGTGTTGACGTGGCGGGGGTGCTGGCCGCCGCCGTCGGTGACGAACAGGCGATCGCCTAAGGCGGTCGCGTCCCGATCCGGCTGGCATGTCCCGGTGCGCGCACGGGGCAGGCCGCCGCGCGACCTGTCTTTGGTTAGGCTGCCACGCAATGCATGCGAACTAGAAGACTATAAACGACGATCTCAGGAGATACCCATGGCCACTGCCGCGCAGAACGACATTCCGCCACATGTTCCGGCCGAGCTGGTGGTGCGGCTGCCGCTGTATGCGCGCGTGAACACCTACGACAATCCACAGGAAACGCTCATCCCGGAGATGCACGCCACCCTGCCGCCGATCTGTTATGCCACCAATGTGTTTCCCGGCGATCAGCCCGGCTGGTTCCTGCGCCGCGCCGAGGACGTGCAGGCGATCCTGCGCGACCCTGACAATTTCACCAAGAACGGCATGGGAAAATGGGCGCAGAACATCGGTGAGGACTGGCTGGTGATCCCAACGGAGATCGATCCGCCGATCCATACCGACTACCGCAAGGCGCTGAACCCCCATTTCTCGCCACAGAAGATGTTCGCCCTGAAAGACCAGATCCGCGATCGCGCGCGTACACTGATCGACGAGTTCAAGGATCGTGGCGAATGCGATTTCATCGGCCAGTTTTCGGAACAGTACCCGGTCAACATCGTGCTCGACCTGCTCGGTCTGCCACAGGAGCGGATGCCCGAATTCCTCGAATGGGAAAAGGAGATGTTGCACACCAACGACTGGCAGGTGCGCGGCGATGCCGTCCGGAAGGTAAAGAATTACCTGATGGAGGAGATCCAGGCGCGTCGCCAGTCGCCGCGTGACGACTATATCAGCAAGGTACTGGACTTCGAGGTGGACGGTCGCAAGTGGAACGAGATGGAGGTCTTCGGCCACTGCTTCAATCTCTACCTTGGGGGGCTGGACACGGTGACGTCGCTGCTCGGCAACATCTTCAACTTCCTCGCGCAGAACCCTGAAAAGCAGAACAGTCTGCGTGCCGATCCGTCGCAGACGGTGCTGGCCGTGGAGGAGTTCCTGCGCGGTTTCGCCGTCGTCACTGCCTTCCGCATCGCCACCCGCGAGATCGAGATACACGGCCAGAAGATCATGCCCGGCGAATATGTGACCTTCGCCAGCCCGGTCATCAGCCGCGACCCGGAGTTTTATCCCGAGCCGCAGGACATTCGCTTCGATCGCAAGGCGCCGCACATGGCGCTGGGCAGCGGCATCCACAAATGTCTGGGAATGCATCTGGCACGGCTGGAATTGCAGATCGCCGTGGAGGAGTTCCTGGCCGCGATCCCGGAATTCCGCGTGAAGGACGGGTTCAGGGTGCCCTACTTCCTCGGCAACATTCTTCACGTCTCCGACTTGCACCTGCAATGGAACTGAGGCGCGACGGCAAGGGAGCGGCAGGATCACGGCCACGCGGCCGCTGGTTCTGTCCGCATCTCATGATGGTGTCGATCGCCACTGTGACGATGTGGGGGATGCTGCTTTATTACCTCGTCGTGCGCTGAGGCGGTGGTCGGCTAAAGGCTGAAGCCCCCGTCGACGATCAGCGTCTGGCCGGTGATGTAGCGGGCGCGGGGGGAGGCGAGGAAGGCAACGGCCTCCGCGATTTCCTCCGCCGTGCCGAAGCGGCGCAGCGCGATCCGGCGGCGCTGCGTTTCCCACACCGCCGGATCGTACAGATCGCGGAGGAAGCCCGCGCCGAGCCCGGCATCGATGATGCCGGGCGCGACCGCATTCGCACGAATACCGGCGCGCCCTTCCTCCTTGGCGACCGCGCGGCACAGCGACTCGATCGCCGCCTTGGGCACCGAGGAAAGCGCATCGCCGGGGGGATAGGCGTAGTTCGCCACCGACGTGATCGCGACGAACGCGCCGCCGCTGTTCTGACGGAGGTGCGGCAAACCGGCGGCGATCACACGCGTGAAGCCGATCAGTTCGGTTTCGATCACCTCGCGCCATGACGGCTCGGCGATCGTGCTGACGAAAGGCTGGGCGATCGCGACGCCGCCGGCGAAGATGATCGTTTTCAGGGGGCCACAACGATCGGCCGCGTCGGCGAAGGCGGCGGCGATGCCATCGGCATCGGCGAGGTCGCAGCGGACCGGATAGGCCTTGGGTCCGATCGCCCCGGCGAGCGAGACGGCGGTCTCGCGGTTGCTGCGATAGCCGATCGCGACCGCATCGCATTCCGCGGCAAGCGCACGGCAGACGGCCTGTCCCAGTCCGCCCGATCCCCCGACGACGAATGCCGTGCCGCTCATGGCGTCGGAGGGCCGAGATGGCGCAGCAGGGTTTCGGCAAAGGCATCGTTGCGATCGGCGGTGAACATATGGCCCGCGTTGGCCGCCGTCTCGACGCGGAGTTGCGGGGTCAGCGCACCGAAGCGGGCGACGCTCTTTACCGATACGATCTCGCTATGCTCGGCCCGCACCAGCACCACCGGGCATCGCAACGCCCGCGCCGCTGCCTGCAACGTCTCGCCTTCCGATGGCGGGTGGAGGAAGGCGGGATCGGTAGTGCGGGGATCCCAGTGCCAGAACAGGCGCCCGTCCACTCGCCGCATCGCCCTAGCGAGGCCGGCCGGGTTGGCGACGCGGGGCTGGCCGAGGTGGACGTGGAGGGCGTCGGCGGCGGCCTCGACCGATGCGAAGCCGGCGTCGCTGGCGCGGAAGAAAGCTCTGACGGCGTCCACCCCGCTGTCGTCGAGAAAGGGGGAGACGTCCGCCAGCATCACCAGCCGCACCGCGCCGGGTCGCTGCGGTGCCCCGACCATCGCCGCCTGCCCGCCGCGCGACGCGCCGACGAGGGTGACGGGCAAGGGAAAGCGATCGATCAGCGCGGCGACATCACGGCCGAACGCGGCGAGCAGATAGTCGCCGTCGGCGGCCCACTCGCTGCCGCCGTGACCGCGCAGATCGACGCTGATCCCGTAGAATCCCGCCTCGGCGACGCGCCGGGCCGATCCCGCCCAGGCGCGCCGGCTTTGCCCGCCGCCGTGGAAGAACAACACCGGCGGCGCGCCCGGATCGCCATAGGCATCGCCCTCCAGCATCACGCCGTCACCGGGCAGGCGGACCGTGGCAGGCGTCATGCGGCGTCGCTATTTGGCGGCGACGGGCACGGCTTCAGCGAACGACGGATGCTCGCCTGGGCCGGCGTAGGCGAACTTGCCCGGTGCGTGATGCCAGTTGCCATCGTCCCGTGTCTCGTAGGGTGAGGCGACCTCGATCAGCGCGCCGTGAGTGCTCTTGTGCCCGACCCAGCTCCATTTCTGCCACGTCATGTCCGGATCGTTGAAGGTCTGTCCGCCGCCGGGCAGGTGCAATCCTTCAGCACGCAGCTTTTCCATAGCGGCGGGTACATCGTCGGTTGCGAAGCAGAGGTGGTGGACATGTTCGCCGACCTTCTCCAGCCGATCGCCCATCGGCGTGCCGGGGGCAGGCTGAATCAGCTGGATCTCAGTCGAATGATCGTTGACGAACGTCGCCCAACGCATGCCGACATCGGCACCGCTCGAAAACTCGTCGTACCGAACGATCCGACGCTCGAGCGACTGTGGATCAAGCACCCGCAGGATCTTGGTCCAGTCCGTCACCGCGACATCGAGATCGCGCACCACCATGCAAACGTGGGCGAAAGGTCCGCTAGGCATGTCTTGCTCCTTATCGTGTGAGTTCGATCGTGGCCGTGGCCGAATTCACCGTGCCGCGTCCATCGACGTCAAGCTGCACCGCGCAATCGATCCGATCGCCGTCGACGGCGGTCACGGTGCCGGAGACGACCGCCTTCTCGCCGCCATAGACGTTGTCGAGAAAGCGCGACTCCATCCGCTCGATCCGTCCATCGGGGAAGGCGGCCATCAGCATGTTCATCATGTAGGCGACGTTGATCGGTCCCTGATTGATGACGCGATCCCCAAGCCCCTTGGCCTTGACCACCTCGACATTGAGGTGGATCGGGTTGGGGTCGGCGAGAAAGACCGCCCATTGCTTCATCGCATCGGGGCTGACGCTTTCGATCACGAACGGCGGCAGCGCCTCGCCTGCAGCATAGCTCATGCCAGTTCCTTCCGCGGCAGCACCCATACGTTGTCGGTTTCGAGCACGACCGCGCCCGCCAGCTCACTCAGGCGCAGGCGGTACGTCAGCACGTCCATGACGCCAAGCTTGCGGCTTTTCTTGCGTTCCAGGCTCAGGATCTCGCCACCGACCCGGTACTGGCCGCCGGTACGCAGTGGCGCCTGGAACCGCACGCCGCTGCTGCCCATCATCGGGCCGTCGTCGACGTCGAACTCGCAGACCGCGCACAGGCCGGCGACGGTCTGTCCCATCGCGACCTGTGTGGCGATGTAGTAATAGATCGGGTGCGCCGTGCCGTCGCGCGCCGGCTCTACCCCGGTGGAGCGGCACAGCGCCCCATTCTCGACGGCCGAGATCGTGAAGATTTCGGTGCCGTCCAGCGTGGTGCCGGAGACGGCGGGGGCGGGGGGCAGATCGGCAAGCTCGGTCATCGCGTCTTCTCAGTAGGATCGGGGCAGGCCGAGGCTTTCGGCGATGCTGTTGCGGACCATTTCGTTCGAGATCGGCGTCATCCGCAGGATGCGGTGATCGCGCCAGTAACGCTGCATGTCGGTTTCGGCCGAATAGCCCATGCCGCCCATGATTTGGATGCCCAGATCGGCCGCCTTCACCGCATTTTCGGTCGCCACCATCTTGAGCATGTTGGCGTCCACACCGCAGGGCTTCCCCTCGGACTGGAGCTGGGCGACGTAGTAGAGCAGCAACTCGGTCGTCTTCTGCCACGTGGCGATATCGGCGACATAATGCTGGAGCACCTGAAACCGGCCGATGATGCCGCCGAACGCCTTGCGCTGGAGCATATAGGCGACCGCATCTTCCAGAACGCCATCGATCGCCCCGAGGCACTGCGCGCCCACCATGATGCGTTCGTTGTTCAGCGTCGGCAGCATCGCGTACCACGCCTTGCCCGGCTCACCGAGCACGTCCTCGTCGGGCACGAACACGTCTTCGTAATGAACCTCGCACGATCCCATCGCGCGCATGCCCAGCTTGGGCAGCAGCGAGGCGGTGATGCCGGGTGACTTGGCATCGACGAAGAACATTGTCAGGCCCTGATGCTTCTTCTCGACGGTCCGGTCGGTACGGGCGAGGACGAGCAGGCGATCGGCGACCCTGGCGGCCGTCGTCCACATCTTCGCGCCGTTCAGCTTCCAGCCGCCATCGACCTTTTCGGCATGCGTCTTCATCGCGCCGAGAACGTCGGTGCCGCCGTCGGGTTCGGTCATCGAAAGCGAGACGCGCAGTTCTCCGGCAGCCATCTTCGTCAGGAAACGCTGCTTCTGTTCTTTGCTGCCGACCGACGCGATCGTCTTGGCGCCGCCGAACGAGGTAAGACCCCATACCCACAGCAGCCCGCCGGCGGTGCGGGCGAACTCGCGTGCGAAGATCATCTGGGTGACGACATCACCGCCGAGGCCGCCATATTCCTCAGGGATGCCGATGCCGAAAAAGCCCTGCTCGGCCAGCTTGTCCCACAGGGCGACCGGATAATTCTCCTCGTCGGCCTCAAGCTGGCGCATCCAGTCCTTCGGCGCCTCGGCGTCCACCCAGCGGCGTACCACATCCCGAAAGGCGAGCTGCTCTTCCGTCAGTGAAAAGTCCATCATGCGCTCCGAACCCGGCAAGGGCATCATCTCTCGATCATCGATCCGTACCGGCCACCTATCGAAGTGCAGGTCGATGTCCGGGCTGTCCGGATGCAGGGACGACATGCGGCGGGCTGTACGGCGGGCCAAGGTTTCCTGTCCTTAATCGGAAATCCCTGTCTTCCGGTAGGAAAAGTCGGAAGGATGCACCGCTTAATCATGCAGGCTCGAAACATTATTTCGGAACAAGAACGAAACAGTAATCGGAGGGGGAAGAGGGATGACGTTCATGTCACATCGGCAGGCATGGCTGTCGGCCACGGTTTCGCTGGCGGCGCTCAGCGCGATCCCGGCTACCGCGCGGGCGCAGTCGGGACAGCCGGCGTCGGGCGTATCGACGGCACCGGCCCCGGTCACCGTCAACGATCCGAAGCCGGCGCCCGACGCCAATCGAACCCCGTCCGAATCCGGCCAGCTTACCGAGATCGTGGTGACGGCGCGCCGCACCAACGAGGCGTTGCAGACGACGCCGGTGGCGGTGACGGCGCTGTCGAACACGCTGTTGCAGGAGCGGCAGGTGGCCGAGGTGATCGATCTCGCTCGCGCGACGCCCAGCCTGAGCGTCGGCACCGGCGGCACCGGCCCGGCGACGATCGTCTATCTCGCCATCCGCGGGCAGGCGCAGAACAGCCCCAACTCCTTTTCCGATGCCGCGGTCGGCATCTATATCGATGGCGTCTATGTCGGGCGGCCGATCGTCGGCAATCTGGGGTTCCTCGATCCGGGATCGGCCGAAGTGCTGCGCGGGCCGCAGGGCACGCTGTTCGGTCGCAACACGACCGGCGGCGCGCTGAACCTCACCACCGCCCGGCCGACCGATACCTTCGAGGGCTACGTGAAAACCGGCTACGGCAACTACGATGCCAAGGTGGTCGAGGGCGTCGTCAACATCCCGCTGTCCAGCGAGTTCGCCGCGCGTTTCGCGGGCCGCTATAACGAACGGAACGGCTTTTTCCCCAATCCGGTACGCGGGTACGCGCAGGGTGGGATCAAGGGCGAATATTACGGGCGCGGTTCGCTGAAATGGGAATCAAGCACGCTGCCGGTCACGCTGAACCTGAGCGGTGACTACAACCACTACCGCGATACCGGCAACGCGACCGCCATCGCCGCGATCAACCCGGCGGGGCCGCTCGCCTTGTTCTACGGTATCTCGCAGGGTGTGCGATCGGGCGCGATCCCGGCGGCAACCCCAATCCCGCTGGCGCCCGGCGTGTCGGTGCCGGCAGGACTGTTCCGTAATTTCTCGCAAGGCCCGCTGGGGCCGATCGAGCAGCTCATCAATTCCGAGTTCGCCACCGCCGCGCAGAAACCGATCCTGCTGGCCAAGAACTGGCGGACCAACTTCGGCGCGCCGTTCACCGGGGAGGATCGGATCGATCGCCTCGGCAATTTCAACAAGGCCTATTCGTTCACCGGCAATCTGGCGGTGGATCTCGATCCTTTCACGATCAAGTCGATCACCGGCTACCGCAAATCGCGGACGAGCAGCAATCTGGACCTGACCGGCACCGCCACCGGCACCGGCGCCTTCATCACGGTCTATCGGCAGCACCAGTTCAGCGAGGAGTTGCAGATTTCCGGTGAGACCGGGCGCCTGCAATATATCTTCGGTGGTATCTACTTCCGCGAGGCGGGTGACGAGCTGTCCGATTCCGCGATTTTCTATTCCACGCCGATCGCGACCGGCGGCGACAATACGTTCGGCAAATTCGTCAGCACGTCCAAGGGCTTGTTCGCCCAAGTGAACTACAATCTCACCGACGAACTCCGCGCGACGGGTGGCATCCGCTACACGTGGGACAAGCGCTTCATCAACCGCATGGGCACAAGTCCCCGCGTCGGCCCCAACCCGCCGCGCTGTCAGGCCGGCCCGAGCGCGGGCCAGCTTGTGCCGGCGGGCGGTTGCCAGAACGCCGAAAGCGCCACGTTCGACTATCCGGCGTGGACGGCAGGGCTGGACTACAAGATCAGCCCCGACGTGTTCGTCTATGTGAAGACGAGCGGAGCCTCCAATTCCGGCGGCTTCAATTCCCGCCCGGTGCCGCCGCCGTTTTCCAGCTCGTTCAAGCCGGAGGACGTGCGGGACGTGGAGGGCGGCTTCAAGGGCGAGTTCCTCGATCGCCGGCTGCGGACGAACCTGGCCATCTTCCGGGCGTGGCAGAGCAATGTGCAGCGTATCGTCAACACCACATTCGTCGACAGCGCGGGGGCGACGCGGCTGACCCAGTTCGTCAGCAATGCGGGCAAGGCGAACACGTACGGGGCGGAACTGGAGGCCACGCTGCTGCCGTGGCGGGGCATGGACCTGACAGGCAGCGCCGCCTATCTGCACGCCCGCTACAAGAAGGGCAGCCGGTTCGAGACGCAACTTGTCGGCACGCGGGCGGTGCAGGTCGATCGTTCGGGTGAACCGATCACGCAGGCGCCGGAATGGACCGCCAACATCAGCGCCACGCAGACCTTCGAGCTGGATGCCGGCAAGCTGAAACTGCACGCCGATTACGCCTATGTCTCGTCCCGCTACTTCGATTTCTTCACGACCGGCGATCCGGCGGCGGTAGCGGCGGTGGCGATCGCCAACGAAGCGTCGCGCATCCGGGGGTACGGCCTGTTCAACGGGCAGATCACCTTCACTCTGATGGAGCCGAAGATCGAGGTGGCGCTGTGGGGCAAGAACCTGACGAACCAGCCGTTCTTCACCAACGTGTTCAACAGCTACAACGGGTTGGGCGCGACGGTTCAGTTTCAGGGCGTGCCACGCACCTACGGCGCCACGGTGTCGTACAGCTTCTGAGGAGGCGAGGGGCAGCGATCCGATCGCATGCCCCCGCCTACCGCTTCGGCAACGCGTAGGCGATCAGCGCGTCGCTGCTGCCGGAGAGCATCGCGCCATGCCCGCCGGCCGCGATCACGACGAACTGGCGACCACTGGCCGCCGACCAGTAACTGCTTGGTGAGGCGTTGCCGCCAGCCGGCAGACGCGCGCGCCACAGCGCCCGGCCGCTGGCGGTGTCATAGGCGCGGAACGCATGTTCCTGCGTCGCACCGATGAACGTGACACCACCCGCCGTCGACACCGCCCCGCCGATATTGGGCACGCCCATCGGAATCGGCAAGAAGGTGGGCAGGGTCAGCGGCCCGCTGTCACGCGAGGTGCCCAGACGCCGGCTCCACACCAGCTTGCCGGTGCGAAGGTCCACCGCGTTGATGCGGCCATAGGGCGGCTGCTGGCAGGGGATCGCGAGCGGCGACAGGAAGGGTGCGATCCGCGCGGCGTAAGGCACTCCGATCTGCGCCGCTGGTCCGCCCACGTCGCTCATGTGCGACAGGGTGGACGGCCTTACGCCCATCCGTTCCGCTTCGGCGCGGGGGATCAGGCGGTTGTAGTTGGCGACCTGATTGTTGTTGACGATCATCAGCCCGCGCTTCTTGTCGATCGCGATGCCGCCCCAGTCGATCCCGCCGAGATAGCCCGGCCAGGTAAGCGTCGGCCGGTCGACACCGAGCGGGGTCATGTCGCCATCGAAACGCGCCTCGCGGAAACGGATGCGGCAGAAGGCCTGATCGATCGGGGTCAGCCCCCACATGCCGCGCTCGCTGGGACGCGGGCCGGCGAAGGCAGGCAGCGCGGTGGAGTAGGGCTGGGTCGGCGAGAGCCGCTCTTCCGGCACGCCCCCTTGTGGCACCGGCCGTTCGACGACCGGAAATAGCGGGCGGCCGGTGACGCGGTCGAGCACGAAGATCTCGCCGCGCTTGGTCGGCTGGATCAGCGCGCGGTCGCTGTTCGGCAGATCGACGAGCGACGGCTGGGATGCCACGTCGTAATCCCACAGGTCGTGGTGCGTGGTCTGGAAGGTCCAGCGCACCGCGCCCGTACCGGCATCGAGCGCGACGACCGAACTGGCGAACCGTTCGTCGTTGGCTGTGCGATGGGCGCCGAAATAGTCGGGCGTGGCGTTGCCGGTCGGGACATAGACAAGGCCCAGCGCCTCGTCCGAACTCATCGGCGCCCAGCTGTTTGGCGTACCGCGCGTGAAGCCGGCACCGGGCGGCGGCAGGGCATGGTCGGTCGGTCGGCCGATGTCGAACGCCCACGAAAAGGCACCCGTCACCGCATTGAAGGCACGGATCACGCCGGAGGGTTCGCCGGTCCGCTGCCCGTCCGTCACCCAGCCGCCCAGCACCAGCCGGCCGCGTACGATGGCCGGGGGCGAGGTGACGAGATAATAGCTCTTCTCGACCGGCCCCATGCCGGTGAGCAGGTCGACCGTCCCGTCCCGGCCGAAGTTCCGGCAGGGCCGCCCGGAGGCGGCATCGAGGGCGATCAACCGGGCATCCACCGTGGCGGTGTAGATCCGTTCCGCGCAGGCGCCGGCGGCGCCCGGCACGCGATAATAAGCGACGCCGCGGCAGACCAGTCCGTAGATCCCGCGATTGTCGGTATGCGGGCGGTAGCGCCACAGCTCGCGGCCGGTTTCGGGATCGAGCGCGATCACGTCGTTATAGCCGGTGCAGACGAACAGCCGATCGCCGACCTTCAGTGGATTGGCCTGGAAGGCGGCGCGGGCGCCCGCCGGCAGCGGACCGGTATGGTAAGTCCATGCCGGCACCAGCGCGCCGACGTTGCCGGGGGTGATCTGCGCGAGTGGCGAGAAGCGCGATCCGCCACGATCGTTGCCATAGGCGATCCAGTCGCCATCGGCGGCGCGCGAGGGGCCGGGGCCGGGACGGGAATCGGTGGGGGCCGGCAAGCGCGCGCTCCAGAATGAAAGGCCGACGCCGCCCGCCAGCAGCAGGGCCAGCCCGCGCCACAGCAAGCGCCCGGCCGACAGCTGGCGATCGATCCGCAGCCATCGGCGATACCACGGCGTGAGCATCCACAGGCCGAGGCATAACGGCATCGCGAGTCGCGGGGCGAGCGCCCAGCCGTCCAGCCCCACCTCCCACAGCGCCCACGCGAGGTTGGTGGCGAGGAACGCCCAGAACAGCGACACCGAGAGCAGACGTCGCCGTGCGCCGAGCGCCGCCGTGGCCATCATCACAAGCCCGGTCAGCAGATACCACGGCGACCCGCCGAGCAGCGCCAGCCGCGCGCCCAGCCAGATCAGCGCAGCCCCGCTTGCCGCGAGGATGAGGAGGAACAGCAGGTTGAGCGTGCGCGCCATTTTCGCGGCTCTACGCGATCTGCCCGCGCAGCCAGTCGGGAACGCCCAGATTGTAGCATTTCTGCTCGTACAGCCGGGATATGCGCCAGCCATCGGCGGTACGGACATAATCGTGGATGTACCATAGGCCGAACACCACGGTCGCCTCGTCCGCGCCGCTGGCGATGGTCATCGGATTGTAGCAGGCGCTCTTGGTGGTGGCACGATCCCCGTCGATTTCGTAGCGCGTGGTGGAGACTGCGTGCTGCACGGCGGCGACCTGCGCGAAGCTGGCCGCGAGGAATGCCTTGATCTCCGTCAAGCCACCCTTCACGCCGACCATCTCGGAATAATCGATGACCGCATCGGCGGTGAAAAGGGCGTCGAGAGCATCGAAGTCGCGCGTATCGACCGCGTAGCAATAGCCGACCAGCAGATCCTGAATCTCGAAACGATCCGACATTTCCTGGATGCTCAATGCCACTGCGCCGCTCCCCTGCGATATTCTTTCGATCGTGGTGTTCGCATGGCGTTGCTGTTCGACCGCCTTTCTTACGGTAGGTTGCGGGTTGGCGAAGCCGGGTCAGAAAGACCCTACGCCGGGGCAGGAAGCCGTCTGGTGGCGGCCGATCCGGTCAGAAATTCAAGGAGAGAAATATGGGCATGGCCCCCTTCACCGAAGCCGATTTCGTCCTTTCGCAAGACAAGCGTAACGAGATAACGGACGGTTTGACCCCGGCCCAGAAGAAGATGGTCGAGCATTGGATGGACCTTCATGAGGTTCTCAATCGTGGCGACTGGGATGGCATGGATGCCTTCTTCAACACTGACACGATGACCTACGACAATCCCAATCGTCCCGATCTGGGCACCTATTTTGTCTGGAAGACTTCACCCAAGGGGCTATGGGATACGTTCCCGCCGTCGATCTATCGTACGGTCAAGGCATGGGGCCGTGGCGACGACGAAGTCTGCGTGCTGTGCCATCACCACGGCAAGCACACCGGCGGCCCGTACATGGGCGTGCAGCCGACCGGCAACGAGCTGAACGTGCTTTGGTTCTCGTGGCTGAAGTTCCGTGATGGCAAGATCGACCACATCTATTCGATCTCCGACGTGCTGACGATGCTCAAGGATCTTGAAGTCATCAAGGTGCCGCAGCCGGTCGATCCATACAAGTAATCCCACCTTCTTCCTCGACTCTGAGGGGCGCCCTGGCGGGGGCGCCCCTTTTTTGTCTTCGGAGCGGCCTTATGGGAACCCGGTCGGACCGTCATGCCGATGGCGTCGGAATGACGGTCGCCGGTTACGCGGCCGTTAGTGCCCTAGCAGCAGCTTCCAGGTGTCCATGTCCTCGCCGGCGGCGAAGAAGCGTTCGTTCATCGGCAGGCCGTTCTGGCCCCAGCTGTCGACGTTGGCGACCCACGCTTGTATCCCGTACATCGTCCAGCGCCGTACCTGCTCCCAGATGTCGTCCAGCCCGATCACGTCGGTCGCGCCTTCGGCGATCAGCCGCGCGCGATAGTGGGCGAGCAGATCGCGGTGGTGCTGGCGGCGTTCCTCCACCGTGAGCGAGCCGACGGTGAAATACGTCACGTCGCGCCACGGGCGGCCGCGCCGGCCGAGCTGCCAGTCGAGCCACAGTCGCTCGCCCGAAGGCAGGATATAGGTGTTGCCCTGATGGCAATCGCCTAGGATCACACAATACGGTGCCTCGAACTGCCGCTCGAACGCGACCAGTGCATCGTAGGCGCGCTCGACCCGGCGGGGATCGTTGAGATAGTGCCGGGGTGCGATTGCGCGGAAATTGGGATCGCGCAGATTCTCCTCGATCCATTGCCACATCAGTCGCACCTGATCGTGATCGACCGGCACCTCCATTGAGGTCGGCAGCCATGGCGCCGCGGCGGGTGTGATGAGCGGGCTGTTCCACAGGCCGGCGTGCAGCTTCGCCAGATCGGCGAGCCCGCTGGCCACGCCGTCCACGCCGGAATGCTGCGTGCTGTGGCCGAACATGCCGCCCCGCGCGGTCAGATCCTCAAGAACTACGACACCCTGACCGCTGCCGTCGTCGTTCCAGTCGGCATAATAAACCGTGGCGGTTTCGGCAGTGAGTTTGTCGGTGAGGAAGTGGTAAAAGCGGGCTTCGAGCGCGTGGATATCGACATTGCCGAACATGCCGGACCAGTTCGACTTGATGCACAGTGCGTTCGGCAGGCCCGCCGCCCGGCCCGCCGCGTTCCAGTCCACCGCCACGCGGAGCTTGGTAGTGTGGCTGTCGAACAGCTGCACCACCTCCATCTTCTCGGTCGCCGCACCGGGATAGCGATTCGCCATCAACCGGCTAAGCCATGCGGCATCGGGCATGAAGCGGCCGGTCGGCAGCCGCTCCGTGCGGGCGGGGTAGGGGCGCGGCACTGGGTTCGTGTCGATCACGGTCGGCGCGGCGGCGGTGGCCATGCGGGGTTCCTTTCGAGGGGTCAGGTGGTGCTCGCGCGGCGAATGCTGCGCGAGGCGAGAACGAGGTGGATGCCGCCCCAAAGGGTGAACAGCATCGCGATGCCGATCCCCCAGGCGACGCCGCGGATGCCGCCGATCGCATCGCTGACGGCACCGATCAGGAAGGTGCCCGCGCCGACGCCGACGAGGTTCGCGCCGAGCTGGACCATCGAGACGGCCAGTCCGCGCAAACGCGGGCCGGCCAGCGTGACGATAACGGCGTAGATCGGGCCGTTGTACGAAGCGCTGACGAAACCGCATGCCATCAGGCAGGCGATCGTCACGCCCCTGTCGCCGGCGGCGACGGTGGCGATGCCGGTGGCAGCGGTGATGAACGGCAGGACCGCGCCCAGCATCGCCGTGCGTGCGGGATCGAAGCCGCCGAAGCGACGGTTCAGCCGATCGGCGAGCCAGCCGGCGGCGAAGCCACCGACCGAGCCGAGTACGCCATAGGCGATGGCGACGGTGAGGCCGGCGTCCGCGATCGACATGCCATGAACGCGGATCAGGAAGGTGGTGAGCCACGTGCTCATCCCGTAGATGCCCGTCGCGATCAACACGATCGCACCGATGCAGTGCAGCAGGCCCGGCCGGGCAGCCAGCAGCCGGACCCGCGCGGTGAACGAGAGGCCGTGCAGGTCGTCGGCTACCGTGGCGGAAAGATCGCGCCCGCCGCGTACCGGCTCGCGCACTGTGAGCAGCAGCACGGGCGCGAGCAACAGGCCCGGCACGCCGGCGGCAAGGAAGGCCCAGCGCCAGCCATGCGCCTGCACGATCGCGCCGCCTACGAAGAAGGCGATGGCCAGCCCGATGCCGGAGCTGAGATACCAGATACCGATCGCGGTCGCCCGCCGGTCCTGATCGAAATAATCGCTGAGCAGCGACATGCCGGTCGGCGATCCCGCCGCCTCGGCCGTGCCGACCGCCGCCCGGCCGGCCAGCAGCGTCCAAAAGCCGGTGGCAAGACCGCACAGCGCGGTGGCGGCGCTCCAGACGGTAAGCGCCGCCACCATGAGATTGCGGCGGTTGGCGCGATCGACCAGCAGGCCGAACGGCAAGGCGGCGATCGCGAAGAAGATGCCGTAGGCGAAGCCGGCGAGAAAGCCGAGCTTGCCGTCCGAAAGCCCGAACTCCTTACCGACCGGAGCCAGTACCAGTCCGATGATGGCGCGATCGATACCGTGACACGTTTGTGACAGGGTGAGTATCCCCAGCACGAACCAGCTGTATCGCTCGCTCGGGATCGTGCGGGTTGGGGTGGTCTGCAACAAGCGCCGTCCTCTCCGGTCTTTTCGCTGGAACCGTATCGCGGGCGTGGCACCATCGCAGACCTGCCGACGGGAAGGTGCGGGGGATGGCGCCGGCCGCGACGTTTGCTGCAGGATACAGTCAGGTCGGTGATCCGCTGCACGTACGGCGATCCCGTTCGGCGTCGGCGGTTATCCGACGCCATCGAGGGAGGTTTTATGAAGGCGGGTGTAATTGGTCTTGGTGCGATCGGCAGCGGTGTGGCGATATGCCTTGCGCGTACCGGCCAGCTGGCGGCGGCGTATGATATTCGCAGCGATGCGTCGGCGGATCTCACCGGCGTGCCAGAGGTCGCGGCATCGCCCGCCGCCGTTGCCGGGGTATCGGACGTGGTGATTATCGCGGTGGTCAGCGCCCGGCAGACGATCGATGTGCTTTCTGGTCCCGAAGGCATATTGGCCGGGGCACGGCCGGGGCTGAGCGTGGTGCTCGTCGCCACCGTCTCGCTGACCGACCTGACGGCGATCCGCGCGATCACCGATGCGGCCGGCGTGGCGCTGATCGATTGCGGCGTGACGGGCGGGCAGCGGGCGCGCGACAACGGGTTGGTCTGTCTCGTCGGCGGATCCGATGAAGCGGTGGCGGCGGTAAGGCCGGTGCTCGATGGGTTCGCCAAGCTGGTCGCCCACATGGGGCCGGCCGGCGCCGGCATGGCGGCCAAGATCGCGCGGAACGTGATCGTCTATGGCTGCCTGCGCGCCGGGTACGAGGCGGCGGCGCTGTGTCGACTCACCGGCGTGGATGTCCATGCACTCAGCGATGCGATCGATGCCAGCAGTGACGGGGTCGGCGGCCCGCTGATGCTGATGACCCGCGCCGACCCGGCGACGGACCCGCAGGAAGCGGGCGTCCGCGAGTATACGCGCAACCTCATGGTAAAGGATCTGGACGCGGCGCTCGACATCGCGGGCACCTTCGGCATCCAGCTACCGCTGGTGACGATGACGATCGCGACGGATCGGGCGGTGGTTGGTCTGGCCGACGTGATGGGAGAGAAGGCATGACGATGACCGAGGAAGAATGGCAGAAGGGCCTGGCAACCGTGGACGCCGTCTATGGTGCGGGTTTCTCCGCGATGATGGTTCCGCACAAGGAATCGCGCTTCAATCAGGAGATCGTCGCCAATCAGTTCGGCAAGCTGTGGGCCGATCCCGCGATGACCATGCGTGACAAGAGGTTAATGGTGCTAGGCGCGACGGCGATGCTCGGCCGCCACGAGCTTGTCGAGATTCAGATGACGGGCGCGCTGACGAATGGCGAGTTCACCGACGAGGAGCTGAACTTCATCCCGCTGTTCATGCTGTTCTATGCCGGCGCCGGCAATACCACCGCGCTGTTCCGCGGTATCGAGGCAGCCAAGGCAAACCATCTGGCGAAAGGCGCGTCGCAAGAATCGTCCTGAAGCGATGCCCCTGCCGCCTCTACCCTATCTTTGGATAGAGGCGGCGCCGGGCACGCCAGAACAAGACATATCGACAAGAGACAAGAACGCTCTGATCAAGAAATGGCCGGTCTAATAATGAACAAGAGTTTGTCGAGTTCTATTGCATTGGATGAAACGTCAATTATCCGATAAGGTCGACGACGGAAAAACAGTTGACCAGAGATCGTTACGATCATTCCATGCGCGGTGTGGTATGATCGCTAGGTAATAAAGACTGCGAAGGCGCACTCGACGCCAGCTGACTATATTCAGGGAGGATACCATGGGGAAGCGCCAGCTTATTCTGACGACGTCGCTCGTCAGCACATTGTTTTTCATGCCGGCCATCGCCGCTGCGCAACTGAACGCGCCGACCGCCGACGCAGTGGGGCAAAGCGGCACCAATCCGCATGATCCGGCCGTGACCACCGCCGTGGGCGAGGCGAATGCCGCGCCGCAGGCGGGTGAGGCGACCGGCGGGATCCAGGACATTGTCGTCACCGCGCGCCGCACGGAGGAAAGTCTTCAGCGCACGCCGATCGCGGTGACCGCGCTTTCCTCGCAGGCGCTCGTGACGGCGAAGGTCGAGAACGTGCGCGATCTCCAGCAGACCGCGCCGGGTCTCGTCATCGGCCGTGGTTCGGCCGGCTCGGACGGTTTCGCCTTCATCGCGGTACGCGGTCAGGGCAATCTTCAGCCGATCCTCGCCAACGACCCCGCCGTCGCGACCTATATCGACGGCGTCTATGTCGCGCGCCCGTCGACCGGGCTGACCGACCTTCAGGACATTCAGCGGGTGGAAGTGCTGCGCGGCCCGCAGGGCACGCTGTTCGGTCGCAATACCACCGGCGGCGCGATCAATATCCTGTCCAACGATCCGACCGACGAATTCACCGTTTTGGTGAAGGGCGAGTATGGCAATTTCGACAACAAATCGGTGGCGGGCACGATCAACGTGCCGCTTGCCGAAGGCCTCGCCGCCCGCATCACGGGGTCGTTCCGCGATCGCGACGGGTTCGGCAAGAACACGCTTACTCGTAGGCCGATCTCGGACACGAACAACAGGTTCATTCGCGGCAAGATCAAGTACGATGCGGGCGGCATCGATATCGTCCTGGCCGGCGACTACAACAAGACGAAGAACAAGGGCCAGCAGGTCGCGATCGAAACGTTCAATCCGGCGATCGTGCCAGCCGCCTTCCAGCCCGGTCTGCGCGCGGCGCTGCTGACGAAGCATCGCTGGTGGGCCAATCAGGCGACCGGCACCGCCGTGCCGGCCGGCGCGGTGTTCCCCACGCTGCCCGCCGACGTGCGCGCTCTCTACGGCGTGCAGCCGTTCAACGAGCTGGAGACGTACGGCTTCTCCGGCACGGTAAGCGGCGAAGTGGGTTCGCTGAAGCTCAAGTCGATCACCGGCTATCGTCATTCGAAAAACTATGCGCTGAGCGATACCGATGCGTCGTCGGTGCCGCTGCTGGCCACTTATGCCGGCTCGGCCTCCTACTATCTCTCGCAGGAGTTTCAGGTTTCGGGTGAGATCACCGACTCGCTCAGCTTTATCACCGGCGCCTATTACGGCAAGGAGCATGGCTACGAGTTCAGCCGCTCGCAGATCTTCGGCGGGCTGATCCGTGACAGCAACGCCGATGCCACCAACAAGACCTACGGCCTGTTCGCCCAGCTTTATTATCAAATTACGCCAGAACTGCGCGCCGTCGGCGGCTTCCGCTACACGTGGGACAAGCGCGATACCATCCTGCATAATGCTCAGGTACTGGGCCTGCCGTACAACGCGGCGGTTGCCGGTACGCCGACCGGGATCAACTGCACCGTCACGCCGACCGACCCGGTGACCGCGACGACGTGCAATCAGGCGCAGAACGCCAAATTCAATTATCCGGCGTGGAATGCCGGCCTCGACTATCAGGTTACCGACAAGCTGTTCGTCTATGTCGCCACGCGCGGCGCGGCCAAGGCCGGTGGGTGGAACCTGCGGGCCGGCGGCCTGCCCGCCTTTTCGCCGGAGAAGGTGCGCGATGTGGAAGGCGGCCTCAAGGTCGATCTGTTCGACCGCCGGGTACGCTTCAACACCGCGCTGTTCCACACGTGGAAAAGCGACAACCAGGCGATCGTCAATTCGTTTGTTCCCGGTATCGGCGTCACGCAATATATCCAGAACAACGGGGCGGTGCGGATCTGGGGAATCGAAAACGAGCTGACCGTCGTGCCCTACGAGGGGCTGACCGTTTCGGCCAACATGAGCTTGCAGGACGGCAAGTATAAGAAAGGCTCGTTCAACGAGGTCCAGGTCGTCGCCGGCAGCGGCTGCACCAACCCTTCGGGCGTGGTGAACGGTTGTGTCGTCGATCTGTCCGGCCTGCCGCTGCTCCAGTTGCCAAAATCGCAGTTCAACATCAGCGCGACTCAGCGTTTCCCGATCGGCAACGGGAATCTCGCCGTTACCGGCGCCTATGCCTTCGTCGGCTCGCAGCATTTCGATGCGGTCAAGGCGGCGGACCAGCAGTCGGCGGCGACGAAGGCTGCGTATGCCGTGGAAAACCGCTTCGGCAAGATCCCGGGCTATGGCCTGTTCAACGGTCGGATCGCCTACAAGCTGGATGAGCCGAACCTGGAGGTGGCCGTCTATGGCCGCAACCTTCTGAACAAGAAGTACATCGCGCGCCGCTTCCCCGATCTCTACCGCTCGCTCGGCATCTCCGATGCCTATGTCGGCGAGCCGGGCACGTTCGGCATGGAAATCACTTTCGGCTTCTGATGCGATGCCCGGTGTTGGGCAAATTCCCGCCCGTCCCCGCGCAGGCGACGAACGGGCGGGCATGAAGGACAGGACGGACATGCACAGACTGGCAGGCAAGGTCGCGATCGTCACCGGCGGTGGCGGCGGCATCGGCGCGGCGGTGGCGCGCCGGCTCGTTTCCGAAGGCGCCAAAGTGGCGGTGGCCGATCTGTTCGAGGATTCGGCGAAACGTGCGGCGGAACCGCTTGGCAACGACGGGTTCGCGGTGCGGTTCGATGCCGCCATCCCTGAGTCGGTACAGGCGATGGTCGAGGCCACCGTCGCCCGCTTCGGCCGTCTCGATATCCTGCACAACAACGCGGCGATGACCGATCCGGCCAAGCATCCGCAGGACCGGACGGCGGTGGATACGCCGATCGAGATCTGGCGCGAGATCCTCGACGTCAATCTCACCGGCTACATGCTGGGCTGCAGATATGCGATCCCGCACATGATCGCGGGCGGGGGCGGATCCATCATCAACACCGCTTCCAATTCAGGCACGGCGGGCGATCTGGCGCGGATCGCTTATGGGTCGAGCAAGGGAGCGATCATCACGCTGACCAAATATGTCGCCACCCAGCACGGCAAGCAGAACATCCGGTGCAACAGCGTGGCGCCGGGCGTGGTGTTGACCGAAGCACTCGACAAGACGGTGCCGGGGCTGAAAGAGATCATCAAGCGCCACATCCTGACGCCCGAATTCGGCACGCCTGACGATATCGCCGCGCTGGTCGCGTTTCTCGCTTCGGATGAATCGCGCTACATCACTGGCGAGAACATCTCGATTTCGGGGGGCGGCCTTAGCCACCAGCCGCATTACGCCGACCTGATGGCGTTCATGGAGAGTGCCGGCTGAGCCGACGTCAACCCGCCATGCTGCGCCCGGCGATATAGCCGAGCGTCATGGCGGGGCCGACGTTGCAGCCGTGCGCGGGCGCGTGACCGCGCCAGATGGAATGGGCATCCAGCCCGGCAGCATAGAGGCCGGGGATCATCCGGCCGGCGTCATCCAGCACGCGCGCCTGCCCGTCGATCTTTAGGCCCACCGTGGTCGAGCCATCGCCCGGGAAGATCTTCACCGCATAGAAAGGCGCGGTCCACACTGGGCCGAGGCACGGGTTGGGCGCGTGCGCCGGATCGCCGAGATCGCGATCGAGAAAGCTGTCACCCTTGGCGAAATCCGCATCCTTGCCGGTTTCGGCAAAGTGATTGATCCGGTCGACGGTGGCCTGCAGGCCCGTCGCATCGACGCCGATCCGCGCTGCCAGTCCGGCCAGGCCCGTCGCTTCGGCCATGTAGCCGGCGGCCACGAGCTTCTTCAGCCCCATCGCGCCGGGGAAGACCAGCCCGAGGCCGTATTTCTTCACGAACGCCGCATCGGCCACCAGCCATGCCGGCACCGCCCCCGCCTTATGCATGTAATCGACGAAGGTGTTCGACGCCTCGTTGCCGAAGCGTTGGCCGTGCCTGTCCACGGCGATGCAGCCGGGTTTAGCCATGTCGATCAGGTGCGCGTAGATGGCGGTCGTACCGTCGGGCATCGTCATCGTCGAAACGACCGACCACACGCCGTTGGCGACATTCTCGCCATCCACGGTGCCGCCCGCGTCCAGCCCCATGTTCATGCCGTCGCCGGTATTGCAGCCGGCCATGATCGAGATGTGCTGGTCGGGATAAGGCATATAGGCCCGGCGCAGCTGCTCGTTGGCGGAAAAGCCACCGGTGGCCAGAACCACGCCCTTTCGCGCGGTGATGTTCAGCGTCTCGCCATCATGCCGTACCCGGACGCCGGTGATGCCCTGCGTTCCGCCGATCAGGCCGAGCACCGGCGTATCGCGCCATAGCGTGACGCCAGCGTCGTGCGCCGACCGCAGCAGCCGCGCGGCAAGCGCATTGCCCATCGTCAGCCGTGATCCACGCCGCCGACCACGCAGCTTGTCCCACGCGAAGCGTGCAGCGAGGCGGGCGATGTAGGCCAGCGCCTTCGGCGTCTTCGGGCCTTGCAGATGAGGCAGGTCCGGCAGGTCGATCATGAAGCCGCCGGGCGCGTTGAACTCGGCACGCGGATCGCGCAGTTCGTCGGCATAGCCGTCGAGGCGCGTCATGCTGTATTCGAGCGGGCGGAGCAGACGCCCATCCTTGCTGGCGCCGTCCACCTCCGGGTGCCAGTCGGGCGAATGATCCGCGAGAGCGAAGCGCACCTCGGTTTCGTCTTCTAGAAAGCGGACCATACGTGGCCCGGCCGCGAGATAAGCATCGAGCACCTCGCCGCGCAGATCGCCGCCGACGATGCCGGCGACGTAACGGCGCGCGGCACCGTCGGGTTCGGGCAAGCCGGCCGCCTGCTGGTGGTGATTGTCGGGAATCCAGATGCCGCCGCCCGAGAGAGCGGTGGTGCCGCCGAACACGTCGGTCTTCTCGACGACCAGCACGCTCAGGCCGGCCCTCGCGGCGGTGACGGCGGCGGTCAGCCCGGCCGCGCCCGATCCGACGACGACCGCATCCCATTCCCTGCTCATCCGACCCGCCCCTTGTTCCGGTCCCGCGATCCTAGGCGCGCGCGAGGTGTGCTGACCTGCCGTTGGAAAGGCGATCGGATGTTGGCGCTGGGGCGACAATGGTGGCGCGATGCGGGCGGCCGTGCCGGTGGGATCGGGCGATACCCGCCCGTACACTGGCCTCCGGCCCCGGGCGGAGGATGAGATGAGCGACGCTGACGGCATCTACGAATGGGAAACACTGATCGATGCCCTGCGCCCGCTCGGGGAGGCGATGCGTCAGCGCCTCCCCGAGCGACTGCGCGCTGATCCGCAGGTCCGTCAGGAATCGATGCGGCTGCTGCTCGCCGGGCTGCTGCGGACCACCAACGATGCGCTCGCGCACGATCGCGCGCACCCGATGTTCGTGCCCGAACTGAACCTGATCCAGAACATCTTCCAGCCGAATGCCGACACGATCTACAAGGCGGCGCTGATCGGCAAGGGCGGCACGTACCGCATCCGGGGATCGCGCGGCGACGTGACGATGATGGTGATGGCGCAGCTCGGCCCCGATACGCTCCGCACCGGCCAGCATCATCCGGCGCTCGACACCGGCGATTTCCTGACGCTGCCGCTGGACGAAGATGGCCTGTTCGACGTGATCGTCTCGCCCGAACGGCCGGCCGGGCATGACGGGGCGTGGTGGGCGCTGCATCCGGCGTGCGAGAAGCTCATGCTCCGTATCGTCGGCTGCCGGTGGGGCGAGGAGCGGGAACCGCGTTTCGGCATCGACCGGCTGGATACACCCGCCGCCAAGGGCCGCCCGACGCTGGCCAAACTGGCTCATCGCTTTGGCGAGATCCCCCTCACCACCGCCACCTGCGCGCTCGCTTTCCCCGACAGGGTGGAGAAGATGCGCGGCGAGGGGCTGGTGAATGTGCTGAAGGTGGTCGATTTCTCGCAGATGTCCGGCCTGTCGCGGCAGTCTTATTACGAGGGCGTCTATGATCTGGCCGACGACGAGGCGCTGATTACCGAAGTTTCGATCCCGGCGGACGTCGGCTACTGGTCGCTGATCCTCACCAACGAACTGTACGAGACGACCGACTGGTACAACAACCAGTCCAGCCTCAACATGGCGCAGGCCGTGGTCGATGCCGACGGTGTGTTCCGGGCGGTGATTTCTGCGCGGGATCCGGGGGTGCACAACTGGCTCGACACGGCAGGCTATCCATGCGGGGCGGTGCAGGGCCGCTGGTTCGATACCGACGTGCGGCCGACGCCGACGATACGGAAGGTCCGGCTGACGGAGGTCGCGGGCGCGCTGCCGGCGGATACGTGCCGGGTGTCGCCGCAGGAGCGCGATGCGGCGATCCGCGCGCGTCGCATCGCCGCGCAGATGCGGACGATCTGGTGATGGACCGGCTCGACCGGCTGGAGGCGCTGGAAGCGATCCGCATGGTGAAGGCGCGCTATTGTCGCTGCCTCGATACCAGAGACTGGGACGGGCTTGCGGCCATCTTCGCCGAGGACATCGTGCTGGATGTTTCCGAAGATACCCACCAGCCGCCGTTTCACGGCCGCGATGTCGCCATCGCCCAGATCAAGGCGGCGGTCATCGACGCGAAGACCGCGCATCAGGTCCATTCCACCGAGATCGCCTTCGCGGGCGACGACGAAGCCGACGCGATCACCGCCATGCAGGACCGGGTGGTGTGGGCGCCGGGCCGCTCGCCACTGCTCGGCGTCGCGTCGATCACTGGCTTCGGTCATTACCACGAGCGGTATGTGCGGCACGGCGATGGCTGGGTGATCGCGGCGCTGACGTTGACGCGGCTTTATGTCGAGATGCATCTGGAGCCTGTCGCGGGATAGGGGGACACAGGCGACCGGCACGGCATCGCCTGACATGAACTCAGGAGCGGACGCGATGACCACCGAACCCGGCGCCACGGCGCTTTTCGACAAATTCGGAACCTACGTATTGCCGGGGCGCGCCAGCGATCCGCGCCGGGGCATCGACGAGGCGAAGGAGGCCGAGCGTATCGGCCTCGGCTGCGTCTGGATTTCCGAACGGTATGCGCTGAAGGAGCCGGCCGTGCTTTCCGGCGCGGTGAGCGAGGCGACCGACCGGATCCGCATCACTGGCACCTTTTATGCCACGATGCGGCACCCGCTCGTCACCGCCAGTATCGCCAACCTGATGCAGGCGATGAGCGGCGACCGGTTCCGCCTGATGTTCGCGCGCGCCGTGCCGGCCTACATGAAGATGCTCGGCTCGCCCGCCATCACGATGGAGCGGCTGGCGGACACGATTTCGATCATGCGCCGGCTGTGGGCGGGCGAAACCGTGAAATACGAAGGCATCATGGGCAATTTCCCCGCGATCAAGCTCACCGATCGCTACGAGGGGCCGCCGCCGCCAGTGATCTTCACCGCGATCGGCCCGAAGTCGCTCGAATTCGCCGGCGAGCATTGCGACGGTGTGCTGTTGCACCCGTTCGTCTCGCCGCAGGGCGTGGCCAACAGCGTGAAGATCGTGCGCGACGCGGCGGAAAAGGCCGGGCGCGATCCGATGGCGGTGCGGATCTATCACAATATCATCGTGGCGCCCGATCTGCCGGCGGACGAGGAGGCGGCGGTGGTGCGCGGCCGGGCGATCACCTATTTCGAACTGCCGGGGTTCGGCGACCTGATCGTCGACATCAACGGCTGGGACAAATCGGTGCTCGATCAGGTGCGTGCCCATCCCAAGATCGCCAGCCTCAACGGCAAGCCGGCGGATCAGGCCTATACCCGCGCCGAACTGGTCGATGTCGGCCGCATCCTGCCGCAGCAGTGGATCGACGAGGGGGCCGCGGTGGGCAGCGCGGCGCAGTGCGCCGACCAGCTGATGCCCTATCTGGATGCCGGCGCGGACGAGATCCTGCTGCACGGCGCGGCGCCGAAGGACATGGGACCGCTGACGACGGAATTGAAACGCGCGCTGGCCGCCAAGGGATTTTGATTCCCCGGCAGCGACGACAGGGGGAGAGCAGATCGTCGCTCACGTGATTGCCGCCGTCGTATGTTACCGGCGTACCGTGGCCGGGACGGCGACAGCGATCCGGCGCCGGCTGGCGCACGTCATCCGAATGGCGGGCGGCTACGAAGGCTACCCGCCGTGTTGATCACATGCGCTTCAGCGCTGCATTGTCCAGGCTCGTTTTCAGTCCCTTGTCGCCGTTGCTCAGCGTGTCGGCGGGAATGGTAATGAATTTGCCACGGTAGATGAGCTTGACCGCGGCTGGCGACCCATCCGTGTTCGCGACGACGGCTTCGACACGGCCGAGTTTCGTGCCCTCCGCCGAGTAGAGCACCGCGCGCGGCGCCACGGCGACGTTCTGCGCCTGACCTGTAGCGCCGGTCATGGCGATGGCGGCGGCGATAGCGAACTTGAATGACATGGGAATCTCCGGACGGCTTCGGTCGTGCTGATGCGGCGCAGCGTTTTTCTTCGCAAGTGCAATATCGACGCTTCGGGCGTTTATTGTTCAATGCGTCCGAAGCCAGTGGGTGGGCTTGCGGCTGGCAAAAGGGCGGGGGGGCTGGCGAAACCTGATGATCGCGACGGTGAACGATCTGAGTGCGGCGGGTGCATCACCTAGAGGAATGGCTACGGTAAATCGGACCGAGGTTGATGGCGGCACGTTTCCAGTCGTGTCGCAAACATCAGTAGAACCGATCGGTTTGCCACAGCTGTTGCGAAACCGATCGTGACCCTATCTTCGGACGGGCTGCAACAACTGGCTCTCCGGCGCACGCTCGATGCGACAAGCACGGTACATTCGATGCCGTGACGCGATCAGGGAGAGAGCTATGCTCGCGCTTCGTACCATACGCCTGATGGCGCTCGCCACCACGACACTCGCCGGGCCGGCGCTGGCCCAGGAAACGCCATTGTCGTCGACGATGTCCGGGCAAGGGGAATCATCGGTCGCGACCAATCCGCAGCCTTCGCCGAACGCCGCGCCCTCGGTGGCGACCGATGCGTCGCCGCAGGTGGCGAACGCAACCCCGGACCGGGCGGACGGCTTCGCCAGCAGCGGCGATATCGTCGTCACCGCCCGTCGCCGTGACGAGCGGTTGCAGGACGTGCCGGTATCCGTGACCGTCTTCTCAGCCGCTGCGCTGGAACGCAGCAATGTGCAGACCATCGCCGATATCCGCAACGTGACGCCGGGGCTTACCTTCAGTTCCGAGGGCGGCAAGGACAATACCGCCGTATCGCTGCGGGGCATCGGCCAGATCCCCACCGGCGAGGTGACGCCGGGGGTGGTGACCTACTTCGCCAACGTGCCGCTGACGTCGCTCGGTTCCAACGTGCCCACCTACGACATTAGCAGCGTGCAGGTGCTGAAGGGGCCGCAGGGCACGTTGTTCGGTCGCAACACGTTGGGCGGCGCCGTATTGATCGGGCCGGAAGCGCCGAATTACGAGTTCGGCGGCTATGCCGAGGGCACTTACGGCAATTACGACTACCGCGAGCTGCAGGGCGCGCTGAACCTGCCGATCATCGCCGACAAGGTGGCGTTGCGCGTGGCCGGGCAGATCCGCCGTCGCGATCCGCTGATCTATTCGATCAACGGAGGCCCGGGCTTCAATGACACTCATCAGGACAGTGCCCGCGCGTCGCTGCTGATCGAGCCGACCGAATGGCTGAAGAACACCACGATCGTCGATTACTTTAAGGCGAGGGAGGCGGCGTCCGGCTATTACCTGCTGCGGCAGAACTTCAGCTTCAGCGCACTGTTCTCACCGGCACTGGGGCCAGTGGCGGGTGGGATCATCGGCGGTTCGCTCGACGGGCAGATACAGGGGTTCCTGCAACAGCAGTCGCGCAATTTCTATGGTGCCTTCTCGGATAACAGCGGCAACGGCTATGCCAATCGTCGTTCGCTGTTCGTGAGCAACGATACATCGGCCACGTTCGGCGCGTTCACCGTCCGCAACATCTTCGGCTACCGCAAAAACAAGAGCGACCAGTTCATCAACACCGCCGCGACCGGCCAGACCTTCCTCCCCGGCTTCCTGTTCGGCAGCCCACAGAACGTGCCGTTCACCATCTTTCACGCAGCGGCGCGGATCGAACGCCAGTATCTGACGAATGAACTGCAATTCCTTGGGAGCTGGGACAAATTTAACTTCATCGTCGGCGGTTTCTACAACGACGACAAGCCGGATGGCGTATCGGGGTCCACCTTCGATGCGTTCAGCACGCCCGGCACGCCGGCCTCGGTCGTTACCGCCCACGTCCGCAACAAGAACTATGCGATCTTCGGTCAGGCGACCTACAAGCTGACCGACCGCTTGAGCGCGACGGCGGGCATCCGCTACAGCTGGGATAGGGTATCCGCCTGCGGGGGCGCGATCGGCACCAGCTACGCGACCGATGCGACATGCCGCGGCATCGCCGCGCGCAGCCTGCTCGATGGCGTGGGCGTGGTCAGCAACAAGGGTGAGGAGCCGAGCTGGACCATCGGGCTGGACTACAAGGTTTCGCCGGACCTGTTGCTGTATGTTGCCAGCCGGCGTGGGTATCGCGGCGTCAACGTGAACACGCCGCTGTTCGAGACTGTGTTCACCACCGGCGGCACGAATCCGGCCTGCGGCTTCGGCAGCGGCCAGTGCGTCGATCTCAGGCCGTTCCAGAAGACCGGCGAGGAGAAACTGACTGACGTGGAGGTGGGCCAGAAATGGGACTTTCGCACCGCCGGCGGGCGCGGGCGGATCAACACCGCGATCTTCTACACCAAGTACAAGAACGCGCTCCAGTTCCTGAACGCACAGTCGATCGTTCCTTCCAACGCGCCGGATAATCCGACGAACGCCTCGTTCGGCGTCAATGCGGCGGATCTGACGATCTACGGCGTCGAGTTCGAAGCGTCGCTCAGCCCGTCGCGCAACCTGACGATCAGCTTCAACGGGGCGTACACCAAACAGAAGGTGGACAAGGTGACACTGCCGCCGGTGCCCGGCATCGCCTTCGATGCCACCAGCGTGAACCGCTATGCGCCGAGCTACTCCGCCACCGCGAGCGCAAGCTGGACGCTGCCGGTACGCCCGCTTGACGGCGACCTGATCCTGAACGGCGACCTGTTTATGACCGATGATTTCGGTGGCCAGTACGGCGAGAAGCTTCCGGGCTACAAGCTGGTGAACGCACGCCTGGACTGGAAGGGGATCGGTGGTTCCGGCGTGGATCTGGCGTTCTTCGTCCGCAATCTGACCAAGGAACGCTATTTTGCCGCACCGGACGTGTTGCTGCGGAGCTTTCCGGTCAACTCGGTCGCGGTCGGCGATCCGCGCACCTACGGCGTTTCCGGTCGGGTCCGCTTCTGATCGAGGCACGCTGGGCGATCCTGCCCCCGCCCATTTATCGGAGACCGACATGGATTTCGAGCTTCCTGAAGAATATCGCGCCTTTCGCGACACCGTGCGCCGCTGGGTGGACAAGGAGGCGCCGAAGGACTGGGCCCGCGCACTCGAAAAGGACGAACATAATTATCCGTTCGCCTTGTGGGACAAGTTCACCGAAGCGGGGTTTCATGGCGTCGGGATATCTGAGGCATATGACGGGCAGGGCGGCGACGTCGTCATGCAAATGCTGCTGGCGCGCGAACTCGCACGATCGCTTGGCGGTCTCGCATGGATCTGGGGCATCACGTCGTTCGCCGGGTCGAAGTCGATCGGGCTGTACGGCTCGGCTGAGCAGAAACGCGAATTCCTGCCGCGCATCGCGACCGGGCAGCTGAAGGCGGCGATCGCCTTCACCGAACCAGGCGGTGGCACCGATCTGGTTGGTGCGATGGCCACCACCGCCGAACGGGTGGACGGCGGCTGGGTACTGAACGGCGAGAAGATCTGGAGCTCGTCGGCCCATGTCGCCGACTATCTGCTGGTGATTGCGCGCAGCGACAGGACCGCCGAGAAGAAGCATCAGGGGTTGACCCTGTTCTGGGTGCCGACAACCACCGCCGGCGTCAACATCACCCCGCTCGCCAAGCTCGGTATGCGATCGATGGGCAGTTGCTCGGTTCATTTCGACAGTGCGTTCGTGCCCGATACGCTGGTTCTCGGCGAGCCGCACAAGGCCTGGTACATGCTGCTGCCGACGCTCAACAACGAGCGCATCATGGTCGGCGCCTTCTGCCTCGGCGTGATCGACGGCGTACTGGAAGACGCAGTCGACTACATGAAACAGCGCAAGGCGTTCGGCGGGGTCATCGGGCGGTTCCAGTCACTCCAGCATTATGCCGCCGACATCGCGACGATGCAGAAGACCACAGAGCTGATGCTGCATTATTGCGCCGACAAGCAGAGCCGTGGCGAGAATGTCGGTGTCGAGGCCAACATGCTGAAGCTGATGGCCTCGGAGAACGCCAATGCGGCAGCGGATATGGGCATCCAGATCATGGGTGGCATGGGATATTCGGCTGAAACCGACATGCAGCGCTACTGGCGTGACAGTCGGTTGTGGCGGATCGGCCCGATCACCAACGAGATGGTTCGCAACGGTATCGCCGAAAGCCTCAGCCTGCCACGCTCATTCTGAACGGAGATAGCATCATGGCCTTCGCCTTTCCCGAGCCGATTATTCCCGCGCATGTGCCGGCGGATCTCGTGCGTTCGTTCCCGTTCATATTCGGCACGACGACTGAGCAGGATCCGTTCAACGATCTGGCCGCCGCCGTGCACGAGGGGCCGGCGATCATCTACGCGCCGCACGCTTACCCCGGCGGGACGCCGGCGTGGGTGCCGCGTCGCACGGAGGACCTGCGCGCGATCTATTTCGATACCGAGCATTTCTCGTCGAACGACTTTTCGCCCTTCGCCAAGCTGGTCGGCGAGACGTGGACCAATTCCCCGGCCGAACTGGATCCGCCGGATCACGGCCCTTTCCGCACGATGATAAACCCGGTGTTCACGCCCAAGGCGGTGGCGGCGCTGGAAGGCCGGATTCGTGCCTATGCGATTGAATATGTCGACTCCTTCGCGACGAAGGGCGCCTGCGAGTTCATGGGCGACTTCGCTTTCGAATTCCCGATCAGGGTATTCATGGAGCTGATGGGCCTCCCCCGCGAGCGCATGGGTCAGTTTCTCGACTGGGAGATGAACCTGCTGCACAACCATGACCTCGCCAAGATCGCGGCCGCGACGCGCAGCGTGGTGGATTATCTGCGCGAGGAGATTGAGGAGCGCCGGGCCAATCCACGCGAGGATCTCATCACCTTCGGCGTGCAGGCGCAGAAGCAGGGTGCTCGCCTTACCGATGACGAACTGGTGGGTTTCACCTTTAACCTGTTCATCGGCGGGCTGGACACGGTTTCGACCAACATAGGGTTGCATTTCTGGCATCTGGCCACCCACCGCGAGGATCAGGCGGCGCTGCGGGCGGACCCGACGAAGATCCCGAATGCGATCGAGGAGATGATGCGCGCCTACGGCGCCGTCACCACCTTCCGTACCTGCAAGAAGGAGATCACGATCAACGACGTGACCTTCCTGCCCGGCGACAAGGTGGCGATGTCGACCACGCTCGCCGGGCGCGACCCGGCCGAATTCGCCGATCCGGCCATCGTGCGCTTCGATCGCCGGCCGCGCCACGTGAGCTTCGGCTTCGGTCCGCACATCTGCGTGGGGATGCACCTCGCCCGGCGCGAAATGCGGATCGCGATGGAGGAATTCCTCGCCCGCATCCCCGATTTCCGGGTAGCGGACGAGCATCGGGTGCGGTGCCATCTCGGCATGATCCAGCCGGTCGAACTTCCGCTGGTGTGGCAGGCCTAAACCCCGGCAGTGATGATCCGGTCGGCCTCGTCGCCCAGTGCGCCGAGGTCGATCGTTTCCCAGCAACGGTGGTCCCCACGCGCATAGGCGCGGGCATTGTCTCGATAGAGCAGCGTGTCGATCACGTGTCGACGGACGAGATCGACCGTCCGCACCACGCGCGCGGGCGTGCCCATCACCAGCGAACCAGGGGGCACGATCATGCCGGGCGGCACATAGCTGTGGGCCGCCACCAGCGATCCACGGCCGATGTGGGCGCCGTCCATCACCGTAGCACCGATGCCGATGAGGCACGCCGCCTCGATCGTGCAACCGTGGACGACGGCGCGGTGGCCAAGCGTGCAATAGTCGCCGACGAGGGTGGGGGCGTCCCAGCCAATATGGATCACCACATGATCCTGCACGCTGGTGCATGCGCCGATCGCGACATGGTTGCGCTCGGCGCGGATGACGGCGTGCGGCCAGAGACTGCTATCCGCCCCCAGCCTTACGTCGCCGAAATACCGCGCGGTGGGATCGATATAGGCCGATCCCACCGCGTTAGTCCTCAATAGGCGCCGGGCGGGGAGATGCCGTCCGCGCCGGCGGTATTGCGGCCGTAGATCTCGTAGCCGATCGTCGGGATGTTCTGGATGTGACGGGTCGCCATCGAGACATCGCGCCAGTAGCGGTTGATCGGCTTGTCGAGCGCGAACGCGGAAGACCCCGCCTGAAACATCAGCGACTCGCTGGCGCCATGGATCAGTTCGATCATCTGGGCACCGGAGGCACGATGGCGGGCCTTTTCGTCGAGCGTAAAATCCTCACCCATGCCGATGCGATCCAGCTTGCCAGTCAGGTCGAACAGGATCAGCTTGGCGGTGTCGATCATCGCCGCGGCCTCACCGAGATCGCGCATGTACGCGCCGGAGTTGGTGCGCGGCGTGATGAACGTGGTCAACACCGGCTTCTTAGACGATTCCGCGGTCACGATTTCCAGCATCGCTTCCACCGCGCCGATCAACTGGGCGATGCCGGTGGTGCGGACCACCGGGACGGCGGGCAGAAGATCGGACGGCGCGCCGAAGTGGCGCTTGGTGCGGTCGATCTGGCCCGCGCGCTCGTCCATCAGCACCATCTGGCCTTCGGGAATGAACACGTCCCTGGCGATCGCGGTGTCGGAGCCGGTGCCCTGCATGCCGGAGACGAACCACGTATCCTCGATCGTCATGCTCGCCATCGGCAGGTAGCACATGTTGATGCCGGGCACGACCGGTCCGTCGTACCCTTCGAGGACGACACCCTGTTGCGCCCAATTCGACTGGCGTGATCCCGACATGTACGGCCATTTGCCGTTGATGATCCAGCCGCCGTCCACCTTGCGGGCCTTGCCGGGCGGGTTGTACGCACCGCACACCGGCTGGGGGCCGTTGCCGAACACCGCATCCTGCACGCTGTCCGGCGCGAGGCTGGTGATCCAGCTGGTGCCGTTGATGATCTGCATCACCCAGCTGACGGCCGGATCACCCTTGGCGATCTCCATCTGCACGCGACAGAAATCCGTGGGGGAAAGACCGGCGCCGCCCAGCCGTTGCGGCAGCAGCAGGCGAAGTAGCCCCTCGTCGTTCAATACCTTGTGAACCGCCGGGGTCGGGCTGCGGCGCTTTTCCGCTTCCGGCGCTTCCTTCTGGAAGAAGGCGCGCAGGCTGCGGGCCTTGGCGACATAGGCATCCGCCGTCGCCTTGGAGGCGAAGCCTTGCTGCGCGGCGATATCCATCTTGATTGCGGTAGCCATCAGTTGGTCCTCTCCTGTTTTCCCGCGAGCCGCAGCGCCCATTCGAGCAGGCGGTCCGGTGACTGGTTCCACAACTCGATCCATTCGGGTGTGGCGGGTACGATCAGCGTGCTGAGCTGAAGTCGCACGAGCGTGTCGACGAAGGCATCGCGATCGACGGTGCTGCATGTAAGCGTCTCGAAATGATCGAGTGACGCATTGATCGCGATCCGCACCGCCGCCTTGTGGCGCGCGAAGTGCGTTCGTAGAAAATTGAGGTGGAAGGCCGGCTCCACCTCAAAAAAGCCCTCGGGCGATCGTTCGATTGTGAAACGGGCATAGAAGCGCATCACCGCGCGAAACCGCTCCACCGGATCGGCGTGGGCCGCCCCGGCTTCGATGATCCCTCGCTCGAAGCTGTCGCAGACGTGCTCGCTGACGGCTGCCAGCACATCCTCCTTCGAGGCGAAGTAACGATAGAGCGTGCCACGCGAAACGCCGCCGGCGTCGCTGATGTCGCTCATCGAAAGGCGGCGCGCGCCGATCGTCCGCATCGCGCGCAAAGTGCCGTCGAGGATCTTCTGAACGCTGGCGCCGTGTTCGGACGATCCGCCCCAGTCGCTGGATTGCAACAGCTTCATTCACCGGCCTCCAGTTCCGCAAGATTGTGGGGAACGCTCACGTAGCCGGGCAGATGCTGACCACCGTCGACATTGATGAGTTCCCCGTTGACAAACCTTGCCATTTCGGAGGCGAGGAAGACGACCACCGGGCCGATATCGTCCTCCGGGTCGCCGGCGCGCTTCAGCGGATTGCTGGCCGTCGCCATGTCGAGAAACCCCGGCACCTTCTCGGCGAGTTCGGCGAACACCTGTCCCATCCCGGTCGGGGCGATCGCGTTGGTGCGGATGTTGAAACGTCCCCACTCGACCGCCGCCGAACGCGTCAGGCCGAGGATGGCACCCTTGTTCATATTGTAATCGCTGTGCAGCCACGCGCCGGTCTGCGCGTCGATCGAGTAGAAATTGACGATCGAGCCGCCGCCGCGCGCCTTCATGTGCGGGAAGGCGGCGCGCATCGCCCACCAGGTGCCCCATGTGCCGATTTCCATCGTGCGTTTGAGCATCTCGTCGGTCTTGTCTTCGAGCAGGACATTGGGCGACAGCATCGAGGCATTGGTGACGAGAATGTCGAGCCCGCCAAATTCGGCGACTGCGCGATCGACCATGCCGGTCACGTCGTCCTTTATGCCCATGTCGGCCGCCAGCCCGATTGCCGCGGTGCCGAACCGGTCGCGGATTTCAGCGGCGACGCGCTCGGCCGTCGCGCCGTCGCGCCCGGTGATGACGAGTTTGGCCCCCTCACGCGCCATCCGCCGCGAGATGCCATGGCCGAGGCCTTTGGCGCCGCCGGTGACGATCGCCACCTTGTCCTGCAACAGCCCGCTCATGCCGCCGCCTGCTGCATCTGCCCGCTTACCAATTTATCCATGTCCATCCGCTCCTGGCAGCGATCGCGCGTCAGTACGTAGCCCAGTACCGTGCCGTCGCCATCGCGGAACAGCCAGCGCGCGCCGCGTTCGTCATCGATTTCGCAGGCCCACGCGCCTGCCTGCCCGACGGGGGCGGGGAGCAGGACGACGGGGTGATGCGTCGTCTTCACCTGCACCGACAGCGTCGGGAACCGGATCTCGGTCGGCGTGCCGAGCGCCGAGGGCGCGATCGCTCGGGCGGCGGCCATGATCGGGGTGACGTAGGCGGCAAGCCCCTGCACATATTCCGCGCAGTCGCCGATCGCGTAGATATGCGGATCGCTGGTGCGGCCCGTGACGTCCACCTTGATGCCACGGCTGATCTCAAGGCCCGCCTCGGCCGCTAGCCGGGTATGCGGGCGCAGGCCGACCGCCGAGAGCGCCGCCTCCGCGTCGATCACCCGACCATCGTCCAGCGTGGCGCGCAGGCCGGCGCCGACCTTGTCGATCGCCACCACCTTGCGGCCGAGATGCCAGGCGACACCCTGTTCCGCCAGCGCATCGCGCACCCGGTCGCCGACGCCCGCCGGCACCAGTTGCGCCAGCGGATGAGCGAGCATGTCCACCACGATCGGGCGATAGCCGGCCGACACCAGATCGTTGGCGAATTCCGTACCGACGAGGCCTCCACCCATGATGAGCACGCGGGCAGCATCGGGCAGCGCCTCGCGGAAGGTGCGATACTGATCGAGGTTGTTCACCGCCAGCGCACGATGCGCGCCGTCGCCGTCCACCGCCGGGCGGACCGGGTCGGCGCCCAGCGCCAGCACCAGCGTATCATAATCGATCGGCCCGCCGGTGGTGAGCAGGAGACGCCCCTCGCGATCGATCGCCTCGGCCTCGCGGCCGGCGCGCAGATCCAGCCGCAGCTGCGTAACCATCTTCGCCGCGGGCGTCGTCACCAGCGTATCGGCGATCTTCCCCTTGGCGAACGCGGTGGAGAGCGCCGGCTTGGAATAGAAATGGCCGTCGTCCAGCGTCACCAGCGTCAGCGTCGCATCGGGCGAGAGCTTTCGCAGTTCGCGCAATACGCCGTAGCCCGCCAGCCCGCTGCCGACGACGACCACATGAGGGGAGCCGGCCACGCCGCGATCCTCAGAGAAAGATCGCGAAGTTGGACATGCCCAGCGTCGACTGATCGACGATGATCTCGCGCCGGCTCAGCCGGTAGCCACCGTCCGCGAGGCGCCAGATGTCACGCCGCTCGCAGCTCGTCGTCTCGTTCTCTGGATTGTCCAGCCGGCTGCGCTCGACATAGAGGTAGCTCACCACCTCATACTCGCCCGCCGTCTCACACTCGGCCATGCGGACGTTGGTGACGAAACGGCGCGTGCGCGAGGGGGGATCTTCCGCCCATGCACTCTTGGCGAGGCGGCCGGTCCGCATCAGGATCGACGCATAGTTGTCGTCGAAATGCATCATCGTCCGCATCACGTCGCGGTCCTTGTTCGGGCCGTTACGGGTGACGCGGACGGGGGCGGTATAGGTCAGATCCTCCGCCAGCATCACGATCCAGTCGTCGAAGCGTCGCTCGTCCAGCGCGGCGGCCTCGTCGTAGAGCGTTTCGAGGAGCCGGTTGTAGATTTCGGAGCCGAGCGGCACCCGGATTTTCGAAACCAGACCGCGCATGACGCTGGCCTTGTCCACGGCGGCGGTCGCGTAATTGACTGACATGGTATCGGTCCTCCCGCTCAGGCTTCGGCCATCAGGTCGTAATAGGCCAGCCACCAGTTCCACTGGGTGTCGTCCTTGGTGAAGCCGGGGTAGAGCAAGCCTTCGCCATACCAGTTGTCCGGCCGTTCGTGCCCGTGCAGCGCTTGATACTTCAGCGTCATCGTCTTGCTGATGGCACCGCGGCTGTTCCGCATGATCTGCGGCCACGTGTCGGCATCGTCCTGCTCGATGATGCCGGAGGTGCCGGTCTGCTGGATCGCGTTCTGCAGCATGTCGCGCTTCACCTGCTCGGGCGCATCCTTTTCCGCGAAGATGAAGTTCACGAACTCCACCTTGTCCGGCCCCTTGGGCACATAGGTATGCAGCGCCAGCGCGCCGGACGAGCCGCCATCGGTGCGGGGGGCGAAGATGAAGGCGAGCAGGATGTTCGGGAACATGCCGCCCACCTGCGGCGGGATCGTCGCCAGTTGCTCAACCTGTTCCTTTGAAAGATTCTTGAACAGCTGCGGGATCAGATCCTTGGTCACACCCGGCGGCGGCAGCAGGTTGAGCCGCTCCTCGGTCGTCTTGCCCTCGAAGCTGACGTCGGCGAACATCTTGAAGGTCTGCGCGGCTTCGAGGCAGCGCAGGGAATGACCCTGCGGCACGCTGACATCGACGCCGTACATGCCGGGCGCGTTATCGTAGATCGATTCCGCCGTGCCGCCCATGATCCCGCCTTCCATCAGCGAGCGGTGCAGCGTCAGCGTGTGGAAACCGTCCGAGCCGGACTGTTCGCCGGGAATCTTCCAGTTGCAGGGGAGGACGAACCGCTGTGGCGGCCCGAGCATCTCCAGTCCGCTGTCGGTTCGGCAGAACAGCTGGTCCAGATAGAATTTCATGTCCCCCAGGAAATCGTCGAACGATGGCCCGTTGATATTCCACGTGGCGAAGATCAGCCCGCCGTACAGCCGCACGCGTGCCTTCTTCAGCCCCAGCTCGGATTTCTCCCGCTGGTTGCCGTGCATCTTCTCCTTCTCCACCGGCGCGCCGATGAAGCTGCCATCGGGGCGGAAGGCCCAGCCGTGATAGATGCAGCGATGGGCCTGCGCGTTGCCCGTCTCGGCGGTGCACACCTTCATGCCGCGATGGGGGCAGACGTTGAGGTTGACGTGAATCTCATTGTTGCGATCGCGCGTGACGATCACCTGATCCTCGCCCATGTCGCGAACGATGAAATCACCGGCCTTGGGGATTTCCGTGTCGTGGCCCAACAGCAGCCACGTCTTTGCGAAAATCCGCTCCATCTCCAGCTTGTACAGCTCGTGATCGTTCATGACCCGGAGCGACACCTCGTTGGTGTCGCGGATCACGAGGTCGTCGAGCGTTGCGCCGTCTGCCAGCGTGAACGTCGCTTTCTGCAACATCATCCTCTCCTCAGGATCAATTCGTTGGCATGGTGATACAGGTTGAACGGGATGTGTTCAAGGTGTAATGAGGCCGCGAGGATAAAAAGAGGAGAGGCTGGTGTCCGGTAAGCTCAAGGTCGTGATCGATAAGGCCGCCTGCTGCGGTTATGGCGTCTGTGCGGAAATCTGCCCCGACATGTATAAGCTGGACGGCAACGGCGTCGTGTATGTGGAACAGGAGTTTGTGCCCGACGGGCTGGAGGCGCTGGCACGCGAAGGGGCGGAGGCCTGCCCGCAATCGGCGCTCTCGGTAGTGGACGCCTGAGGGTCGGGGGCGTCACTGCTGCCCGCCCTGAAGGGTGCTGCCCGGTCAGTCGCCGAAGCGGACGCGCAGTTCCACGCCGTACAGTCGTGGCGCGCCGTAGAAACCGCTGCCGATGCCGAGCTGGTTCGATCCGACGTTGGCTGACGCCAGATATTTCTTGTTGAAGACGTTCCGCACGAAGACACTGGCGTCGATCCGCGTGCCGCCGATCTCGTTGAGGTCGAACCGGGCGTTGACTAGATCGTAGGCCGGCAGGACCGCATCGGACGATCGCACGCTGCTGGAATGGTAATAGTCCGCCGAGAGCACGCCGGTGGCGAACGACTCGGGCAGTGGCAGGGTCCAGCGTGCGCCGGCCGTGATCGTCGTCTTGGCGACGAGATTGAACGGCACCGCCTGCACCGCGAGATAGGGCGTCAGCGATGCGGGCAGGGTCAGCGAGCGGGACTTCAGATCGAGGAACGTCGCCCCCAGATCGAGCGACAGCGTGCGTGTCGGCTGGATCCTGCCCGACAGATCGACACCGGAGACGCGCGTCTTGCCGGCGTTCACCAGCAACGTGCCGCCGCTCGGATCGTTGGCGGCGTTGCAGTCGCCATCGGGCGAGCGCGGCGCGTTGGTGCCGCCGGGGGCGGTCAGGCTGCACGATGCCTGCGTGTTCAGTCCCGAGATCGGCACCTGCACATTGCTATACCAGCCCACGAACGGCGACGCATTGAAGCGCAGCCCTACGTCGCCGAGCTTGAAATCGGAACGGATGCCCGCCTCGATATCAGTCACCTTCTCCGGATCGAACGACTGGAACGGGGCGAGGCGACCGGCGAGCGTCGGGCTGTTGATGCCCCCCGCCCGGTAGCCGCGCCGCGTGGCGACGTAGAGGAAGATCGCGTCGCTGGCCTTCCAGTCGAGGCCCACCTGCCAGGTCGGCGCCTTTGACGAGGTCTTGTTGACGCTGGCGTTGCGGATCGCCGGATCGCCGCTGCGGCAACCACCGGGCGAGACGACCGGGTTGGGCGAGGTGCCGCCGCCGACGCACGAGGAGATATCGTCCCAGGTGTAGCGGAAACCGGCGTTGAGCTTCAGCCCGTCGATCAGACCGTCGAGCGCATAGCCGACGTTGCCGAACAGCGCCTTGCTCTCCTCGGTATAGAAACTGTAGTTGAACGGCGCATTGGTGATGCCGGGCAGGATGAACACCGGAATATAGGTGCCGCTCGGTCCCTTGGGCTTGCTCTTGAGGTAGAAGCCACCCACCAACCAGTCCAGCTTGTCGCCGAGCAGCGAACCCTTCAGCTGTAACTCGTCGGTGAACTGGGCCACATCCGAAGTCTGGCGGCCGCCGACGACGGTGACGGGCAGACCACGCGGGATCGCGCCAGTGCCGTCCGAGATCAGCGTCGGCAGGCCATCGACGCTGGAGAAATAATCGATCTCCGTCTTGCGATAGCCGAAGATGTTGATGAGCGTGACATCGTCGCTCACATCCACCTCGGTCCGGTTGGTGATGCCGAACCGGCGGGCGCGCTCGAACGCGTCCACGTCCGAGTTGATGACGCGCGGGCCACGCGCGCGTTGCAGCGCCAGTTGGACCTGCGCGGCGGCGAGCGTGCCTGTCGCGGTCAGCGCGCTGGGGCCGGAGACCACCTTGAACAGTACCGAGCCGCCGCCCACCGTGCTGCTGCGGTAGAAATCGACGATCGTCGTGTTGCGTATCGCGTCGATCGGTTCGAGCAGCAGCGAAGCGCGCACGGCCCGGCTGTCGAGATCGTCGGCATCGCCGCCGACCCCGATGTTCTTCGTATAGCCGTCCCGCTTCTGCAACTGGCCCGCGATGCGCAAAGCCACCTTGCCATCCACGATCGGCAGATTCAGCGCGCCTTCCAGAATGCGTCCGTCGTGGTTGCCGATCCCCGCGAGGGCATAGCCGGACAGCGTGTAGGTCGGCGCGGTCGGATAATAGAGGATCGCACCGCCAGTGGTGTTGCGGCCGAACAGTGTGCCCTGCGGCCCTTTCAGCACCTGTACCGACGAGAGATCGTAGGCTGGCACGCTGGAACCGACGGTCGGCTGCGGCACTTCGGCGAAGTAGCTGATGACGCCGGGGGCACTGTTGCCGGCCAGCGCCTTCGACTGGCCGCGAATGGAGAAGTTGCTGTTCAGCCGCCCGCCGGAGCCGGCAAGGAACACACCGGGCGTCTTGATGAGCAGATCCTGCGTATCGCGGATCGTCGCCTGACGCAGCGACTCCGCGCCGAACGCGACGACCGATACGGGGGTGGACTGAATATTCTCGGCGGTACGGCGGGCGGTGACGACGATGTCACCGGACTCTTCGGTCCGGCCGGCCGTCGCCTCCGGCCCGGCGGGTGGCGGCTGGTCTGCGCCGCTTTGCGCGATCGCCGGCGCGCTCGTCGCCGCAAGAAGCACCCCCAGAAGACGGATAGATCTCAGCTTGGACATTGTCAGGCTCCCCCCGGATTATCGCCGGCGGCTCGTCGCCCGCCTGCCTGCCGGGGGAAGTCGGCCATCGTGGCAGCGGTCGAACCCGTCTTTGGGAAGGACTCGTGCTATCAAGCCACGTCGGCGTAGAAACCCTCCAGCGTGACGCTCACCTGCTCCACGCGTGTACGGCGTGGCGCGGCGGCGGTCAGCGGGTCCGTTGCATCCTCCTCGTCGAAGTTGAGGACCGGGCCATCGGCCAGCGCCGTCACGGATGCCTCCGCCAGTATCGTTGGCGATACCGCGCCTGTGGCCTCGATCGGGATGCCGCGCCGCGCCAGCACCGTTCGCAACGTGGGCGTATCGGCGATGCGGAACAGCAGGGTCAGCACGTCCACGTCGTGGGGGCGGAGTTCGGCCCAGAGGGATTCGCACAGATTGAGCGCATAGCCCTTGCTCGCGGTGTACATCGCCCCGCGGGCGGCCCCGCCGAACGCGGCCTCCGAGCCGACGACGATCAGGCCGCCCCGCGCCTGCGCCCGCATCCGCCGGCCGAATCCGTAAAGCGCCTCCGTGAGAAAGCCGACGTTGCGATCGATCAGCATGCGCCACTCGCCGAACGGCGCATCGAGAAATCGCGCGCCGGTCGATTCGGCCCCGGCGTTGAAGACGACGACGCCGAGGTCAAGGTCCGTTGTCGCCGCCAGCAACTGTCCGACCGCATCCGCCGCGCCCAGATCGAGCGACAGCGTGCGGACCTGGACGCCATGGTGGCGCCGCAGCGCCGCCGCCACCGCATCGAGCGGCGCCGGCCGCCGCGCGACCAGCAGGCAGTTCATGCCACGCGCCGCCAGCCGCTCGGCGAAGGCGGCGCCCAAACCATCGGAGCCGCCGGCGATCACCGCCCACTCACCATATCGCACCGTGAAGCCCGCCTCGTCCGTTGCCACTGCGCCTCTCCTGTGTTGTCGGGCAGGGTATCGTACGCGCGCCGCGCCGCCCCTTTCGGGCGGCAGGTGGGAGGCGTCACCACAACGCCGAGCAGGGGCATGACCCATTCAGGAGAGCGCACGTGGCCGCAGGCAGGGACATCGCCTTGATCGCAGGAAGCAGGGCGAGGCCTGATAATGGGCAGGGGGTGCGCCCTCGGTCGATGACGCCGGCCGACCCCGTCTTTCGTCCGACAGCATAAGGCGATGGGCATTTTCACCCACGCCTGCCTTGCGAGCACGGACCTTGATCGATCGCGCCGCTTTTACGACGCGGTGCTGGCACCGCTCGGCATCGTTAATCTCGGGCCGTTTCTCGATCAGGGGATCGGTTACGGTCGTCGCGTGCCGGAATTGCTGGTGTTGCGACCGCTGGTCGGCACGGCAAGCCCGTCGAATGGCGCGACGCTCGGCTTCAAGGCGCCCTATCGCACGGCGGTGATCCTGTTCCACGCGGCGGGTCTGGCGCACGACGGCGCCGATGCCGGCGCGCCCGGACCGCGCGGGGCGGTGGCTCATGCCTTCGGTGCCTATCTGTACGATCCCGACGGCAACAAGATCTGCGCCTATTGCTTCACACCGCCCTCATCGGATCAGAACCCTTCGGACGCCGAATAGACGTGCAACCGCGCGACATTGGCGTGGGGCGGCTGATCGGCCATGAACATCACGGCGCGGGCGACGTCTTCGGGTCGAAGCGCGGGAATGTAGCTGTCCCAACCCGGTTGTCCCTGTGCCTTCATCGGCTCGAATATCTCGGTGCTGGTGGTGCCGGGGGCGACGAGGCCGACCTTGATGCCGCTGCCGGCAAGTTCGACGCGCAGCACGTCGGTGAACGTCTCCAGCGCCTGCTTCAGCCCGCCGTAGATCCCCGTACCGACGGCCTTGATGCCGGCGCCGATGCTCGAAATGTTGATGATCTGGCCTCCACCCTGTGCCCGCATCGCCCGCGCGAACAGATGGGAACTGCGGACGATCGACTCGTAATTCACCGCGATCATCTGCCGCAGATTCGCGGGATCGAAATCCGCATAGGTGCCAACGTGAAGGATGCCGGCGTTATGGATGACGAGATCGACCCGGCCGAACCGGGCGAGGACGAACTCGACAAGCGCGGATGGCGCGGCCTCATCCGCCAGATCGAGCGGACAGGCGACGCCGCAGCCGATTTCCGCCATCAGCGCCTCCAACCGGCCGGCCCGACGCGCGACTAGCACCGGCACCGCCCCCGCTTCGGCCAGCGCCCTCACGGTCGCCGCGCCGATCCCTGCCGAGGCGCCGGTGACGACGGCGATCTTGCCCTGCAGGTGCGTCATCGCTCGTTCCCTTGTGTCAGCCTGACGAGTCGTTTTCCGTGATTCTCACCGCGATAGAGGCCGGCGAGCGCATCGGGGCAGGCGGTGATCCCCTCCAGCACCTCCTCCTGCCAGACGAGCCGCCCTTCCTCGATCCAGCCACGCAGTCGCGCCACCGCCGCGTCGAAGCGGTCCATGTGATCGAACAGGACGAAACCTTCCATACGCGCCCGCCTGACCAGCAGGTGCCGCTCCACGCGGGGGCCGTGCGGCCAGGGCGTCCAGCGATCGAACGCGGCGGTGCCGCACACGATGACCCGACCCCGAAGGGCGAGGTGAGGAAACACCGCATCGCTGATCGCGCCCGAGGTGTTGTCGAAATAGATGTGTACCCCTTCCGGGCACAGGGCCGCAATACGCGCGCCGACATCCTCCGACTTGTAATCGATCGCCGCGTCGTAACCGACCCGATCGATGCAATCGCGGACCTTGGCGGCGCCGCCGGCAATCCCGATCGTACGGCAGCCCAGAAGGCGCGCGATCTGCCCCACCGCCGAGCCGACCGACCCCGCCGCTGTGGAGACGAGTACCGTCTGTCCGGCCTGCGGCTCACCCACCAGCGTCAGCGCGAGCAGTGCCGTGACGCCGTTGAGGCCGAGGATGCCCAGCGCGATGCGTGCTTCGGCAGCGGTGGTTCGCTGGATCACCCGGTCGGCCGTCACCGCCGCATGATCCTGCCAGCCGAACCAGCCGGTGACATGTTCGCCCACGGTGAAATCCGGGTGGCGAGAGACGAGGATCTCTCCTGCGGCGAGACTTCGCATTACCTCACCGATCGCGACCGGCGGGGCATAGCCGTCGCGATCCGCGATCCATCCGCGCATCGCGGGGTCGATCGAGAGGTAATGATTCCGAACGAGTATCTCGCCCGGCACCGGCACCGGCACGGGGGCTCCACGGATGGTGAAGTCGGCCGCTTGCGCGATGCCGTCCGGCCGACGGGCCAGCACAACCTGACGGTTGATCGACACGTCGCTCATCGCAGCAGCACCGGGTCGAACATCCGGCGCGATATCTGCCAGCCTTCGCTGGTCCGGACGAACCGGTCGTCGTAGGCGCCGATCCCGCGATTGACCGGACCGCCCGACTTTGCCGGCATCAGCAGCGCATCGACATAGCTTCGTGCCTGCACCTCGTCCGCCTGCCGCCAGATCGAGATGTTGGTGATTCGATGCAGCGTACGTCCCATGTCCAGATGCGCCGCCCGCATGTACTCGGTGATCTCGCGCGGACCGCGCCATTTGCCGAACACGCCATAATCGGCTTCGAAGTCCTCGCTGAAACACGTCCGGAAAAGCGCCCAGTCGCGGGTGTCGATGCCCGTGGCATAGCGTATGAGGATGGTCGTGATCGCGCGCTCATCGACCGCATCAACACCCTTGGTGAGTCGAAGGTTCGCCATTTTCATCGATGATCCTCCCCCGTGTCGATCATCGGTATAGGGGCTCGATACGACGCGCCGCCCATCCGCCGGTAGGATGGTTCGCCCAAGGGCAGTGACCGGAAGACGTGCTGGACGACGATTGAAACGATGGAACGAAGGGAGCATCCACCCAGTTCGTTCAAGTCTCCAGGTTGGCCGATGACCGTGTGGTGCTCGAAGCGGCCAGCGCCCGTTTTCTGTTCGCCTGACCTGAAGTGCTGACCCTAATCTCGATCGAGAAGGCGTTTGTCCGTCTCAACGAAGAGGCACAAGGGTGCACAGGTGGCGCGTTTCTGGGCTGTGCGAGCATTCGAATTCTATACCTCGGACCAGAAATAGTCGGCCTTGGGGGCACGCCGCTTGTCCCTCCGACGCTGTGACTTTCCCAAAACTCGGTAATCTGATTTACCTGATCAAGCCATTATGCCGCTGACCTGGGCGCACGCATTCGGGCAAGCACGATATCAGCGCCACGCATCAACCGTGGAGGTGCGATCACTCAATGCTAAACTGTGAGAGACCAGTGTGAGAGGCATGCCCGCCCTCCCACACCTAAAGCGCTGAAATAAAACGTTATTTTACAGCTGGTGACCCCTACGGGAATCGAACCCGTGTTTTCGCCGTGAGAGGGCGACGTCCTAGACCGCTAGACGAAGGGGCCGTCGCGGAGCGCGCTCATTGGCGGGCGCGGGGGCGTTCGTCAAGCCCCCGGGGCATCCGCCGTCGTCATGCTTGCCACCGTGCGGCGGCTGCTCATACAGGCGGGCAACGGGGTGGGGGATCGAGATGGCGCAGGCGCAGGGCATCGGCGGGGGCAGCGTGGATACGGGCAGGCGGGACAGGCTGGTCATCCTCGCCTCCTCGCTCGGCACCGTGTTCGAATGGTACGACTTCTTCGTCTACGGCACGCTCGCCACGATCATCGCCAAGCTGTTCTTTCCCGCCGCCAGCGAGACGGCGGGTTTCCTGCTGGTGCTTGCCACCTTCGGCGCGGGCTTCGGCGTGCGGCCGCTGGGGGCGATCCTGTTCGGTTATCTGGGCGATCGGCTGGGGCGCAAATACACGTTCCTCGTCACCGTGACGCTGATGGGGCTGGCGACGGCCGCCGTCGGCCTGCTGCCCACCTTTGCGCAGGCCGGCATCGCCGCGCCCATCCTCCTCGTCGTCTGCCGGCTGCTGCAGGGGCTGGCGCTGGGCGGCGAATATGGCGGGGCGGCGATCTACGTGGCGGAACACGCCCCGCGCAACCGGCGCGGCTTCTATACCAGCTTCATCCAGGCCAGCGTGATCGGCGGCTTCCTGCTCAGCATCATCGTGGTGCTCACCTCGACCAGCTTCGTCGACCCGGTGGCGTGGGAGGCGTGGGGCTGGCGTATCCCGTTCCTGTTCTCGATCCTGCTGCTGGCCGTCTCGCTGTGGATCCGGCTGAAGCTGAAGGAGAGCCCGGTCTTCCAGGCGATGAAGGCGGGGGGCGAGATCGCCGCCAATCCGGTGCGCGAAAGCTTCGACAGCTGGCCCAAGATCAGGCTGGTGCTGGTGGCGCTGTTCGGCATTGCCGCCGGGCTGACGGTGATCTGGTACACAGCGCAGTTCCAGGCGCTGTACTTTCTCCAGAACTCGCTGCGGATCGAGGATACGGCGGCGCGGCTGATCGTGGGGATCGGCGCGGTGTTCAGCCTCGGCTGGTTCATCCTGTTCGGCTGGCTGAGCGACCGTATCGGCCGCAAGAAGCCGATCGTGGCGGGCTATGCGCTGACGCTGCTGCTGATCTTCCCGCTGTTCCACTGGATGGCCGATACCGCCAACCCCGATCTGGCCGCCGCGATGGCCCGCGCGCCGGTGGTGGTGACGGGCAGCGACTGCACCTACGATCCGTTCGCCACCAGGGGACAGGAAACCGCCTGCGGCCGGCTGCTCGATGCGCTGTCGAAGAAGGGCGTGGCCTATACCAAGGTAGCGGGCGTGGCCGGCGCTGCGCCGGTGGTGACGATCGGCGGCGCAGCGGTGGATGCCGGCAGCCCGGCGGCGCTGAACAAGGCGCTGGCCGATGCTGGCTACCGGCTGGAGAAGATCCGCCCCAGCCTGCCGCGCGGGCTGGCGCTGGTGCTGGGGATCGTCGTGATCGGCTTTCTCTCGGGGATGACGTACGGCCCGGTCGCGGCGCTGCTGGTGGAGTTGTTCCCGGCGCGGGTACGCTACACGTCGATGTCGGTGCCCTACCATATCGGCACCGGCTATTTCGGCGGATTCCTGCCCTTCATCAGCCAGTACATCGTCGCGCGTACTGGCGATCCGTTCTCCGGCCTGTGGTACATGGTCGGGGTGGTGGCGATGTCGCTGGTGGTGACTCTGGTGTGGCTGCCGGAAACCTCGGGCAAGGTGCTGGACTGATTACGGAGCCGGCGGCGCGGGCGTCGCCGGGACGGGCGGCGTGGCGGTGGCCAGGGGCGAGCGACGCGCGCTGGTGATCGCAATCACCGGGCTGAGCATCTGGCCCTTCAACTGGCCCTCGCCCTCGGTGGGGGAGACGGGGGCGGCGAGAATGCGGCGGACCACGTCCATCCCCTCCACCACGCGGCCGAACACGGCGTAGCCGGCGTTGTCGCCCGGCTGGGTCGGGTCCGCGTCCATCGAGGGGAACGGTCCCACGGTGATGAAGAAATCGCCGCCCGCCGTGCCCGGCGCCGCCCGCGCCATCGCGATCGCGCCGTCGATGTGGGAGAGGCCGGTCTTCGTCGTCGGCTCGTGCGGGATCGGCCTCAGCGTCTTCTTCGGGTCGTTGCGCGTGCCCATCTGGACGAGGCCGATGCCCGGCCCGACCTTTACCGCACGATAGAAGCTGGTGCCGTCGAGCCGCTTCTGATCGACATAGCGCAGGAAGTTTGCGGTGGTGATCGGCGCGCGGGCCGTCTCCAGCGCGATCACGATCGGGCCGTCGGCGGTCTGCAACGTCA